>NZ_JBFAOH010000003.1:0-419315 GCF_040675175.1 Nonomuraea sp. NPDC049649
CCGGCCCGATCCGAGCACGAACAGTAGTCAACGACAACATCAGGGGGTCAAGATTCAACCGTCGTCAGGGGGTCAGAATTCGGCCGTCGTTGACAGCACTGACATTCGAGGCTCGGCAAGCTGACTCCGCGGAACAACGTCCCATCTCCAGGGTTACGAAAACTGATCGCGCACGCCACTCAACGGCGATGTGCTGTTGAAGTCGATGGAGGGGAGTATCCCTTCGCGACAGTCTCGTCACTAAAGGTGCCTGCACACCGCCTGCTCAGTGCGATTGTGCGAGTCACCCGGGGCTGCCGGGCGTCATCGCGCACGCGCATGGGGCCGGGAGAGACCTCCAGCACATTTTCAGGCATGCCCTGGATGTGCTGGAAACCCTCCTTGGTCTACCAGCTCATCCAGGCAAAGGGCTGGTAGGGAGACTGCGGTGACGATCACCGACTTCTTGGAGCACTTCGCCTCGATACTCGCGTCCGTCGCTGTTATCGCGGTGGCAGCACGGGACATCTCTCGCCGACAGCGACGCGGGCACCGTGGAGACGATCAGGGTGATGACCTCGAACCCTGACAAAAGCGAAGCCCCGGCGCGAATCATTGCCACCAATGCCGTGTCAGGGCTTCGACGTCTTCACCCAGGTTCTTCGGCGCAGATGTCGCGCAGGACAAGTAACGCAGGAGGACGTTACTGTTGAAGCCGTGATCATCTGGGTCGCTTCCTTCCCCCGATCCGGCAACACCTTCCTCCGCATCCTCCTCAACCAGCTGTACGGCGTACACACCTCCACCGTCTACGACGTCGACGGCGTGGCCGCCCGGCTCGGTCCTGAGGTGGTTGGCTACGAGGAGCGCCCGGCGTCGATCGAGGAGATGCGTGCCTCCGAGAAGCTGCATTTCATCAAGACCGACCGCCAGCGAACCTGGGAAGAGGACCGTGCGATCTGCCTCGTCCGAGACGGCCGTGACTCGATAGTCTCCTGGGCCCACCTGACGGGTGCGACCGACTTCGAGACCGAGCTCCGCACGATCATCAACCGCCGCGACGAGATAGGCACAGGCAACTGGGGCCGGAACGTCCTGAGCTGGCTACGCCCACCCGCGCCCCATCGCATCGTGCTCCGCTATGAGGACCTGATCGGCGAGCCGCGACGCACGGTCGAGCGGACGCTGGCCACACTGGCGCCGGAGCTACAGCCACTGCCCGATGCCCGAATCCCCACCTTCGCAGAACTCCACCAACTCGACGGCGACTTCTTCCGAAGAGGACACCCAGGCACACACACGGACGAACTCCCAGAGGACCTGCACCAGCTCTTCTGGTCCCGCCCCGACAACGTCACGGCGATGGAACTGCTGGGATATTCACGCTACTCGTGAAGCCGAGCCCTTTCCCCAATCACACCAGCAAGCCATGATCTGGCAACACTCCTGACCACGTTCTTGACGACAGGACGTTCGTACGCCCACAAGCGACCACATGAGACAGGAGCTCCACACAGACGACGGCGGGCCTGTTCCGAGAAAGCCCTCTACAACGTATGAACGAAGCACCCGGACGCGTCACCGATGCTCACCGTGATCCGCACCCGCCCTTCACGCGGCAGCAGAATCGACCCCGGATAGATCCGGTCCCCAAGTGACCCGTCGTCGTTCACCACAGCAGCCGTCGCCGCCGCGTCCCGCACGTAGTACGCGACCGTCCGGGACTCGACGTGCTCAACCCGGATCAGCGCGTCCAGATGCCCCTTGACGGGATCCTGCGCGACCCACAGCTTCGCCACCCCGCCCCGCTGGCTGCGCAAGTTCTCACCGAACGGCCCTGCCCGCACACCACCCACGGAGGCACCCTCATCCCCGGCCCGGTCGACATCCACACAGGGCACACCGCCGGAGGACGGGGTCGCGGGCGGTGAGACGGGCGTCGTCCAGGCGACCGTGCTCGGCGGCGGCACCGCCTCCGGCGGGCCCGCCGAACAGGCTGTCTGCGTCACTAACAGCATGACTGACGCCGAGAACGATATGACAGTTGATCTCATTGACCGCAGTATTACCGCCATTTATGATCACGTCTATGGATCTTGCTGATTTAGTGGGTCTGGGCTCTGGGATTATCGCCGCTCTTTTCGTCGCCAGCGGCGTTCCCAAGATCAGGAAACCGTTCGGGCTCGCGCTCGCCCTCGTCCGCTTCGGCGTCGTCCGGCGGGTGCGGCCCGGCCTGGGACGGCTCCTCGGCGCCCTGGAGGTCGCCGTCGGCGTGGCCGTCGCGGTCAGCCCGGTCGTCGCCCCGGCCGCGATCAGCGCTCTCGTCCTTCTGGTCGCCTTCACCGCGGTGGTGGTGCGGTCGGTCCTCGCCGGGCAGAGCGTGGAGTGCGCCTGCTTCGGTACGGGCGAGACGACCTCGTGGGTGACGGTGGCGAGGAACCTCGTCCTGATCGGCGTCGCGGCCTTCCTCGCGGCGGCGCCGGCGATTCCCACCGTGGATCAGCGCGTGTCCGGGCTGCTCGCCGGCACGGTCATCACCTGCGCGTATCTGCTGCTGTCCACGCTGGCCGTGCTCAAGCCGTTCAGCGTCCGGCTCGACGGGTGATTGGGGCGTCATGGGTAACACCGCGTTGTTGGTCCTCTGTTCGGTCTGGTTGCTGCTGCTCGGCCTCGGGCTGCTGGTCGTACGGCGCGAGTTGTCGATTCTCCAGGACCGGGTCGCGGTGAGCGGGGCCGCCCCCGCCGACGGGCTCGCCGTGGGCGCGCTCGCCCCGCACTTTCCCGGCCTGCGCTCGGACGACGTCGTCCTGTTCTTCTTCGGAGACTGCGAACCCTGCCACGAGATGGCGGCGGAGGTGGCGAAGTCCGCGGATCCGGGCGTCTTCGCCTGCGTGGTCAGCGACGGCACCATGCCGGGATCGTCGGCCGGTCTCGCGCGGATGCTGCCGCAGGACGCCCGCGTGCTCTCCGGTGACGCGGCCGCGACCGTGAGAGAGCGGTTCAAGGTCCGCTCCGGTCCCTTCGGCGTGGCGGTGGCCGACCGGCTGGTGGTGGCCAAGGGCGTGCTGCGCCACGCGGGCGACGTGGACCGTCTTCGTCAGGCCGCCCACGGCGCGGCCCCGGTGGGCGGATGAGGAGGAGACCGATGGGCGGCGTCCTGACCGGTTCCCGCCTCAGGCCGGCGCTGGCGCTTCCGCCGGCCGTGCTGGGCGTGATCGCCGGGCATCTCGCGGGTCTCCAGCCTTGGGCGCTGCTCGCGATAGCAGCGCTCGTCGTGGGAGTCGCGCAGCAGACCCTTCCTTGAGGCCCCAATGTGATCATTATGATCACGCGCGCCCGCGTGTCCGGGTGCTTCGGTTCCTCGGTGGTGGCCGGTGCCGTCCTCGTCCTCTCGGCGGTGGCAGGTGCGGCGCTCGCCGGGGCTTTCGCCGGTTTCCTCGGCGCGGCGGTGGAGCCCTCCCTCCGGGCTCTGCTCGCCTTGATCGCGGTGTCGGCCGTGCTGGTGGGCGCGGCGCTCCGTCCGGTTCCCTGGCAGCTCGACCGGGAGACCGACACCCGCTGGCTCGGGTACCAGGACTGGCGCACCGCCGCGTACAACGGCTTCGCGCTCGGTCTCGGCTTCACCACGCGGATCGGGTTCTGGCTCTGGTACGTGGTCCCGCTGTCCGCCTTCGTCGTGGCCGATCCGGTGCTGGGAGCGGCCGGCTACAGCGTGTTCGCGCTCACGCGGGTGGGCCTGTCCGCGCTGCTCACCTCGGCGGACGTCTATGTCGGCGGCGGGATCGCGCGGGCCCGCATGGTCGCCGACCCGCTGGCGTTCGCCGCGCTCGCCGCCCTCTATCCCGTGCTCATGCCGATGGTGTAACCAACAGAGAGGAAGCAGTAATGAGGGAGGAAACCACCAGACGCGGGCTGTTCGCCGGAATTCTCGGGGACCGGTCCGGCAACTCGCCGTTACCGCCGGCCGACGCCCCCGTGGGCGTCCTGGTCAGCGGTTCCGGCCAGGACGTGACCGTGAGCCGTTACGGCGCCCCGGCCGGTCTCACCGCCGCCGCGCCCGTCGCGGCCAAGGCGGAGGAACTGCCCTACGGCTGGTCGCTCAGGCCCGGCGACCTCGTCGTGATCGACGAGAACGCCCCGGGCGGTCCTGTCGCGGTCACCCTGCACCGCAACGTCCACGGGACCGTGACGCGGGTGACCGACGACAGCATCACGGTGGGCGGCCAGGTCTGCCTGCTCGACCCGCGCACGGTGCACTACGAGGGCCTGGCGAGCGAGCCGTCCGCCAAACCGCTGGCCCAGCCGCTGAAGACCGGCGACAGCGTCGTCCTGGAATGCTTCGACAACCGGGTGGACGGCACGCTGACCGTCCACTTCATGCGCCGGCTCAGGCAGGCCGCCTGATGGCGAACGTTCTCGCCGTCGTGCTGGTGGCGGCGTGCGTCGTCCTCACGGTGGCCTTCCTGGCCTGCCTGCGGGGAATCGCGGAGCTTCGCCTGCGCCTCACAGGGCGCGGCCTGGACCCCAGCGCCCAGCTGATCATCGGCAGGAAGCTCCCCGACAGCCTGGTCCGGCTGATCCCCGACCCGGCACAGGACACGCTGGTGCTCTTCATGTCCAGCACCTGCGGCACCTGTCACGGCCTCGCGGCCGACCTGGACGGGTTCCAGGACCGTCAGACGGTGGCGATCATCGCGGGCGACTCCACGGCCGAGTTGCGCACGATGCTCCCACCGCACGTCAAGGCGTTCGACGGAGAGCAGGCCGAGGCCGTCGACGCCGAGCTGCCCATGGCGTTGTGGCCCACCGTCGTCCTCCAGCGGGACGGCTTCCTGGTCGCGTTCGCGACGGGCAGCGGCGCGGACAGCGCCGAGGACCTCGAAGTGCTCTGGGAGCAGAGAGTGGACGTACCAGAGGGGATGAGCGCATGATCGTCGAGCACGTGAAGAAGACGCGGCTGACGAGGAACAGATTCTTCGCCATCGCCGGCGCGACCCTCGTCGGGGTCGCCAGCAACGCCTGGTTCCCCGGACGGGCCGAGGCGGCGCCGCCGAACGGCTGCTACGGCTACAACGGCTGTAGCTGCTGCTCGGCCACGAGTTGCTGCGCGAGCGGCTGCAGCAAGCTCTACACCTGCGGCGGCAAGCAGTGCTGGACGACGTGCGCCTACCTGGGCAGCACGCTGACCCGGTTCGACTGCTGCGACTACAGCAGGAACGGCAGCCCCTGCATCTGCAGGGTGAACTACCGGTCCTGCAACTGATCGAGAACACGGTGCGGCGGGCCGCCCCCGCCGCACCGTGATCCGCGCGCTCCGGGGAAACAAGACCACCGACCACGACGATCGTCCGCCGCGGCATCACCGCCGTCCAGAACCATGTCCACGATCTCGCCGTCCTGCGGGGTCTGCCGCTCGGTCCCGCCACTCCCTGACCTGGACGGAGTGCGGGAACCTCTCGGTCAGGACCCTGCCCAGCTCCTCGCTCCGATCGGTGACGGCTGAAGCCGGGCGCGAGAGATCCAAGGCAGAAGCGCCGCAGGAGAGCGCGCCGTCGAGGTCGCGGAGTTGCGCGCGGGCGATGGCGAGGTCGAGCAGGGTGATGGCCCGCCGGGTGGGGGAGATGCCGGGCGCGGAGGCGTAGAGGTCGAGTGCTTCCTTGGCGTGCGTCTCGGCCGCGCGTGGATCACGCAGCCACAGGTACGAGGTGGCGGCGAAGGAGTGGAAGCGGGCGACGTCGGCGGAGAACAGCCCGGCCTGATGAGCAGGCAAATGAACCGGCGCGGAACGCAAGGTTCCCAGGTCCCGGCCGAGCCTGGCGCTGATCCGCATCGTCTGAGCGGTCAGGCGTGCTGCGGCCGGGCTGCCGGCGGGTGCGAGGGCCGCGCCGGACAGCGCCGCATGCAGCGCTTCCGCCGGACGGTCGCCGTAGAGCAGGATCGTCGCCTCCACGTCCTTGGCCCACGCAGCCGTCTCGGCGTGCTCTGCCTCGTCGGCGTGCCGCCAGGCGTCGTGGGCGTAGGCGAGCGCGGTCCGTTGCCTGCCGCTGTCGTGGGCGAGCCAGGCGAGGATGGTCGAGAGCCACGCCGCGTCCACATAGAGATCGCGGCGCTGGCGCAGCGTGGTACGCCGCCGGAGCAGGGCGGCGACGTGACGGCGGTCCTGCCGCGCCGGTTCCCAGAGCTCCGAGGCGGGTCGCGTCGCGTAATCGGCACCGTAGGCCGCGATGGCCTGCCGTATCTGATCAAGCGTCGCCGCTCCCACGTCGGTCTCCTCGCTGTGGCGGGTGAACTCGCGGGGTTCGGCGTCTTCCGGCAGGCCGGCGAGGGCGGGCAGGAGAGCGGCGAATCTGAGGGCGTCTCGGCGGTTCGTGGGATCACCATCCTCGGCGTCGGACTCTTCACGAGTCGCAGGGAACAAGGTCGCTTCGTCGATCGACAGCGCGCGGCAGTAGAGCAACCGGTAGCGCTCGCTCAGCACGGTGATCTTGCCCGACTCCCAGCGCCGGATGGAGCGTACGAGCGCCTCATGATCGGGAAGGCTGTTCCGTTCGGATCCCGCAGCCTGGCGCAACTGCCGAGCCATCGTGTGGACGTCCCAGCAGCGGGCTTTCCGCTGCGCACGGACCAGCACGGCCCACTCGGGAAGCCGCGCGCTTCCTCGCGCCATCTCACCTCCGTGCACACGCCGACGCCGCAGCGCCCTGCTGCTTTTCGATTGTCGCTCCCACCGGCTTCCCGGTCACCCCGAAGAGGCTCACGGACACGGGGGGTGTCCGCCGCTGCTCCGGATTGTCGCCCTCCGCGACCACCTACGCCTGCCCTCTACTGGAGCCCATGCGCTTTCGGCAGAGCGAGGGAGCGGATCGTGCTCCTCGGCAGGGCACGGTCTGGCGGCTTCGCGACGACGCCCGGGCGGTGGGCGATGCGCGTGACCTCGCCCGGCGTGCGCTCCTGCTGGCCGGTCTGCGGCGGGATCTCGTGGAAGACGCCGTCCTGATGGTCAGCGAGCTGGCGACCAACGCGGTCTTGTACGGTGACCCGCCGTATGAGCTGGTGGTACGGGTCGATTCGGCCGAAGTCGTCTGCATGGTGGTCGACGCGGGGGCGGCTCTCCCGATCCTCAGGGGTGCGGATGCTCAGGCCGAGAACGGCCGAGGGCTCCTGATCGTGGCGGAGCTGTCGGGCGGGCTCTACGGCTGCGTCCCGCAGACGTTCGCGACCTGCCCGGGGATGGTGGGGAAGGCGAGCTGGTTCGCGCTGCCTCGCTCGCCTGGATGACCGCGGGACCGTATCCATCACCGGAAGGATTACAGGGTGATGGCGTTCTTGGCCCGGTCGGCCGACTCCTCCGAGGGGGGCCCGCCCGGGTTCTCGGTCGCCAGGGCCTGGTTGAGGGTGACGAAAGGACGCATGCGCGACTCGTACCGGTCGAAAGCGGTGAGGTGGCCGGCCGCGAGCAGTTTCGGCACCTCCCAGCGCAGCCCGCCGCACCGTCCGGCGACGAGGCGGCGCTGGGCGTCGAGGTCGCGGTGGTCGTAGGGGAGGGGGCCGGACTCGAAGCCGAGGTTGACGAGCTGGTCCTTCTCATGGCCGACGCCGCCTTCGGCGAGCAGGGCTACCCGGACGAGCCGCCGCCCGGCTGGCGGGCCCGCGCCGAGCAGGCGGCGCGCCCTGTGGGAGGGCATCGCCGCCACCACCCCTGGCTCGCCCAGCCCAACTCGCTCTTCCGCCCGCTGCCGCTCGCCGCCCTGGAAGAGCTCGGCCTGGACGAGACGGCCAGGCTCGACCTCCAGGTGGTGATCTACAGCCACGTGCAGGGCCTGGCCGTCCACCTCGAACGCGAAACCCTGGCCGAGGCCGACACCGGCCTGTCGGAGGAGCAGTGGATGGAGGCCCAGGCCCTTGCCCTCGGATCGATCGCCGCGACCGGCGCCTACCCGGCGTTCGCGCGGCTCATGACCGCGTTCCGGCGCGACGGCTACGACCTCGACCTCGACCGGCTGTTCGAGCTGGGCCTGCGCACCCTCCTCGACGGCCTCACCCTGCTCGCCGAGGACCGAAGGTCACGAATGGGACCCGCGTATTGATCGGTCCCATAGCAGGCTGTTAGACAGGGGCTCCGGTCGCTCAAGGCCTGAGGAACGGTGATCCCCCCATGCAGCAGTCCGTTCTCACCACCGTCATGCTTCCCGCCGCCCTCGCGCTGATCATGTTCGGCCTGGGGCTCTCCCTCACCCTCGCCGACTTCGGCCGCGTGGCCACCCGCCCGAAGGCCGTGATCGTGGCCCTGGTCGCGCAGGTGCTCGTCCTGCCCGCCCTCTGTTTCGGGCTGGTCGTGCTGTTCGGGCTGGATCCGCTGCTGGCCGTCGGCATGATGCTGCTCGCCGCCTCACCAGGCGGGACCACGGCCAACCTCTACAGCCACCTGTTCGGCGGCGACGTCGCGCTGAACATCACCCTCACCGCCGTCAACTCGGTGCTCGCCGTCTTCACCCTGCCCGTGGTGGTCAACCTGTCGCTCGCCCACTTCATGGGCGGCGGGCAGGACATCGGCCTCCAGGCGGACAAGGTGGTGCAGGTCTTCGCGATCGTGCTGGTGCCGGTCGCGGTCGGCATGCTGGTACGGCGGATCAGCGTCACCTTCGCCGACCGGATGGACAGACCGGTCAGGATCATGTCGGCGCTGGTGCTGGCGGCGGTCATCGTGGGCGCCATCGTCCAGGAACGGGAGCGGCTGGGCGGCTACATCGCCGCCGTCGGCCTGGTGGCGCTGCTGTTCAGCGTGATCAGCCTGACCGTCGGCTACTGGCTGCCCCGGCTGTTGAAGGTCGGGCGGCGGCAGGCCATCGCGTCCGGCATGGAGATCGGCATCCACAACAGCACCCTCGCCATCACCATCGCCCTGAGCCCGTCGCTGCTGGCCAACTCGACGATGGCGGTGCCGCCCGCCGTCTACGGGGTGCTGATGTTCGGCACCACCCTGGTCTTCGGCTATCTCGTACGACGCCGTACCGGCATCGCCGGCCCCGGCGAGCGGGAACCGGCGGCGGCGGGCTGATCAGGCGTTCATCGAGACCGCGGACGGCAGCGGCGGCAGCATGTGGACCCGGGCCGAGCCGATGTCGAAGTAGAGCCCCACCAGCTTGAGCCGGCCCGAGCGGACCTGCTCGTCGACCCGGCGGTAGGTGCGCAGGTTCTCCAGCTGCTGCTGCACGTTGACCTGGCAGAGCAGGTCGAGCGCCTCGGCGCCGATCCGGTCGCCCGCGGTCTCGATGAACCGGGCCAGGCTGTGGTTGCCGTGGCGCAGCCAGCGCCGCGTCGACGGCAGGCTGCCCGCCTTCAGCCCGCCGCTCAGCAGCCCGGCCATCGCCCCGCAGCCCGAGTGGCCGCACACCGTGATCGTGTGCACGCCCAGCACCTGCGTCGCGTACTCGATCGCCGCCCCCATCGAGTCGTCGTGTGGCTCGCTGCCGCGGCGCGGCACCAGGTTGCCGATGTTGCGCACGGTGAACAGGTCGCCCGGCCCGCTCGCGGTGATCAGGTTCGGCACGATCCGCGAGTCCGCGCATGTGATGAACAGGTGGGTGGGCTGCTGCTTGCGGGCCAGCTCGGTGAGGATGGGCCGCACCAGCGGCGCCGTGCGCCGGTGGAACTGGCGCGCGCCCTCGGTGATGAGACAGTCGGCCTCGGCGGGCTCGGCGTGCGCCATCAGCCGGTGCGCGGTGCGGGGACGGCGGTGCGCCCACGGCAGCCACGACCGGTCGGGCACGCTCGACGGGGTCTTCTCCGGATGCATGCGCACCCCGCTGGCCGCCATCGTGTACCACTCGTCGTGCAGCTCGTCTATGTCGACCGTGCCGCCCAGCCGTTCGTGCTCCAGCCGCCAGGCGTGGATCGCCTCGAAGGCGGCGTTGTCCATGAAGTCGATGTTCAGGTCCAGGTCCACGGCCACCCCCGGCGGGATGGCGCGCAGCTCCTGCGTCAGCCGCGGCACCCCGAGGAACGTGAGCGAACCGCAGATCGTCGCGTGGTGGCGCCCGTCGGGGTGCCGCCGGGTCCGCACCGTCACCCGGGTCAGCCTGCGCAGCGCCATCAGCGCCGCCAGCGCCAGCCCGAACAGCACCCCCTCGGCCAGCCCCAGCAGGATCACCGCCGCCATCGTCGCGAGGTAGACCGGCACCTCGCCGTGGCCGTGCACCTTGCGGACGTGGCCCAGGTTGACCATCTGGACGCCGATGAAGACCAGCAGCGCCGCCAGCGCCTCCATCGGGATCAGCTGGATCGTCCACCCGAACCCGATCGCGAACACCAGCACCCACACCCCGTGCAGCACCGTCGAGGCCCGGGTCCGGCCGCCCGCCCGCACGTTCGCGGTGCTGCGCACGATCACCCCGGCCAGCGGCAGCCCGCCCAGCGCTCCGGACACCATGTTCGCCACGCCCTGCCCGGTCAGCTCCTGGTCCAGGTCGGCGCGCGGCCCGGTGTGCATGCCGTCGACCGCAACCGAGCAGAGCAGCGACTCCACCCCGGCCAGCAGCGCCACCAGCAGCACCGCCGCCACGATCACATGGCCGTCGCCCTGCGGCAGCACCGGGAACGCCCACTCGTCGAACGCGCCGGACAGGTCGACCCGGGTGACGTCCCAGCCGAACGCCCACGCCGTCACCGCCGCCGCCAGCAGCGCGGCCAGCGGCGCCGGCACCGCCCTGACCGGCTTGGGCAGCCGCACCCAGACCGCGAGCACCGCGATCGTCAGTAACCCAACCGCGATCTTGTGACCGTGCAGCTCGGCGAGCTGGCCCGGCAGCTCCACCAGGCTGGCCAGCGCCGAACGCTGCGGACTGCCGCCCAGCACCACGTGCAGCTGCGACAGCGCGATCACCGCGCCCACCCCGGCCAGCATGCCGTGGACGACCGCGGGGGAGACCGCCAGCGCCGCCCTGGCCGCCCGGAAGAGGCCCAGCAGCAGCTGCACCGCGCCGGCCAGTAAAGTGATCATGCAGGTGGCCCGCCACCCGTAGGTCTGCACCAGCTCCGCCACCACGAGCGACAGCCCCGCCGCCGGGCCGCTCACCTGGACGACCGAGCCGCCCAGCGCGCCCGCGACCAGCCCGCCCACCACGGCGGCGATCAGCCCGGAGGCGAGCGGGGCGCCCGACGCCAGCGCGACACCCAGCGAGAGGGGGACCGCGACGAGGAAGACCACGACCGACGCGGGCAGGTCGTGGCGGAGCGTGCTCAGAACGCTACTCTTCGTGATGCGGGCCATGCGGAAAACCCTAGCGGCGCCTCGCTTTCCGCGAGGCGCTCGCGTCGGGTTTTACGGATTCCTGCCCCGCGCCCGGCGCGGGTCAGCGGTAGTAGTCGGGGAACTCCTGGTCAGGAGTGGTGCGCCGGCGGCCGCCGCGCTTGCGGGGGTCGGTCGCGCCGTACGTGTCGCCGCCGTAACCGGCGTCGGCCGGGGGAGCGGGCCAGGCGGGCTGTGCCGGAGGGGCGGGCGGTGCGGTGAAGACGCCGGTCTCGTACGCGGGCGGCGCAGGCGTGGGAGCCGGCGCGGGCGTCGGGGTCGGGGCGGCCAGGATGTCGTCGTAGGCCGGGGCGGGCCGCGCCGCGGCGGAGCCGGTCGGGGCGGACCCGGTCAGCGGGTCGGAGTCGTCGGCCACCGCCCAGCCGGCGCTCACCTCGTAGGAGGAGCGGTACGGCTGCTGCTGCTGGTCCTGCTGGAACGCCGGCCAGGAACCGCTCGCCGTGGGAGCGGGGTCGTCGAGGATGTCGGGCGACGGGGTGGCGGGCCAGCTCCCGGAGGTGGAGGCGGCGGGCTGGGCGGGCCAGGAGGGGTCGAGCGGGCTCGCGGCGGGGAACGGGTCGCTGGTCGGCGCGGCGTTGATCGGCGCGGCGGGCACCGCGGGGAAGGAGCCGCTGGAGGCGGGGTTGGCCGCGGGGGTGGAACCGGCGCCCGCGGCGGGCGTGGCCGGGCGGGAGCCGCTCTGGGGCTGCGCGGGGAGGGAGCCGCTGGTCAGCGGGTCGGGGCGGGGCGACGGCACGGGCTGGGCGCCCGCGCCCAGGATGCTCATCACATCAGAGGTCTGCGCCGGCGTCTGTGCGGACGACTGGGCCGATGTCTGTGCCGAGGACTGGGCCGGCGACTGTGTCGTGAACGCCACCGTGCGCTGCTCGGCCACCTCGGCGGCCGACGGGGCCGGGCGCTGCTGCACCGGCTCCACGAGATCGGCCAGGCCGGAAGCGGAAGCGGCGGCGGGCGCCGGGTTCGGCGACTTGGCCGGACGCTGCGGCAGCGGCGCCTGCACGGTGGCCGCGTTCGGGTCGGCCGCGGGACGGGTGCGCCTCGGGGCGGGCCGCGCCGAATCCGTGGAACGGTCCCTGGACACCGGCTCCTGCTCGCGCTCGGCCGGTCTCGACGACGCCTTGCGCGCCGCGACCGTGCCGCCCGCGCCGAAGCCGCCCTCCTCGGCGTCGCTCCGGATGCTGGCCCAGAACTGCTCGTCGTCCTCGTCCGACCGGGGGTTGCCCCACTCGTCGACGCCCCGCTTGCCCCGCTGACCGGTGCGGACCGGTTTGGGTTTGGGCTCGTCGATCGGGCTGAAGTCCGGGCTGAACTTGGTCAGTTTGGGCTCGTGAGCGGCGAACTCGTCGGTCGAGCGAGTCTTCGTCCTCTCTTCCTTCTCGGCCATCTCCTTCAGCCGTTCAGGAGGAAGCGAACTCTCCCGGCGGTTCATCGAACGCATGCCCATGGCCACGACGACGACCACGAGGAGCACAACAGCGACCAAGCTCACCACGACCGCAGTCATTGCACCACCCTCAAAGCCATGGCCTGCCTTCGGTGCCAGTGAGATCGCGCGGCCATCGACGCGATCTGCCCCCTTTGATCACCAGCACCTAACAATTGGATCTGATTCTGTCGGACTCCGATGAGCGTTGTCACACCCTAAGTGAAGAATTGGTAACCACAACTACCCATCGTGTCGCCCGGGTCACTCGATGTTCACCGCCGTCAGCCGGCCGCGCGCGATGGTGAGGTCCGCGATCCTTCTCAGGACGTCGGACAGGGAGTCGCTGTGCTCCTCCTCCACCTTCCCCCGCAACGTGTAGACGCTGAAGCGGTAGGCGCCCTTCACCACGCAGGGCGGTTCGTAGCCCGCCTTGCCGCTGGTGACCGTCGCCTGGCCGGAACCCTCGGGCGGGTCCTCGGCGGCGTTGGGCCCCAGCTCCGTCGTGGTCGCCGGGATGTTGTAGAGCACCCAGTAGACCCCCGACGACTCGGCGGAGTTGGAGTCGACGACGATCGCGACGGTCTCGGCCTCCTCCAGAGGGCGGCTCGACCAGCGCAGCGGCGGGCTGCCCTGGGTGCCCTGGCAGGAGAACTGCCGCGGCAGCGGACGGCCCTCGCGCAGGTCCGGGCTCGAGACGTTGATCCTCGCGATCTCCTGCGCCTCGGACGTGCCGACGATGGCGCCGCAACCCGACGCGGCGAGCACGGACGCCACGGCCGTCACCATGACGGCCGCCCGTCGCACGCGCCTCGTGCCGTTACACAGCCCCATGCCGCATGATGCTACGCGCGTCTCGGGCATGGGCTGACCGTTTCGGAAGGGTCGGTGGCCGGTAAAGCGTGGGAAATCCGCGACAATCGGAGCCATGGAGCGGACGACGGCGGACCCGCGCATGAGCTTCGCCATCCTCGGGCCGCTGGAGGCGCGGCGAGACGGCGAGCCCGTGGAGATCGCCGGGCGACGCCTCCGCACCCTGCTTGGCCTGCTGCTTCTGGACGCGGGCCGCACCGTGCCGGTCGACCGGCTGATCGCCGGAATTTGGGACGAGCGGGCGCCGTCCGGGGTGGGCAACGCCCTCCAGGCGCTCGTGTCGCGGCTGCGCGCCGCTCTCGGAAAAAACCGGGCGCTCGTCGTCGCCGGACCTTCCGGCTACCGGCTGGCGGTCGGGCCGGACCAGGTGGACGCGCTCCGTTTCACCGCGCTCGCCGACCGTGGCCAGGCGGCCCTGGCGGCCGGCGATCCGGGCGCGGCGGCCGGGCCGTTGCGGGAGGCGCTGGCGCTGTGGCGCGGGCCCGCGCTGGCTGGGCTGCCCGGCGACCTCGTCGCCTCCGGCGCGGCCCGGCTGGAAAGCCGCAGGCTGGCGGTGGCGGAGGACCGCATCGAGGCGGAACTCCTGCTCGGCCGGCTCGCCGGGCTCGCGGACGAACTGACGGGGCTGCTCGCCGCCCACCCGCTCCGCGAGCGCCTGCACGAGCTGCGCATGCGGGTCCTGTACGAGTCGGGCCGGCGAGTCGAGGCCCTGGCCGCGTACGAGAACGCCCGCCGGACCTTCCGCGACGAACTCGGCGCCGACCCGTCACCCGCCCTGGCGGACCTCCACCTGTCAATCCTCCGCGCCACCACCCAGCCCTCGACCCCACCCGCCCTCCCCGAATCCGCCGGTCCGTCCGACAGCCCCAACTCCACGGGTGCGCCTGCTCTTCCCGATTCCGCGAACTCTTCCGCTTTCCCCGGATCCGCAGCCCCGTCGTTCCTCCCGGAAGCAGTGAGTCCGCAAGGGCGATCGTCCAGCTCACCGCAGGGCTTTCACGCGGTCACCCCCGCGGCGGCCCGGACGTCATCGGAAGGGACGCAACGACGGCGGGGGAACCTGCGGGCCCGGCTGACCAGCTTCGTCGGCCGGGAGGAGGACCTGCGCCACACCGCCCGCCTGCTGACGGAGAACCGCCTGGTCACCCTCGTCGGCCCCGGCGGCGCGGGCAAGACCCGCCTCGCCCTGGAGATCGCCGAGTCCGCCGGGCCCGGGACGCCCGACGGCGTGTGGATCGCCGAGCTGGCCACCGCCCAGGACGCGGCCGGGGTGGTGCAGGCCCTGATCAGCGCGCTGGAGATGCGCGACGCGCTGCTCGCCCCCAGGGGCGGCGCCGCGCCGCCGAGGGGGCCGCTCGACCGGCTGGTGGCCGCGCTGCGCGACCGGCGGACCCTCATCGTCCTGGACAACTGCGAGCACGTCGTCGAGCACGCGGCCCGGGTCGCCGACCGGCTGCTCGCCGACTGCCCGGACGTCCGCGTCCTGGCCACCAGCCGCGAACCGCTCGGCATCACCGGCGAGGTCACCTGGCCCGTGCCCCCGCTCGGCCTGCCGCCCGCCGGCGCCGGCGCGGGCGAGGCCGCCGCCTACCCGGCCGTGCGGCTCTTCGCCGACCGGGCCGCCGCCGTCCGCCCCGGCTACCGGGTCGGCGCCGACGTGGAGGCGGTCACCGAGATCTGCCGGGCGCTCGACGGCATGCCGCTCGCCATCGAGCTGGCCGCGGCCCGGCTGCGGTCGCTGACCGCCGAGGAGATCGCCGCCCGGCTCGGCGGCCTGACCGGCAGGTTCCGCCTGCTCAGCAGCGGCAGCCGCACCGCGCAGCCCCGCCACCAGACGCTCCGCGCGGTCGTGGAGTGGAGCTGGGACCTGCTGGACGAGCAGGAGCGGACGCTCGGCCGCCGCCTGTCGGTGTTCGCGGGCGGCGCCACGCTCGCCACGATCGAGCGCCTGTACGGGGACGTGCTGGACCCGCTGTCGAGGCTGGTCGACAAGTCGTTCGTGGTGTTCGGCGACGGCCGCTACCGGATGCTGGAGACGATCCGCGCCTACGCCGCCGAACGCCTGGCCGAGGCGGGCGAGCTGGAGGAGGTGCGCCGGGCCCACGCACGCTACTTCACCGAACTGGCCGAGGCCGCCGAGCCGGGACTCCGTACCGGAACGCAGCTCGACCGGCTGGCCGAGCTGACCGCCGAGCACGAGAACCTGACGGCGGCGCTGCGCTGGGCCGTCGGCGCCGACCCCGAGACGGCGCTGCGGCTCGTCGGCGCGCTCGGCTGGTACTGGTGGCTCGGCGGGCACCGGACCGAGGCCGCCGTCCGGGCCCGCGAGGCGCTGGCGGCGGGGCGGGACGTCGACAGCCCCGCCCGCGCCCTCAGCCTGGCCGTGTACGTGCTCAACGGCGTCGGCACGCTGCTGACCTGGGACGAGGGCGAGCAGGCGCTGGCCGAGATGCGGCACCCGGACGACGATGCCCCGCCGCACCCGATCGTGGCGCTGGCCGGGGCGCTGACCGTGCTCTACGGCAGCGGCCGGCCCGGGGACGAGGCGAGGGTGCGGGAGCTGTGCCGCCACAGCGACCCGTGGGCGGCCGCCACCGGGCAGCTGCTGCTCTCGCTCGTACACTTCTCGGCCGGGCGGATCGGCGAGGGCGAGCGCGAGGCGCTGGCCGCGCTCGCCGGCTACCGCGCCGCCGGCGACCGCTGGGGGACGGCCACCGCCCTCGCCTGCCTGGCCGACGTGCACTTCCTGCGCGGCGAGATCGAACCCGCCCTGGAGATCATGCACGACGCGCTGGACCTGCTGGACGAGCTCGGCAGCGTCGAGGACACCGCCTACATGCGGGCCCGGATGGCGCTCGGGCTGAACCTGCTCGGCCGCCGCGAGGAGTCCGAGCGGCTGCTCGACGAGCTCGCCGGGCTGGTCAGCGGCATCGGCGACGAGGTCGGCGAGGCGGGCCTGGTGGCGGTCCTGGGCGACTTCCGGCGTCACGACGGCGACCTGGCCGCGGCCCGTGAGCACTACGCGCGGGCGCAGACCCTCATGGACTCCGCCCGGGGAGTGCCCGGCCAGATGGTGTCGGCGGTCAACTCCTCGCGCGGCCTGCTCGCCGTACAGGAAGGAGACCTCCCGGAGGCGCGGCGGCTGCTCGCGCTCGCGCTCAAGCAGGCCACCGAGGGGCGCGACGCGCAGCTCATCGGCGTCGCCGTGATCGCCTGCGCCGCCGTGGCGCTGGCGGCGGGCCGGCCGCAGGACGCGGCGGCGCTGCTCGGCGGCGCCGAGACGATCAGGGGCGTGGCCGCGGTCGTCGACCACGACCACGTACGGATCACCGCCGAGGCCAGGGCCGCGCTCGGGGAACGGGAGTTCGACCGCCACCACGGACGCGGCCGCCGGATGAGCCGGGACGAGGTGGCCGGGCTCGCCCTGCGGGTGTGAATGATCCCATTCACGCGGTGCGGCGGAACACCCGGATCGCCAGCGGCGCGAAGACCACCATGAACCCCGCCGCCCACAGCAGCGACACCAGCGCCGGCTGAGCCACCTCGCCGCCGATCAGCAGCCCCCGGATCGCGTCGGACAGATGCGTCACCGGGTTGACCCGCGCCCACGCCGCCAGCCACCCCGGGAACGTGTCGGGATTGACCAGCGCGCTGCTGGTGAAGGTCAGCGGCATCATCAGCGAGAAGGCGAACATCTGCACCTTCTCCGGGTTGGACGCCGTCAGCCCGATCAGCACCGACAGCCACGACATGGCCAGCGCCACCACCACGAGCAGCGCCAGCGCCCCCAGCACCCCGGCCACCCCGGTCGTCACCCGGAACCCCAGCACCATGCCGAACCCGATCAGCAGCGCGAACGCCCAGACCTGCTTGAACGTGTCGGCGATGATCCGCCCCGCCAGCGGCGCCGACCGGGCGATCGGCAGGCTCCTGAGCCGGTCGAAGACGCCCTTGGTGATGTCGGTGTTGAGGCCGATGGCCGTGGACAGCGTGTAGAACAGGGCGTTCTGCACCAGCAGCCCGGGCAGCGCGAACTGCAGGTAGTCGCCCGTCGAGCCGGAGATCGCGCCGCCGAACACGTACGTGAACAGCAGCAGGAACATGATCGGCTGGATGCTCAGATCCAGCAGCTCCCACGGGTTGTGCTTGATCTGCACCAGGCTGCGCCAGGCCAGCGTGAACGTCTGGCTCACCGTGGCGCCGGGGCTCACCCGCCTGGGCGGCGCCGGCAGCGTCGTCGCGGTCACGCGTAGACCTCCTCTTCCTCCACGGCCCGCTCCTCGGCGCGCCGCCCGGTCAGCGCCAGGAACACCTCGTCCAGACTCGACTTGCGCAGCGTCAGCTCCGAGGCGACGACCCCCAGGTCGTCGAGGCGGCGGACGATCGCCGGCACCACGGCGGGGTCGCGCACGGCCGCCGTCAGCCGCCCGCCCGACACCTCGGGGGCCTCGCCCACGACGTCCTCGACCACCGACGACACCAGCTCCAGCTGATCACCGGCGGCCGGGCGCACCTCCAAAACCTGCGCGCCGGTGGTGGCCTTCAGCTCGTCGGAGGTGCCCGACGCGATCACCCTGCCGTGGTCGAACACCACGATGTCGTCGGCGAGCTGGTCGGCCTCCTCCAGGTACTGAGTGGTCAGCAGCACGGTCACGCCGTCGGCCATCAGCCCCCGCACCACCCCCCACAGCTCGGTGCGGCTGCGCGGGTCGAGGCCGGTCGTCGGCTCGTCCAGGAAGAGCACCTGCGGGCGGCCCACCAGGCTCGCCGCCAGATCCAGCCGCCTGCGCATACCGCCCGAATACGTCTTCGCCGCCCGGCCCCCCGCCTCGGCCAGGTCGAACCTCTCCAGCAGCGCCCCGGCCCGCCCCCGCGCCTCCCGCCTCGACAGGCCGAGCAGCCGGCCGATCATCACCAGGTTCTCGACGCCGGTCAGCATCTCGTCGACCGCCGCGTACTGGCCCGTCAGCCCGATCAGGGACCGCACCTGATGAGCCTGGCGGGTCACGTCGAACCCGAGCACCGACGCGCGGCCCGCGTCGGGCGTCAGCAGCGTCGCCAGGACGCGCACGGCGGTGGTCTTGCCCGCCCCGTTGGGGCCCAGCACCCCGAGCAGCCTGCCCGGCGGCACGGCCAGGTCGACGCCGTCCAGCGCCCTGGTCTCGCCGTAGCGTTTGACCAGCCCCTCGGCCTCGATCGCGTAGTGGTCTCGTGTCATGGGACCAGTCTTCCGGGGGCCACTGACATTCCCCGGAGACGGATTCGGACACCGCTGACAGATCGCTGATATGCCGCGAGCCCTAAGCTGTTCACTGTGACGTCATCAGGACCCTTGCGCGACCCGGTCAACCAGGTCTCGCCCCGGGCCCGCGGGCTCTGGCTGCTGGAAGCGCTGTTCGGATTCGTGCTGCTCGTCGGCGGGTCGGTGCTGGCAGGCGGCTGGCTGGGCGGCAGCGGGTGGGCGTTCGTGCCCGACTGGTTCGCCGCCAGGCCCTGGCTGCTGCCGGTCGCGGTGACGGTGCTCACGCTGCCGTTCCTGGTCGCCGAGCCGTTCGTGCGGTACGCGGTACACCGGTGGGAGCTGTCCGGTGACGTCGTCTACGCGCGGCAGGGATTCCTGACCAGAGAGTGGGTGTTCGTCCCGGTCAGCCGCATCCAGACGGTCGACAAGGGGCAGGGGTGGCTGGAACGGATGCTGGGCCTCGCGACCCTGGAGATCCGCACCGCCTCCCACGCCGGCTCCTCGACCATCAAGGGACTGGACTTCCGGGTGGCGGCGGAACTCGCCGAGACGCTGGCCCGCCGCGCCGAGCAACTCAGGGACGACGCGACATGACCGACCCCGACCACCCGCCCCACACCCCGGACAACCCCGGTCCGCCCTCGGACGACCGCGCACCGTCCACGGGTGCTCCATCTCCGGACGGTCCGCCTCAAACCTCACCGCCCACCCCGAGCACGCCCGCAGGTGGCCCGCCGCCGAATGATGAGGCTCCGACACCGGAGGGTCCGGCACCTTCAGCTGGGGGCCCGCCCGGCGAGGGGTGGGTGGCTCCGACCGGTGGCCCGCCTCCTGGATACGGCCCGCACCTGCCTCCTCATGGGTCGCCTTACGGTGGGATGCCGCCTCAGGGACCCCCGCACGGTGGGATGCCTCCGCAAGGACCTCCCTACGGTGGGATGCCGCCTCAAGGGCCGCCTTACGGCGGGATGCCGGTGTCGTTGCGGTTGAGCCCCAAGGTGCTGCTCATCGACCCCGTACGGATGCTGCCCTCGCTGCTGGTGCCCCTGATCGGTGTGCTGCTCGTGGGCGGATTCTCGACCAGGTCCTATGTGTGGGCGGCGGTCGGCCTGGTCGGCACGGTGGTGGTCGCCCTCATCCGGTGGGCCACGTTCACGTACGAGATCGCCAGCGACCGGGTGGAGATCAAACGCTCGCTCATCAGCCGCTCGATCCGCACCATCCCGCTGGAACGGGTACGCGGCGTAGACGTGTCCACCCCGCCTATGCACCGCCTCCTCGGCCTGGCCGTACTGAAGATCGACACCGGCGCGAGCGGCGACGACGCCGAGGCCACCCTCGACGGCATCACCGTCGAGGAGGCCGAACGCCTCAGACCCCTCCTCCTCCGGAAGGCCCCCGCCGCCGCCAGCACGACCGCCACCCCGGCAGCGGAGGAGGGGCCGTCCGAGCGGGTCATCATCGCCGTCCCGCGCAGGTGGCTCCTGTACGGGCCGCTGTCCGGCGCGTACCTGCTGACCCCGTTCGCGCTCGCGGGCGGCGCCATCGGCCTCGCCTTCCAGTGGGGCGACGACCTCGGCTTCGGCCAGGACGCCGCCTGGAGCGTCGGCCAGTGGCTGTGGCAGCGCCCGTCGCTGCTGGTGGCCGCCGTGGTGCTGCTGGTGGTGGCGATGCCGATCGCGGGCGGCGTCATGTACGCGGTCTTCAACTGGGACTTCCGTCTCAAACGCCGCGACGGCTACCTGGTGGCCGAACGCGGGCTGATCAACCGGCGCAGCGTGTCGCTGGAGTCCCGCCGGGTGCGCGGCTACGAGATCGTCGACGGCCTCGCCGAACGCTGGGCGGGCGTCGTCCGCGCCTGGGCCATCGTCACCGGGCTCGGCGACTCCGAGACGCGCGGGCAGCTCCTGCCGGTGGTCCCGCGTACGGACGCCCTGACGGTCACCGGCGACGCCATCGGCCCCTACCGCGCCGACCTGCGCGCCCACCCGCCCATCGCCCGCAACCGCCGCCTGTTCAGAGCGGTCGTCCCGTGGCTCGTCCTGGCGGCGCTGGCCGCGCTGCTGCTCTCCACGACGGGACTGGCCGTGTGGTGGGCGCTCCTCGTGATCGCCCTCATCCTGGCTGCCCTCGGGGTCCCGCTCGGGCTCGACCGCTACCGCCAGCTCGGCCACGGCTACGACGGCGCCCGCGTGGCGGTCCGCTCGGGCTCGCTCAGAAGGTCGACGGCGGTGGTGGAACGCCGCGCCGTGGTCGGCTGGCGGCTCCGGCAGACCTGGTTCCAGCGCCGGGCAGGCGTCCTCACCCTGACCGTCGGCACCGGCGCCGGCAAGGGCGGCTACTCGGCCGTCGACGTCTCCTCAACCCAGGCCAGAGACTTCCCGTCCGAAGTGACCCCCGAATGGCTGGCCCCCTTCCTCCACCCCCCACCAGACCAGCACACCCTCTGACACCGCCCACCAGCGACCGGCTGTAGTGCCACCGACGTGCGTTCGGACGCCATGCCCTCAACGGTGTGCGCCCCGTGGATAG
Organism: Nonomuraea sp. NPDC049649; assembly: GCF_040675175.1. Classification (NCBI taxonomy): domain Bacteria; kingdom Bacillati; phylum Actinomycetota; class Actinomycetes; order Streptosporangiales; family Streptosporangiaceae; genus Nonomuraea; species Nonomuraea sp. NPDC049649. Next base: position 21,358 of record NZ_JBFAOH010000003.1, read on the forward strand.
GTACGGTGGCGAGCCCGATTCGGTGTGGGCCGTTCGGGCGAGGTTCTGCCAAGGCATCGAGCGTCACGCCCTCTGACGGCGTGCGCCTCGTTCATCAGGCGTACGGTGCCGAGCCTGGTGCGTTGTAGGCCGTTTGTCGGGTCAGTCTTGGCGGCGGGCGCCGAACATGATCTCGTCCCACGTCGGCACGGAGGCGCGGCGGCTGCGCTTGCGTCCCTGGCGGGCCGGGGCGGGCTTGGGCGCGGGCGCCGGCGTCGGAGCTTCCTCCTTGGCCGCGGGCTTCTGCTTGCCCTGGTCGTCCTTGCTCGTCCTGGCTGCGGGTACTGCCTTCGCGGCTGCCTTGCCGCTCTTGTGCTGATGCCTGCGACGCGGCTCCGGAGCAGTCGGGACCTGCGTCTCCTGTGCGGGCGACGGGCTGCTCGCGGGAGCCTCCCGCTCGGCGGCGTCATCCTTGGCCGCGCCGGTGCCGCCGGACTCGTCACCGGTCGCGGCAGGCTTGGCCTCCTCCGCAGCCGTGGTGGTCGGAGTCTCCGTCTCCTGAGCCGTCGCCGATTCGGGCGCAGTGTCGGACTCGGGGGCCACGGCCTTCGCGGCAGGCGCTTCTGCCTGGCCACTTCGCGTCGCGTCCTCGTCAGCGGGGACCGGCGTCTGTGCGGTCAGTGTCTCCGGTTGCGGCTCTGGAGTCGCGTTCTGGGCGGCGGCACCCGAGGTCACGGCCTCTACAGGTGACACTCCCACCTGGGCGTCTCGCGCCGCATCTCCGACAGCGGTGCCCTGGGCGGAAGTCTCAACGGGTGATGCCTCCGGCTGGCTGTGTTGTGCTGCAGCCCCGGCGTCCGGGGTGGTGACCTGTGCGGGTGGCACTTCCGGCTGGTCATGTCGTGCCGCAGCCTCGGCGTCCCGGTCGTGGCGTGCCGCAGCCTCGGCGCCGCTGTCCGGGGTCGTGACCTCTGCAGGCGGCACCCCTACCTGGGCGTCTCGCGCCGCATCTTCGGCAGCGGGGGCCGGGGTGGTGGTCTGGGCAGGCGGCGTTTCCGGTTGCCGCTCAGGTGCGGTGTCCTGGGCGGAAGTTTCTACGGCTGGCGCATCCGGCTGGCTGTGTCGCGCTGCGGCCCCGGCGTCCGGGGTGGTGACCTGTGCGGGCGGCGCTTCCGGCTGGTCATGTCGTGCCGCAGCCTCGGCGTCCCGGTCGTGGCGTGCCGCAGCCTCGGCGCCGCTGTCCGGGGTCGTGGCCTCCGCAGGCGGCACTTCCGCACGGGCTTCTCGCGCCGCATCCCCGGCGGTGGGGACCGGCGTCGTGGGCTGGGCAGGCGGTGCTTCCGGCGCGTCCTGTGCCGGGGAGCTTTCCGGCTGTGCCGTAGCCGCGGTGGCGTTGTCGGCGGGGCGCGGTGCCGGGACCTCGGAGAGCACCGTACGGTCGGCGGCGCCGTCAGCGGCGACCTCAGCTTCGCGGGCGGAGTCGGTCGTGGCGGCAGCAGGAGTCGGGGCAGCCGCAGGCGAAGCAGGCGCTTGCGCGGGCGAAGTCTCCGGCTGCTGTGCCGCCGCAGGCGACGCGTCGGACCGGGAAAGCGGGTCGGCTTCCTGAGGGAGATGGCGGACCTGAGTCTCGGGCTGCCGGTCGGCTGCCGTGTCCCGGGTCGCCGAAGAAGCTTCGTGGCTGGACTGCGCTGCACGTGACGTGTCCGAACCAGGCGTCCCGGGGGTGGCGTGGGACGGGTCCCGGCCAGGTGTCACCGGGGTGGCGTGGGAGCTGTCCCGGTCAGGTGTCACCGGGGTCGCGTGGGACGGGTCCCGGCCAGGCGTCCCGGGGGAGGCGTGGGACGGGTCAGGTGTCCCCGTGGATGGGGTGGCATGAGACGGCGTGTCCGGGCCCGGTGCCGTGGTCGCGTTCTGGGACGGGCTCGGGTCGGCGGGGTGGAGCGGCGCCGGGGGGACGGCGGGCGCGGGCCTGCCCCGGTGGAGGGCGGCCGGGGACGGCGGGTGCTCTCCGCTCTGGGAGGCCGGGCGGACGGGACGGTCGCCGGGCGCGTAGATGGAGCGGGACGGGCCGAGGTCCGGCAGCCACGGGGAGGGGGCGGTGCGGCGCGGTTCGTCGCGGGCGGGCGGCTCGGGGTCGGCGGGCGGGAGTTCGCGCGCGGGCGGGTCGTAGCCGACCGCGGGCTCCTCGGGCTCGGAGTCCTTCCTGACGACGGCAGGGAAGGGCAGCGGGTCGGACGTCAGCGGCGGCACCGGCTGCAGCTTGGCCACCCGGGGCGTGAACGGCGTGACCGTGGTGTCCTCGACCACGGGATCGGGGTCGAAGTCGGCGGACGACAGGCGGAACGCCTCGTCGTCGTGCGGGCTGACGTGGCGGCGGCGCGGGTCGAAGAGCCATTCGGCGTGGCGCGTGTGACCGTTCCACACGTAGCCGAGCTTGACCCGCCACAGGCCGTCGTCGCGCTTGGCGGAGTCCCAGTCGATCTCGTCGGTGGGGACGCCGCGCCGGGTGAGCCGCTCGGCCACCAGTTCGCCCAGGGTGGGCCCGGCGGCGGACTCGCCGGGCAGGCGGACGGCGACGCGCTGCGCCTGCTGGGCCACGTACTCGCGCTCCTGGAGCACCGGCCCCTCGAACCACCGGACCCTCTCGACCGGAATGCCGGCCGTGGCGGCGATCTCTTCCGCGGTCTCCCCGGCACGGATGCGTGCCTGGATCTCCTTGGGGCGCAACGGGCTCTCCACTTCGATCTCGTACTGGCCGAGACGGGAGAAGTTGCCACGGACGGCAGCACGGAGCCGGTCGTCCACAGGAAGAGTGAAGCGCGTGCCCCGCCCGGCAGTAGCCAGCACGAGATAGGTGCCGTCCTCACTCACCGCGACGAGTCGGAGCTCCTGCATGCGAGTCCCTTCGTCAGCGTCGCCATTCTTCCCCCGGACCCTTGAGTCTCTCGCGTGTGCCGGTTGCCTGCCAGCACCGTACCCGGCATGTCCGAACATCGCCTCGCTGGGATAGCCCAGGGGCGTTGTGACGCCGGTCACATTCGAGGGTTCCATCCTCTCAGAGCCCGCCCGCGCGCACGAGGAGGTTAGACGTCCTCGTGGGATTCTGGCGAATCGGGCCGCGAGCCGATGCGCATGTCAGGCGGGAGGGGGAGGCGACTGAGGGCAGGCCGGAACGACGGAGCATGAGCGACGAGCATGCCGCCTCGACCCCGCGCGCGGGTGCCGGGACACGCGTTCGGGGCCATTCCCGCGACGGTTCTTTACCCGCGCGAGGTCAGGGCCCGAGGACGCGGTCCAGGTAGTCGTTGCCGAAGATCCGGCCGGGGTCGAGCCGGTCGCGGAGTGCGAGGAAGTCGGCGAAACGCGGGTACACGCCCGAGAGGTACGCGGCGTCCTTGGTGTGCAGCTTGCCCCAGTGCGGGCGGCCGCCCAGCCTGGTCATGATCTCCTCGACGCCTTCGAAGTACGCCGGGTTCGGGGTCGTGTGGTAGACGTGGCAGGCCACGTACGCAGTGGGCCGCCCGTACGCGGTCGACAGCCAGGCGTCGCTGGGCGGCGTCACGCGGACCTCGACCGGGAAGCTGATCTTCCAGTCGGTCCGCTCGATCAGGTCGCGCGTCTCGCGCAGCGCCTGCCCGAGCCGTTCGCGCGGGATGGCGTACTCCGTCTCCAGGAAGCGCACGTCCCGCTGCGCGGTGAAGATCCTGTACGAGGCGTCGACGGCTTCGGAGTCGCCCAGGGCGGCGGCGCTGACGGCGTTGATCCGGGGGATCAGGCCGGGGAAGCGGGCCCCGAGGGCGCAGGCGGCGCCGAACACCGTGTTCTCCAGGAACACCGTGTCGAGCCAGCGCCGGAACGCGCTCGGCGGGGCGGCCGGGCCGGGGTGCCGGTTGCCGGTCTTGACCAGGCAGGCGTCGGTGTGCGGCAGCCAGAAGAAGTCCAGGTGCTCGTTGCCGCCGGTGAGGCTGTCGAGCGAGCCGAGGATATGGCTGAGCGGCAGCCGCCGGCGCCGGTGGTGGAGCAGGAACGCCGGTTCGACCCGGAACGTCACCGCTGTCAGCACGCCGAGCGCGCCCAGTCCCACCCGGGCGGCGTCGAACAGGTCCTCGCCGGGGGAGGCGGTGGCCAGGGTGCCGTCGGCCAGCACCAGTTCCAGGCCGGTCACCTGGTCGGCCAGGCCGCCGCTGTCGCGGCCGGTGCCGTGGGTGCCGGTCTGGATGGCGCCCGCGACCGTCTGCTCGGTGATGTCGCCCATGTTGGCCAGGGCCAGGCCGTGCCCGGCGAGCAGCGCGTTGAGCGTCTTGAGCGGGGTCCCGGCCAGCACCGTCACCTCGCCGTCCGCCCAGGAGCGGATCCCGGTCAGGCCCTCGGGGCGCAGCAGGATGCCGTCGGTGAGGGCCACTCCGGTGAAGGAGTGGCCCGTACCGGCCATGCGTACCCGGCGTCCGCCCGCCGCCGCGTCGCGGACGGCGCGTGCCACGTCCTCGGCGGAAGCGGGCGTGCGCACCTCGGCGGGGGAGCAGGTCTGGTTGCCTGCCCAGTTGGTGAACGCCATGGGGAGGGCTCCCTGGCCTAGAGCGTCGTCCGGTGAACGTGAACGATACTCAGTTCTCCCAGCCCTCGGGAAGCGGGAACGCGTCCCCGGGCTTGAGGTCCTGGTGCTTGATGATGTCGTCGACCGTGACCAGGTGGTAGCCGTTGCGCTGGAGCGTCTTGATGATCGCCGGCATCGCGTCGACCGTCTGCTTCACCCAGTCGTGCATGAGGATGATCGCGTCGCCCTTGACGACCGACATCGTCTGCTTCTTGATCTTCTCGACGTCACGCGACTCCCAGTCACGCGAGCCGCCGGTCCACAGCACGATCGGCATGCCGAACTCCGCCGCGATGTCACTGACCTGGAGGTCGGACAGCCCGTACGGGGGACGCAGCAGCTTGGGCTCGACCCCGGCCGCCTTCTTGATGGCGTCGTTGGTCTTCTTGATCTCGCTGCGGATCTTGCCCGCGTCGGCCTTGGTGAAGTCCGGGTGCGAGTAGCTGTGGTTGCCGATGCCGTGGCCTTCCTTCACCATCCGCTTGACGAAGGAGGGGCGGCTCTTCACGTACTGGCCCTGAAGGAAGAACGTGGCCTTGGCGTCGTGCTTCTTCAGGATGTCCAGCAGCTTGCCGGCGTACTTGCTGGGCCCGTCGTCGAAGGTCAGGGCCAGGCATTTGACCTGGGTGCAGTCGACCTCCTTCTTCTCCTTGGGCGCGGCGACAGCCGGCGCGGGAGCCGCAATTACGGCAACTGCGGCAATGGCCAAAAGTGAAGTGAAATGTCGGGACATAACTGTGGTTTCCAATGTGACAGGTGATGCGAGGGATGTCCCGACGGTAGCCGATCAGCTCTCCACGGGTGAAGGAGCCTGCGGAAGTCTCAGCAAACCCGAACCTCCCACGCCCACCGCCACCGCGAGCGCCGCGCAGCCCAGCGAGAACCCGTAGGCCGACGACGCGCCGAACATCTCGGTCAGCCGGCCGCCCGCCCACGCCCCGATCGCCACGCCGAACCCGATCGAGGTCGAGATCCACGCCATTCCCTCGGTGAGCAGGGACGGCGGCACCAGCCGCTCGGTCAGCGAGAACCCGGTGATGAGCGTCGGCGAGATGGCCAGCCCCGCCACGAAGAGCGCGACCGCCATGACCGGCACGGTCCCGATGAAGACCAGCGGAAGCAGCCCGACCAGGAACACCCCGAGCGCCCGGACGAACCGGCCGCGCAGCGAGATCCGCCAGTGCCGCGACCCGAACCAGAGCCCCGACACCATCGACCCGCCCGCGAAGGCGGCCAGCAGGAAACCGGAGGCGCCCCGGATGCCGTGCTCGTCGGCGAAGGCCACCGTGATCAGGTCGACCGAGCCGAACACCGCGCCCAGGCTCAGGTAGACGCACGACAGCAGGGCGACCCCCGGGATGAGGATCGGGCTGCCGTCCCCGCCCGCGCCCGCGCTCCGCACCGGCGGCTCGGTCCCCCGCTGCAGGGCCAGCGCGATCGACCCCGCGAGCATGGCCACCAGCGCCGCCGTCAGCCCCGCGTACCGGTTCACCGCCGTGGCCAGGACGGTCACCAGCGCCGGCCCCGTCACGAAGATCACCTCGTCGGCGACGGACTCGAACGCGAAGGCCGTGTGCAGCTTGGCCGACCCGCCGTGCAGATGGGACCAGCGCGCCCGCACCATCGACCCCAGCGACAGCGACGTGGCCCCGGCCAGCAGCGCGGTGGCGTACAGCGTCCAGGCCGGCAGCCCGAGCCCGGCGCTGGCCATGAGCGCCACCAGCGCGAGCGCGTTGACCACGGCGAACGGCACGATGACCCGGCCCTGCCCGAACCGGTCGCTGAGCCGCCCCGACAGCGGGGCGGCGACGGCGAAGGCGAGGCTGCACACCGCGGAGACCGCGCCCGCCATCGCGAAGGACCCGGTGAGGCCCTGGACCAGCAGCACGATGCCGATGCCCAGCATGGACATCGGCATCCGGCCGAAGAAACCGGCCAGCACGAATCCCTTGACGCCGGGCCCCGCGAACAATCCCCGATAAGGCCCGACCATCACACTCTCCTCTTACTGGACGCAGGCACAACTTCACGCATCGTCTGTCCGCATGGCAACAGATTTCTCAGCGAGTGGGTTAACGTGTCCCGCGTGTCCGGTCTTCCCTCGTTGCGCGCGGTGTTACTGATGGTCACGACCGTGCTCGCGGTCACCGTGGCCGCGGGCGCCGTGGCAATGGTCATGGGGGAGGAGCTGCCCGGCGCCCCGGCGCCGGGGAAGCAGGCGGAGCGCCGCCCGGAGCCGCAGACCGCGGATCTGGACAAGCTCGTCCCGACCACCGCTCCGGTGAAGGAGTTCGGCGCGGGCGGGGCCGGTGTCACGCCCACGCCGCCGCGGGTGCTCGCCATCGCGCCCGGCGAGGTGCCCAAGGAGACCCGCTTCGCGCTGTCGGCGCTCAAGCACGTGCAGAAGGCGATCGTGGTGGACGCGGGCTCGGTCACGGTGGCCGGGACCGGACTCAACCTGCTCGGGGTGGACGAGGCCCACTTCCGCTCGTGGACGCCCGAGGCGGTCGCCGGTCACCCCGGCGTATGGAGCGCGCTGGCCAGAGGCGAGTTCGTGGCCGACCCGGCGGCCGTGCGCAAGTACGGGCTCGAACTCGGCGCCTACTACCAGGTGGACGGCGGCCCCCGGCTGCGGCTGGCCGCCTCCGCGCCGCTCGGCCTGACCGGGGTCGACGCGCTGGTCGGCGGCGAGCTCTCCCGCAGGCTCGGGCTGGCCAGGGGCGTGGCGGTGCTGCTGCACGGCAAGGAAGGCAAGATCAGCGAGGCGGGCGTGCGCAGGACGCTCGGCGAGGGCGCCCAGGTCGTCATGCTCGACGCCGGGCACCGCGAGCGGAAGCAGCCCGAGCAGGCCGCCGTCACCACCGGCAGGCCCGGCAGCTACCTGGAGCTGTACAAGCAGGCCGCCACCCGCTGCCCCGGCCTGTCGTGGACCGTGCTGGCCGCCATCGGCCAGGTGGAGAGCGGCCACGGCCGCAACAACGGCCCGTCGAGCGCGGGCGCGCTCGGGCCGATGCAGTTCATGCCCGCCACCTGGAAGGCCTACGGCGTGGACGGCGACGGCGACGGCGAGAAGGACGTCTGGAGCCCGTACGACGCGGTCCCGGCCGCCGCGAGCTACCTCTGCGCCCACGGCGCCGGCCAGGGCGGCGAGAAGCTGCGCAAGGCCGTCTGGCACTACAACCACTCGTGGGACTACGTGAACAAGGTGCTCGGCATCGCCGACGCCTACGCCCGCTCCTATGCCTGAGAGGGCGCGGGACGCCGCCGCGGCGCCGGGCAGCAGGTGACCGCGCAGGCCACCGGCTCCGGCTCGTCCATCAGCTCACGGACCATCCGCACGAACGCCGGGTGGGTGCCCGCCGTGGAGGCCCGCTCCATCGGCAGCCCGCGCTCCTCGGCCACCTCCCTGGCCTCGGTGTCGAGGTCGTAGATGACCTCCATGTGGTCGGAGACGAACCCGATCGGCACCAGCACGACGCCCTTGGCGTCGGTCTCGCGCAGGTGGTCGCAGACGTCCGGCTCCAGCCAGGGCACCTCGGGCGGGCCGCTGCGCGACTGCCACACCAGGTCCCACGGCTGGGTGCGGCCCAGCGCCTCGCTGACCAGCTCGGCCGTGCGGCGCAGCTGCGCCTCGTACAGGCCTCCCGAGGGGCCGGCCGTCTCGGCCATCGTGACGGGGATGCTGTGGGCGGTGAACACCAGCCGGACGTCGTCGTGGCCGATCCGGCGCACGAGCCGCTCCAGGGCCTGCGCGGTGTGGTCGGCCATCGCCGCGACGAACCCGGGGTGGTCGCCGAAGTGGCGCAGCTTGACCAGCTCCGGGCCGCCGTCGAAGGAGATCCGGGCGATGTCCTCGTAGTACTGACGGCAGCTGGAGTAGCCCGCGTAGGCGGAGGTCGCGAAGACCGCGGCCTTGCGCACCCCGTCGGCGGCCATCTGCCGCACGGTGTCCTCGCCGAACGGGTGCCAGTTGCGGTTGCCCCAGTAGACCGGCACTCCGGCCACCGGGCGTAGCGCCTCGATCAGCTCGCGGTTCTGCTCGTTGATCGGGCTGACACCGCCGAAGCTCTGGTAGTGCTCGGCGACCTCCAGCAGCCGCTCGCGCGGGACGCCCCGGCCGCGCACCACGTTCTCCAGGAAGGGCATCACGTCGTCGGGGCCCTCCGGGCCACCGAACGACAGCACCAGCAACGCGTCGTAATCTGCACGGTCATCAACCACGTGAACCAGCCTATGGCGGCGTGCCAGTGGTCCCGCCAAGAGGTAGGTTCGGACAAGTGAGCCCCTTTGACGATATCCGTGACTATGTCGCCATCCCTCGTGTCCAATCGCTGAAGCTCGCCCCCGACGGCTCCAGGCTCGTCTCCGTGGTCCAGGCGCTCAACCCCGACGGCAAGTCGTACGGAACGTCGCTGTGGGCGATCCCCCTCGGCGGCGAGCCGTACCGCCTGACCCGTTCCGCCAAGGGCGAGTCGGCGGCCGAGTTCACCGACGCGGGCGACCTGCTGTTCACCAGCGCCCGCCCCGACCCCACCGTCGAGGACGGCGAGGAGAAGGCGGCCCTGTGGCTGCTGCCCGCCGCGGGCGGCGAGGCCCGCAGGATCGCCGCCCGCCCCGGCGGCGTCGGCGCCTTCAGCACCGCCGGCGGCACGGTCGTGTTCGTCTCCGACGTGCTCGGCGGGGAGGAGGCGGACGAGGCCGAGCGGCGCAAGGCCCGCGAGGACGCCGGCGTCAGCGCGATCCTGCACGAGAGCTACCCGGTCCGCTACTGGGACCACGACCTCGGCCCCGGCCGCCCCCGCCTGTTCGCCGGCCGGCTCGGCCCCGACGGCCTGGAGGAGATCCGCGACCTCACGCCCGACCCGGGCGAGGCGCTGCGCGACGCCGTCTTCACGCTCACCCCCGACGGCCGCACCGTCATCACCACCTGGCGGGCCGTGCTGCCCCGCGGCGAGCGTCGCACCGAACTGGTGGCGATCGACGTGGCGTCCGGGGAGCGGCGCACGCTCTTCGCCGACGAGGGCCACGACTTCCTCGGCCCGCTGGCCGTCTCGCCCGACGGCGCCAAGGTCGCCTGCGTCCGAGAGCGGCTCACCCGCCCCGACCTGCCCATCCGCGTCGAACTGTGGATCGGCGACCTGGCCGGCGGCGAGGCGCGGGCGTACGCGCCCGACCTGTTCCCCTCGGACATCGAGTGGGCGCCGGACTCCTCCGCCGTGTACATCTGCGCCGACCACCGCGGCCGCCGCCCGGTCTTCCGCGTCCCGCTCGACGGAGAGGTCTCACGCCTCACCCAGGACGACGCCTCGTACCTCGCCCTCAACGTCAGCGCCGACGGCGGGTCGGTGTACGCGCTGCGCAGCGGGATCGCGCTCGCCCCCGGCCCGGCCAGGATCGACGCCCGCTCCGGAGAGGCCGCCGACCTGCCCTCGCCCGCGCCGCGCCCCGAGACCAGCGGCACGCTAACCGAGGTCACCGCCACCGCCGACGACGGCGCGGAGATCCGCGGCTGGCTCGTGCTGCCGGAAGGCGCCTCCGCGGACAACCCGGCTCCGCTGCTGCTCTGGATCCACGGCGGCCCGGTCGCCTCCTGGAACGACTGGCAGTGGCGCTGGCAGGCCTGGATCATGGCCAGGCACGGCTACGCCGTGTTGATGCCCGACCCGGCGCTGTCCACCGGCTACGGTCAGAAGATGATCGACCGCGGCTGGGCCGACTGGGGCCCGCGGACCATGGCCGACCTCGAAGCCATCCTCGACGCGGCGCTGACCAGGGACGATCTCGACGGCGAGCGGACGGCCGCGATGGGCGGCTCGTTCGGCGGCTACATGGCCAACTGGGTCGCCGGTCACACCGACCGCTTCCGGGCGATCGTCACCCACGCCTCGCTCTGGCACCTCGACCAGTTCGCCGGCACCACCGACGCGGCCATGTTCTGGCAGCGCGAGTTCGGCCCGCCCGGCTCCGAGAGCTACGCCGAGCTCTCCCCGCACCTGTCCCTGGACAAGATCACCACCCCGATGCTCGTCATCCACGGCGACAAGGACTACCGGGTGCCGATCGGGGAGGCGCTGCGCCTCTGGTGGGACCTGCAGCGCACCGGCGTCGAGTCGAAGTTCCTGTACTTCCCGGACGAGAACCACTGGATCCTCAAGCCGGGCAACGTCGTCGCCTGGTACGAGACGGTCCTGGCCTTCCTCGGCCACCACGTGCTGGGCCGGGAGTGGAAGCGGCCGGAGTCGGTGGGCTGATGGCGGAGACCATGACACCCGAAGGCTTCCTGCGGCTGGCCGAGGACATCGCCCGCGAGGCCGGCGACATGCTGGTGGCCAAGCGGCCCGCGATGTCCACCCGGTCCGCCGATATCGAGACCAAGTCCAGCCCCACCGACGTGGTCACCGTCCTGGACCTGGCCTCGGAGCAGCTCATCCGCGAGCGCATCCTGGCCGCCCGGCCCGGCGACCGGATCCTCGGCGAGGAGGAGGGCGACCGGCCCGGCGAGACCGACGTGCGCTGGGTCGTCGACCCGATCGACGGCACCGTCAACTTCCTGTACGGGCTGCCCGACTGGGCGGTCTCCATCGCGGTCGAGGTGCGCGGGCGGATCGTCGCGGGCGTGGTGAACGCGGCCGCGCGCGGCGAGGTCTACACCGCCTCCGAGGGCGGGGGCGCCTGGCTCGCCGGGGAGCGGCTGCGCTGCAACCCGGCGGCGCCGCTCGGGCAGGCCCTGGTCGCGACCGGGTTCGGGTACGACGCGGCGCTGCGGGCCGAGCAGGCCGAGGTGCTGACGGGGGTGCTGCCCCGGGTGCGCGACATCAGGCGCGGCGGGTCGTGCGCCGTCGACCTGTGCTCGGTGGCGAGCGGCCGGGTCGACGCCTACTACGAGCGGGGCGTCAACTACTGGGACTACGCGGCCGGCGGGCTGATCGCGGCCGAGGCCGGGGCCACACTCGGCGTCCTGGACGTCGAGCCGGGCGGCGAGCGGGTGACGCTCTGCGCGGCGCCGGGGCTCTTCGAGGAGCTGCACGGCCTTCTCACGCCGCTCCACACGGAGAGCGGCTCCTGACAGCGACGGCCGGAGCCCGATCGGGGCTCCGGCCGTCGGTTACCACGTCAGCGCAACGGGATCCCATGATCGTCCGCTAGGCGGCGCAGATCCTCGATCTCGGCGGTGAGGGTGTCGGCGAGGTAGTCATCACCGGAGCTCCTGGCTTCCCGGAGACCCTTGTATGCCTGGTCGAGGCGGCTTTCGATCGTGGTCGTGAACTCGCCCATCTCACCTACTCTCTCAGGGGGTCGGCATCTTACGGGGGGCGAAGGCCCATCCACCCGCACGAACCCCGGAGGAAGGGCACGGGCACATGGGTGTTTCGCAGGCATACCCAGACTGTGCTCCGGCCGAAACATGGAAATGCCTGTGGGCTGTGTCACCCGCCCGTGGACATGCCTTACCGTGCGCTTATCGAAGCGGTGGGCACAATGAGTCATCACATCCAGAGGAAGGTTTCACAGCGTGCGCGTACTGGTGGTCGAGGATGAGAAGGTTCTCGCCGACGCTATCGCGACGGGATTGCGGCGCGAGGCCATGGCCGTGGACGTCGCCTACGACGGCGGCGGAGCGCTGGAACGCACCTCCTACATCGACTATGACGTGATCGTCCTGGACCGGGACCTGCCGGTCGTGCACGGCGACGAGGTCTGCCGCCGCCTGGTCGAGCAGCGCACCTCCTCGCGGATCCTCATGCTGACCGCCTCCGGCGACGTGGACGACAAGGTGGAGGGGCTCGGCCTGGGCGCCGACGACTACCTGGCCAAGCCGTTCGTCTTCATCGAGCTGGTGGCCCGGGTGCGGGCGCTCGGCCGCCGGTCCGCGCCCGCCCTGCCGCCCGTGCTGGAGCGCTCCGGCATCCGGCTCGACCCGGGCAAGCGGCTGGTGGAGCGCGACGGCCGGGAGATCACGCTGACGAAGAAGGAGTTCGCCGTCCTGGAGGAGCTGATGCGCGCCGAGGGCGCGGTCGTCAGCCAGGAGGACCTGCTCGACAAGGCGTGGGACGAGAACATCGATCCGTTCACCAACGTGGTGCGGGTGACGATGATGACGCTGCGGAAGAAGCTGGGAGAGCCGCAGGTGATCGAGACCGTGCCCGGAGTGGGGTACAAGTTGTGACGGAACGGCCGGATCGGGAGTCGGCGCCGACGCATCCCATGATCAGCCCGCACTCGGACCGGGCCGCGCGCCGTCAGGGCACCCCGCCGCCCCCGAGCGGCCCGCCCGTCTGGGACGGACCGCCGCCGCCCGAGTACGCTCCCGTGAAGCCCCGCCCGGGGGGCGTGAAGGACCTGGCCGGCAAGCTCAGCATCCGCTGGCGGCTGACGCTCACCTACAGCGCGATGTTCTTCACGGCGGGCGCGATGCTGCTCGTGGTGATGTACTTCATCGTCCGGACCGCGCTCTTCACCGCGTTCGAGTTCACGGTGGAGGTGCCCGGCTACATCTCCCCGGAGTTCGCCAGGAGGCTGGAGGAGCAGGTCAAGCTGCTCCAGGTCAACCAGGTCAACGAGGTGCTGGACGTGCTCGTCCGGCAGTCGGTCCTGGCCCTGCTGGGCGTCGGCATCCTCGCCCTCATGCTCGGCTACTTCGTGGCCGACCGGGCGCTGCGGCCCGTCACCCAGATGACCTCCACCGCCCGCAAGCTCTCGGAGAGCACGCTGGCCCACCAGCGCATCGGCCTGGAAGGGCCGGACGACGAGCTGAAGGAGCTGGCCGACACCTTCGACGACATGCTCACCCGGCTCAACGTGGCCTTCGACGCCCAGCGCCGGTTCGTCGCCAACGCCTCCCACGAGCTGCGCACCCCGCTGACCATCAACCGGACCGTGCTGGAGATCGCGCTGTCCGATCCGGAGGCGTCCGAGGATCTCAAGGCGCTCGGACGTACCCTCCTGGAGGTCAACGCGCGCAACGAGAAGCTGATCGAGGGCCTGCTGCTGCTGGCCCGGAGCGAGCGCGAGCTCGCGGTGCGCAAGCCGGTGGACGTCAAGGAGGTCGCGCAGACGGCCGTGGACCAGGTGGCGCCGTTCGCCGAGGAGCACGGCGTGACCCTCACCACCGACCTGGCCGAGACCCCCACGATCGGCGATCCGGTGCTGCTGGAACGGTCGGTCAGCAACCTGCTGGAGAACGCCGTCAAGTACAACCTGCCCGAAAACGGAAAAGTCTGGATCCGGACGGGAATGGTGGACGGGGGCTTGGTTGTTCAGGTGGCCAACACGGGGCAGCACGTCCCCGCGTACGAGGTGAACAGCCTGTTCGAGCCGTTCCGGAGGCTCAGCGCCGACCGGGTGGACTCGGCCAAGGGGGCGGGTCTCGGGCTGTCCATCGTCCGTGCTGTGGTGCAGGCTCACGGCGGCAACGTCAACGCGGTGCCGCGGGAGGGTGGCGGACTTGTGGTGACCATCAGGCTGCCGCGACGTTGATCCGGCGTGTTGCCCGACGGGGGGCGTCTCGTTCACGTCCCACATGTGGTTGGATGTGCCGTCGAACACGGTGGTGCATGCGGCCAAGGCTGTGGGTTTCGCCATATTTGGCTAACCCATGCCGTCCGCAGCAGGCCATGTCGTGTTGGGAGGTTCAGCGTCCGTTTCCTCGGGGTACCCAGAGAAAATCTCCCGGCGGAACGGGCACAAGATGAACTTCCCGGACGTTAGAACACGCGCGACGAGCGCGACGACATATTGATGAGGGGGATGGAGCAAGCCAATGGCTACCGACTACGACAGCCCGCGCAAGACCGACGACGACCTGGGCGAAGACAGCCTCCAGGAACTCCAGGCGCGGCGCACCGACAAGACGTCCGGCAGCATCGACATCGACGAGACCGACCTCGCCGAGTCGCTCGAGCTGCCCGGTGCGGACCTGTCGAACGAGGAACTCAGCCTGCGCGTGATCCCGCGCCAGGCCGACGAGTTCACCTGCACCCGCTGCTTCCTGGTGCACCACCGCAGCCAGCTGGCCTCCGAGAAGAACGGCCAGCAGATCTGCCGGGAGTGCGCCGCCTGATAAGGAGGCAGTCCTGTGGCTTCACCTGATCAACACCCAGAAGACGAGATCGCCGACCCCGACAAGGAGGTCGGCGTACTCGTAGGCAAACTCACCGGGTCCGGGGAGCTCGAAGCGGCCGAGCGGCGGAAGCTGCTCGGTCGACTCACACGCGCGCTCTCCGCCGGCGCGGCGAGGGCACGCAAGACCGGCGCCGGTCGCGGACGCTGGCTGGCCGACGTCTTCCTCAACATCGCGCCGCGCATCCCGATCAGGGACTTAGCCACCCTCTCGGCGCACCACCACGGACTGACCGGCGAGGAGCTCGCCGACGACCTGGTGCGCACCGCCATGAAGGGCACGATGACCGTCGGCGCCATCGGCGGCGCCGTAGCCGCGGCGGAGTTCGCCGCACCCCCTCTTCTTCTCTCCGCCCCCGCCCAGCTCGTCGCCGAGACCATCGTGGTGGCCGCCATCGAGGTCAAGCTCCTCGCCGAGCTCCACGAGGTGTACGGGGTACGCGTCGAGGGCACCGGATCCCAGCGCGCGGTGGCGTTCACCGCGGCCTGGGCCAGACAGCGCGGGATCGACCCCCTCGCCCCCGCCTCGGTGACGCTGGCGCTCGGCGCCGCCACCAAGACGGCGCTGCGCAACCGCCTGATGCGCGTCCTCGGCCGCCACCTGACGACGTTCGGCCCGTTCCTCACCGGCGCCGTGGCGGGCGGCACGCTCAACCGCCTGGCCACCAAGAAGCTCGGCGCGGCCATCCGTGACGACCTGCGGATCCAATCCCCACCCCCGGACGACCGCCCGAAGCTGACGCCGTAGCCCGTCTGCCGAACGGAAGTCAGGGGGAGCGAGGACCAAGTCGCCCCTCTCGCCCTCAGACGAGCGCCCGAAACTGACGCCGTAGCCCCCGAACCGCGGTCAGGGAAGCGCGGATCGAATCCCCCTTCCGCCCCCGTAGCCCGCGTCCGCTCCGCCGGGTACGTCCCCTGTCAGACCTGACGCCAGGGGAGCGACGATGACGATGCCCTTCGCCTCGTCGGCGGATCTCGCCCACAAGACCCGCTCGTTCGAGGAACTGGCCGAGGGCGTGTACGCGCTGACGGCGGAGGGCGACCCGAACGTCGGCGCCGTCGAGGGCTCGCCGCTCAGCACGCCTGCCCCGGACCGGCCGTTCACGGGCCGGCCACCCAGGGGACAGCTCTGCGACCTCTGCCCGGGGGTGATCTTGCCGGATGTGCCGGTACCGGGGGGACGGTTGCGGGAGCTCTGCCGTGACGGCTTCCTGGTACTCCTGGGCGGAATGTGCGATTCGGGTTTGTTTGCGCAGGTCTTGGGCAAGGTTTGTACGGCGCCGCTCGTCGTCCGCGAGCTCGCGGAGATAGATGGGTCCGGCAGGCTCGCTGAGAGGCTCGGCGCCGGGCCCGACGAGGCCTGGCTCATCAGGCCCGATGCCCGTATCGCCGCGATCATTCCCCATGCGGGGACGGACTCGACGGCGGCTGCTGTGAGGCGCGCGTCGCGCCTCATATGACAGTGACCCTAGGAGGAATTGGGTGGTTGGCCGTAGTACGTTTCTGATCGTCGCGAACCGGTTGCCTGTCGACCGGGTCGTCGAGCAAGACGGAACGGCCTCGTGGCGCAGGAGCCCCGGCGGGCTCGTAACCGCGATCGCTCCGGTGATGCAACGCCGGCACGGCGCCTGGCTGGGATGGCCGGGAGCGCCGGACGAGGAGCTCGCGCCGTTCGAGCAGGATGGGATGAACCTGATCCCCATCCCGCTGTCGGCCGAGGAGATCGAGCTCTACTACGAGGGTTTCTCCAACGCCACGCTCTGGCCGCTCTACCACGACGTGGTGGCGCCGCCGGTCTTCGAGCGGCCCATGTGGGAGGCCTACCGGGCGGTCAACGAGCGCTTCGCGCGCGCCGCCGCCGAGCACGCCGAGAAGGGCGCCGTCGTCTGGGTGCAGGACTACCAGCTCCAGCTCGTGCCCGCCATGCTGCGCGAGCTCCGGCCCGACCTGCGCATCGGGTTCTTCCTGCACATCCCCTTCCCGCCCGTCGAGCTGTTCTGGCAGCTGCCGTGGCGGCGCGAGCTCGTCGAGGGGCTGCTCGGCGCCGACCTGGTGGGATTCCAGCTGCCCGGCGGGGCGGCGAACTTCCGCCGGCTGTGCCGCAGACTGCTCGGCGTCCCGTACAAGGGCAGCGAGATCTTCCTGGAGGACCGCGTCGTCCGTACCCAGGCCTTCCCCATCAGCGTCGACTTCGCCGAGCTGGACGACCTGGTGCGCCGGCCGGAGGTCATCTCCCGCGCCAAGGAGATCAGGATGGAGCTGGGCGACCCCGAGCACGTGCTGCTCGGTGTGGACCGGCTCGACTACACGAAGGGCATCGGGCAGCGGCTGGAGGCCTTCGGCGAACTGCTCAAGGAGGAGCATCTCTGCCCCGGCGAGGCGGTGTTCGTGCAGATCGCCACGCCCAGCCGGGAGCGGGTGGAGGAGTATCGGCGGCTGCGCGACGACATCGAGCTGCAGGTGGGCCGGATCAACGGCGAGACCTCGGAGTTCGGCAGCCAGCCCATCCAGTACTTCCACCAGTCGTATCCGAAGGACGAGCTCGCCGCCCTCTATCTGGCCGCCGACGTCATGGTCGTCACGCCGCTGCGCGACGGGATGAACCTGGTCGCCAAGGAGTACGTGTCGTGCCACCACAACCTGAACGGGGCGCTGGTGCTCAGCGAGTTCGCCGGGGCGGCCGACGAGCTGCGCCAGGCGTACCTGGTCAACCCCTACGACGTGGAGGACGTCAAGCGCAAGATGCTGGCCGCCATCCGGGCCACGCCGCAAGAACTGGCCCGGCGGATGCGCACGATGCGCCGCCGGGTCGCCACCTACGACGTGGACCGCTGGGCCAGCGAGTTCCTCAATGCCCTGGAGTCACCGGCCGCTTCAGAGCCCGCCATGAGTCATAACGCTTCTTGGCGGTCCGGTTGACGACGATCTGCGCGACGGACATGCCGACGCCCATGACGACGGCGTAACCGATCGCCTCACCCATGCTGACCTCGGGCGAGTCTGGGTCGACGGGCGGCTCCTTGCCGGTCGCCTTGACCCAGGCGAACCCGAGCAGCTTCCTGGCGGCCCAGGCCGTCACCAGCCCCACCAGACCCCCGACGATTCGCCAGGCGATGTCGGGCTTGTCATCCGCCATGCGATCTCTCCTTCCCCTTTGTAACGAACCCTAGTCTGTCCCGATGCGCGGCCCCGGCAAGCCGTACCATAAGGAGGCATGACTCAACAGCGACTACGCCATGCGTCCATGCCCGGGAAACCGTCTCTCGATGGCCTGGAGCAGGTATGGGTAGCGCGCTGGGAGGAGCAGGGCACCTACCGGTTCGACCGGTCGAAGCCGCGCGAGCAGATCTACTCGATCGACACGCCGCCGCCGACGGTCTCCGGCTCCCTGCACGTGGGTCACGTCTTCTCCTACACCCACACCGACATCATGGCCCGCTACCAGCGGATGAACGGCAAGTCGGTGTTCTACCCGATCGGCTGGGACGACAACGGCCTGCCCACCGAGCGCCGTGTCCAGAACGTCTACGGCGTGCGCTGCGACCCGTCGCTGCCCTACGACCCCGATTTCGTGCCACCGGAGAAGCCCGGCAAACGTGAGGTCGCGATTTCCCGGCGCAACTTCGTGGAGCTCTGCCACGAGCTGACGAAGATCGACGAGCAGGCGTTCGAGGAGATGTGGCGGCGGGTCGGCCTGTCGGTCGACTGGTCGCTGCTCTACACCACGATCAGCGACGAGTCGCGCCGGGTGTCGCAGCGGGCGTTCCTGCGCAACCTGCGCCGCGGCGAGGCCTACCTGGCCGAGGCGCCGACGCTGTGGGACGTCACCTTCCGCACCGCCGTCGCCCAGGCCGAGCTGGAGGACCGGGAGTGGCCCGGCGCCTTCCACAAGATCTCGTTCTACGGCGAGAAGGGGCCGGTCTGGATCGAGACGACCCGGCCGGAGCTGATCCCGGCCTGCGTGGCGCTGGTCGCCCACCCCGACGACGAGCGCTATCAGCCGCTGTTCGGCACGTCCGTGCTCACCCCGCTGTTCGGCGCCGAGGTGCCGGTGCTCGCCCATCGCCTCGCCGAGCCCGACAAGGGCACCGGCATCGCGATGATCTGTACGTTCGGCGACGTCACCGACGTGACCTGGTGGCGCGAGCTCGACCTGACGACCCGCCCGGTCATCGGCTGGGACGGCCGGCTGCTGTCCGAGCCGCCGGAGGGCATCGAGACCGACCCGTACAAGGAGATCGCCGGCAAGACCGTCCACAGCGCCCGCGAGCGCATCGTGGAGATGCTGCGCGAGTCCGGCGACCTGGAGGGCGACCCGCGGCCGGTGCGGCGGCCGGTGAAGTTCTACGAGAAGGGCGACAAGCCGCTTGAGATCGTCACCACCCGCCAGTGGTACATCCGCAACGGCGGGCGCGACGAGGAGCTGCGCGAGCGGCTGCTGGCGCGCGGCCGCGAGCTGGCCTGGCACCCGCCGCACATGCGGGCCCGCTACGACAACTGGGTCGGCGGCCTGGCCGGCGACTGGCTGATCTCCCGCCAGCGGTTCTTCGGCGTGCCGTTCCCGGTGTGGTACCCGCTCGACCAGGACGGGCAGCCGCGCTACGACCAGCCGATCACCCCGCCGGAGGAGGCGCTGCCGGTCGACCCGTCGTCCGACACCCCGCCCGGCTACACCGAGGACCAGCGGGGCGTCCCCGGCGGGTTCACCGCCGACCCGGACGTCATGGACACCTGGGCGACCTCGTCGCTCACCCCGCAGATCGCCGGGCGCTGGGAGACCGACGACGACCTGTTCCGGCGGGTCTTCCCGGCCGACCTGCGGCCGCAGTCCCACGAGATCATCCGCACCTGGCTGTTCGCCACCGTGGTCCGGTCCCACCTGGAGTTCGACGCCCTGCCGTGGAGCGACGCGGCGATCTCCGGCTGGATCCTCGACCCCGACCGCAAGAAGATGTCCAAGTCCAAGGGCAACGTGGTCACCCCGATGGACCTGCTGGACAAGCACGGCTCCGACGCGGTCCGCTACTGGGCCGCCAACGGGCGTTACGGCGTCGACACCGCCTTCGACGCGGGCCAGCTCAAGATCGGACGGCGGCTGGCCATCAAGATCCTGAACGCGTCGAAGTTCGTGCTCGGGCTCGGCGAGGGCGGCGGCGAGGTCACCGAACCGGTCGACCTGTCGATGCTCACGGCGCTGTCCGACGCCGTGCGCGAGGCCACCGAGGCGTTCCAGGGCTACGACCACACCCGGGCGCTGGAGGTCACCGAGCGGTTCTTCTGGACGTTCTGCGACGACTACCTGGAGCTCGTCAAGGCCAGGGCGTACGAGAGCGACGCCGCGGCGGCCTCGGCCCACGAGGCGCTGCGGCAGGCGCTCGACGTGCTGCTGCGGCTGTTCGCGCCGTTCCTGCCGTTCGTCACCGAAGAGGTGTGGTCCTGGTGGCGCGAGGGCTCGGTGCACCGGGCGCCCTGGCCCGAGCCCGGCGCCCGCGCGGGCGACCCGGCGGTGCTGGAGGCCGCCTCCGAGGTGCTGAGCCGGGTGCGCAAGGCCAAGTCCGAGGCCAAGCTGTCGATGCGGACCGAGGTCTCCCTGCTGACCGTCACCTCGCCCCGGGCGGACCTCATCAGGCTCGCCCAGGACGACCTGTGCGGCGCCGGGCACGTCGAGCAGTTCGTGCTGGAGCAGGGCGCCGAGACCGCGATCGAGGTGCGGCTGAGCTGACTCCGGGGCCGGGCGCCCGCGCACGCGGGCGCCCGGCCCCCGCGGCACCTGGTTTCCGGCCGCGCGCCGGGGGCCCGGACGTGCCAGTCTTGGGGATGTGCTGAACGACCGCCCCACCAAACTCGTACCGCCCGTGCTGGCCCGGATTGCCGCGTGGAGCCTGTGCCTGATCCTCACCGGCGTGGTCGTCTACTACTTCGTGCAGATCATCGCCCGGCTCAGCTTCGTGATGCTGCCCGTGGCGATAGCGCTGCTGCTGACCGCGCTGCTCTACCCGATGACCCGCAGCCTGCGCGAGGCGGGCGTGCGGCCCATCTACGCCACCTGGCTCACCATGATCGCCGCCCTGGCGGTGCTGGCCGGCACCGGCTGGCTCGTCGGCGCGCGCGCCACCGAGGAGTTCCCCAACCTCGCCAAGCAGGTCCAGGCCACGGTGGGCGACGTCCAGGACTGGCTGACGACCGGCCCGCTCCAACTGCGCGA
Organism: Nonomuraea sp. NPDC049649; assembly: GCF_040675175.1. Lineage (NCBI taxonomy): Bacteria > Bacillati > Actinomycetota > Actinomycetes > Streptosporangiales > Streptosporangiaceae > Nonomuraea > Nonomuraea sp. NPDC049649. Next base: position 42,255 of record NZ_JBFAOH010000003.1, read on the forward strand.
GACGCAGATCACCGACTTCTTCAAGGAGGTGGTCACCCTCATCGAGGCCCAGCGCACGGCCATCACCGGCACGGTGCTGAGCGCCGGGGCCGTGGCCGTGGAGGTGCTCGCCTCCATCGTGCTGCTGCTGTTCGTCACGTTCTTCCTGCTCAAGGACGGCGACCGCATCTGGTCCTGGTTCCTCAAGGGCTTCGGGCGGATGGCGCCGCGGGTCGACCGGGCCGGCCGCGCCGCGTGGACCACACTCTCCCACTACGTGCAGGGCAGCGTGCTCGTCGCCGCCGTGCACGGCGTGATCATGGGTGTCGTGCTGGCCGGGATGGGGGTCCCGCTCTGGGCGCCGCTGGCCGTGCTGATCTTCCTGGCCAGCTTCATCCCGATCGTCGGCATCTTCTTCGCCGGCACCGTCGCCACGCTGGTCACGCTCGGCGCCAAGGGCATCGTGTACGCGCTGATCTTCGTCGGCATCCTCGTCGTGGAGCAGCAGCTGGAGAACCACGTGCTGCAGCCGCTCATCGTGGGGCGGGCGCTGAACTTCCACCCGCTGGCCATCATCCTCGTGCTCTCCGTGGGCGGCATCCTGGCGGGCATCGCCGGGGCCGTGGTGGCCGTGCCGGTGGCCGCGGTCATCTACCGGGCGCTGCCCGAGCTGATGTCCGACCAGCCCGCGCTGCCACCTCCCTCGGTGGCGGCCGTGCCGCCCGAACCCGGCGGCGACGAGCCGCCCCCCGCCGCGGAGGAACGGTCCGAGGGGCCGCCGGAGGCCGGGAAAACCGGTGCTGTGGGACGGGCCGGTGCTGACAGCGAGTAATCTCGTCATCCGTGACACGCTCCACCCTGACCACTCCGCCGCCCGAGGCGCAGCCGCCGAAGCCGCACCCCGACGCGCCGCCGCCCGGCAGCCGGCTCGGCTCCCACTTCAGCCGCTGCTTCGGCTGCGGCGCCGACCACCCCACCGGCCTGCACATCTCCGCCGTCACCCCTGACGGCGCCGACGTCGAGGCCGCCTTCACCGTGGGGGAGTCGCACCAGGGCGCGCCCGGGCTGGCGCACGGCGGCGTGCTCGCCGCCGCCATGGACGAGGTCATCGGCATGTCCATCTGGCTGCTGCGCAAGCCCTATGTCACGGCACGGCTGGAGACCGACTACCTTCTCCCGGTTCCCGTGGGCACGACACTCCACTTGCGTGCCCGGTGTACCGGGATTCAGGGCAGGAAGGCATACCTTGAGGCTGAGGGGCGCGTGGGCGCCCCCGACGGCCCGGCCGCCGTCCGCGCGGCGGCGCTGTTCATCGAGGTGGACATGACACACTTCGCCGAGCACGGCGATTTGGAAGCCATCCGGGCCGAACATCAGGACTACGAGGTGAACCCGTGAGCGAGCCGGAGATTCTCATCCAGCGGCTCGACCCCGGCCTGCCCATGCCGTCGTACGCCCACCCGGGCGACGCCGGCGCCGACCTCTACGCCGCCGAGGACGCCGAGCTGCTGCCGGGCGAGCGTGCCGTGATCGGGACCGGCGTGGCGATCGCGCTGCCCGACGGCTACGCCGCCTTCGTGCATCCCCGCTCCGGGCTGGCCGCCCGCCACGGCGTCACGCTGGTGAACGCCCCCGGCACGATCGACGCGGGCTACCGCGGCGAGATCAGGGTCACCCTGATCAACACCGACACCAAGGAGCCCTTCCGGCTGCGCCGGGGCGACCGGATGGCCCAGCTCGTCTTCCAGCGGGTCGCCAGGGCGGTCTTCCGCGAGACCGGCACACTGCCGGGTTCGGCGCGGGGCGCCGGCGGCCACGGTTCCACAGGACGTTGACACAGGGAGAGTGAGACACAGTGCTGTTCCGACGTCGTCGCCGTCGTGAGCAGGCGGAGCGGGTCGCCGAGGAGACCCCGCAGACGCCGGCCCGCGAGCACGGCCCGTGGGACGCCGACGAGCCCCACCCCGACCACGACCGGATCGACCTGGGCGGCCTGCGGCTGCCCCACAACCCGGCCTTCGACGTGCGCCTCGCCTCGGTGGGCGACCAGCACGTCGGCGTCGTCGCGCTGTGGCAGGAGAGCTCGCTGCAGCTCCAGGCGCTGGCCGCGCCCAAGTCGTCCGGGCTGTGGGAGGAGATCAGGGCGAAGGTCCTGAACGCCGCCAAGACCCTGGAGGAGCGCGAGGGGCCGTTCGGCGTCGAGCTGGCGGGGAAGGTGACGGTCGAGGGCACCGAGCGGCCCGCCCGCTACCTGGGCATCGACGGGCCACGCTGGTTCCTGCTGGCCGTGATCAACGGCAAGGCCGCGGCCGACGAGGAGCTGGCCGCCGCGTTCATCGACTTCGTCAAGGACATCGTGGTGGTCCGCGGCGACGAGCCGATGGCCCGCGAGGAGCCGATCCCGCTGCGCCGCCCGAGCGAGCAGTCCGCCGACCCCGACCACCAGCCGGATCTCAATCCGTTCAAGCGGGGGCCGGAGATCAGCGAGATTCGCTGAGGACGCCTTTTCACATAGGCTGATTCATCATGAGTACGGCAGAGTCACCCCGGCGCGGGGGACTCCGCGGCCTCCTCTCCCGGCTGACCTCCAGCCAGTCGGAGATCGAGGCCGAGGAGCTGCGCCAGGACGCCGACGAGGCGGGCGCCACACCGATCGCCGCGTGTGGCGGCCGCAGGCGCTTCTGCGTCGCCGGTACGCTACGCACTGTCACCCTGCGCCCGCGAGGCGGGGCGCCCGCGCTCGAAGCCGAGCTCTACGACGGCTCCGACGTGATCGACCTGGTCTGGCTAGGCCGCCGCAAGATCGCGGGCATCGAGCCGGGCCGCCCGGTCAAGGCCGAGGGCCTGGTGAGCATCCAAGACGGGCGCAAGGTGATGTTCAACCCGCGATACGAACTGCGCCCAGGGAGCTGATCAGGTGAGTGCTGAGGCCGGAGAGACCGCCCACGAGACCGTCGAGGCGGCGGTGCGAGCCCAGCTCGCCAAGGCGTTCGGCGGTGCCCGGGGCATCATCGAGGCCGCCGTCCCGACCGTCGCCTTCACCCTGACGTGGATCATCACCGAGGAGCTGCGCCTGTCGCTCATGATCAGCATCGCGCTGTCGGTGCTGCTCCTGATCGTCAGGCTGGTGCAGCGGTCGACGCCGCAGTTCGTCATCAACAGCCTGATCGGCATCGCCATCGGCGCGTTCTTCGCCAGCCGTACGGGCGACGCCAAGGACTATTTCCTGCCCGGCATCCTCTACAACGCCGCCTACGCGGCCGCGATGCTGGTCTCGATCGTCACCCGGTGGCCGGTCGTCGGGTTCCTCATCGGCTCGGTGACCAACGACCCGGTCGGGTGGCACAAGGATCCCGGCATCGTCAAGCTCTGCACCCGGCTGACCTGGCTGCTCATGCTGCCGTGCGTGGTGCGGGTGGCCGTGCAGCTGCCGGTCTACCTGTTCGGCGGCGGCGACCAGGCGGTGGCGGCGCTCGGCTTCGCCAAGATCGTCATGGGCTGGCCGCTGCAGGTGGCGGCGCTGACGGCGATGGTCTGGGTGCTCAGCCGCGGCCGGACCCCGATCAAACCGCCGGTGGCCCCGGCCTGATAACGGCGTGCCGAGACCCCGCGCTCCGGAGGGGCGCGGGGTCTCGCCGTTTCCGGCCCTGGTCAGCGCTGCAGGAGCTGGGCCAGCTCCTGCTCGACCTCCTGGTTGGCCACGAACAGCAGCTCGTCGCCGGCCTCCAGCGGGTCGTCGGCGGTGGGCACCAGGACCCGGCCCTCGCGCAGGATCGCCACCAGCGCCGCGTCGGTCGGCCACGGCACCGCGCCGGCCCGCTGGCCCACCACCGGCGCGTCCTCGGCCAGCGTGAGCTCCACCAGGTTGGCCTGCCCCTGGCGGAACGTCATCAGCCGCACCAGGTCACCGACGCTCACCGCCTCCTCGACCAGCGCGCTCAGCAGGCGCGGGGTCGAGACGGCCACGTCGACCCCCCACGACTCGTTGAACAGCCACTCGTTGTTGGGGTGGTTGATCCGCGCCACCACGCGCGGCACCCCGTACTCGGTCTTGGCCAGCAGCGACACCACGAGGTTGACCTTGTCGTCGCCGGAGGCGGCGACGACCACGTGACAGTTGTTCAGGCCCGCCTCGTCCAGCGACGCTATCTCGCACGCGTCGGCGAGCAGCCACTCCGCCCGCGGCACGCTGTCGATCTTGATGGCCTGCGGGTTGCTGTCGATGAGCAGCACCTCGTGGCCGTTCTCCAGGAGCTCGGCGGCGATGGAGCGGCCGACCGCCCCCGCTCCGGCGATGGCGACCCGCATCAGTCTTCCTCCTCCGGCACCGCGGCCAGCACCCTGTTGATCCGGTCCATGTCGCGCTCGGCGGCGATCATGTGGACGATGTCGCCCTCCTGCACGACCGTGGTGCCGGTGATCACCACGGCCTCGCCCATCCGGTTGATGAACGCCGCCCGGGCCCGCACCCGCTCCTCCAGATCGACCACGCGGGTGCCGATCCACGCCGGGTTGACCGTCACCTCGGCCAGCACGACCGTGCCGGTCGGGTCGCGCCAGAGCGGCTCGGTGCCCTCCGGCAGCAGGCGGCGCAGGATCTGGTCGGCGGTCCAGCGCACGGTGGCCACCGTGGGGATGCCGAGCCGCTGGTAGACCTCGGCCCGGCGCGGGTCGTAGATGCGGGCCACCACGTTGTCGACGCCGAACGTCTCGCGGGCCACCCGGGCGGAGATGATGTTGGAGTTGTCGCCGCTGGAGACGGCGACGTAGGCGGAGGCGGACTCGATGCCGGCCTCGATGAGCACGTCGCGGTCGAAGCCGACCCCGGTCACCCGGCGGCCGCGGAAGCCGGCGCGCAGGCGGCGGAACGCCTGGGGATCGCGGTCGATGATCGCGATCGAATGGCCGTTGTCCTCGAGGATGTGGGCGAGGGTCGAGCCGACCCGCCCACAGCCCATGATCACAATATGCATACTCTCCCGCATCCCGCGGTCGGATGGTCGATCGACACCAGTATGGCGGGCGCCGGGCGCGTGCCGACGGTCCAGAATAGGCCGGGGACTAGCATTCCGTAACGTGGCGAAAGCATCGGATCTCGTCAAACGCTTGCTCGTGGGGCGGGCTCTCCGCAGCGGACAGCTGCACCAGCAGCTGCTGCCCAAACGTCTCGCGCTTCCGGTCTTCGCCAGCGACGCGCTCTCCTCCGTCGCGTACGCGCCCCAGGAGATCCTCGTCATCCTCTCCCTGGCGGGCGTGGCCTTCTACTCCTACAGCCCGTGGATCGCCCTGGCCGTCATCGTGGTGATGCTCACGGTCGTCGCCTCGTACCGGCAGAACGTGCACGCCTACCCCAGCGGCGGCGGCGACTACGAGGTGGCCACCACCAACCTGGGGCCGAACGCCGGGCTCACCGTCGCCAGCGCGCTCATGGTCGACTACGTGCTCACGGTCGCCGTGTCGGTCGCCAACGGCGTCGACTACGTGGGCGCCACGATCCCCTTCGTCGCCCGGCACAAGCCGGCCGTGGCGATCGGCATCGTGATCCTGCTCATGCTGGTCAACCTGCGCGGGCTGCGCGAGTCGGGGCTGGCGTTCGCGGTGCCGGTGTACGCGTTCATGGTCGCGGTGCTCGGCATGGTCGCGATCGGCGGTTACGAGGTGGTCTTCCTCGGCATCGAGCTGCGTGCCCCCACCGCCGACTTCGACGTCGTGGCCGAGCAGAGCGACCTGACCGGCTTCGCCGCCGCGTTCCTGATCCTGCGAGCCTTCTCCACCGGCTGCGCGGCGCTCACCGGCGTCGAGGCGATCAGCAACGGCGTGCCCGCCTTCCGCAAGCCCAGGAGCCGCAACGCCGCCCGGACGCTGCTCATGATGGGCCTGATCGCCGTCACCATGTTCGGCGGCATCATCGCGCTCGGCCTGGCCTCCGGGGTGAAGGTGGCGGACCCGCTGACCCTCCACACCGACCTGCTGCGGCCCGACGGCACGCCCGTCGGCCCCGGCTACCACCAGCAGCCGATCATCTCGCAGGTAGCCGACGCGGTCTTCGGCGGCGGCTCTGCCCCGTTCTACGTGATCTCCGGGGTGACCGCGCTGGTGCTGTTCCTGGCCGCCAACACCGCCTTCAACGGCTTCCCGGTGCTCGGCTCCATCCTGGCCCAGGACCGTTTCCTGCCGCGCCAGCTCCACACCCGCGGCGACCGGCTGGCCTTCTCCAACGGCATCATCATGCTGGCGCTCGCCGCGTGCCTGCTGCTGTGGGGGTTCCAGGCCGACGTCAGCCGCCTGCTCAACCTCTACATCGTCGGCGTCTTCGTGGCTTTCACGCTCAGCCAGACCGGCATGGTCATCCACTGGACGCGGCTGCTGCGTACCGAGGACGACCTCAAGGCCCGCCACCAGATGCACCGCTCGCGGATGATCAACTTCGTCGGCGCGGTGATGACCGGGCTGGTGCTGGTGGTCGTGCTGGTCACCAAGTTCGCGGTCGGCGCGTGGCTCGTGTGCATCGCGATGCCGCTGCTCTTCCTCATGATGAAGGGCATCAGGCGCCACTACGACAACGTCGCCGCCGAGCTGGAGCTCACCGACGACGCCGACCTGACCATGCTGCCCGCCAGGAACCACGCCATCGTGCTGGTGTCCCAGCTGCACAAGCCGACCATGCGGGCGCTCGCCTACGCCCGCGCCACCCGGCCCTCCACGCTGGAGGCGATCACCGTCGGCGTCGAGGGCGAGGAGGCGCGCCGCCTCCAGGAGGAGTGGGACCGCCGCGGCATCCAGGTGCCGCTGAAGATGCTCGACTCGCCCTACCGCGAGATCACCCAGCCGATCCTCGACTACGTCAAGTCCGTACGCCGCCGCTCCCCGCGCGACGTGGTGACCGTCTTCATCCCCGAGTACGTGCTCGGCCACTGGTGGGAGCACCTGCTCCACAACCAGAGCGCGCTGCGGCTGAAGGCGCGGCTGCTGTTCAAGCCCGGCGTGATGGTGACCAGCGTGCCGTGGCAGCTCCACTCGTCCACCAGGCTGTCGGGCCGTCCCGAGCCGCACGCCCCCGGCCGGGTGCGCCGTCCGCTTCAGCGCTCCGGCGACAACGTCAACCGCCGCTGATGCGGACGCGCAGGCGGGCGGAGTCCTCGGCCGTCCACCCCGGGGGCGGGGCGACGGCCGCCCACCCGTCCACGATGATCCCGCCGTAACGGTGGCCGTGGCCCGGCGGCACCCCCAGCCCGGCCGTCATGTCGCCCAGCACCTGCCAGAACGTCACCAGCGGGAACCAGTTCATCTGCCGGGTGACGCCCGGCGGGCGCGGCTCCTCCAGCCAGCCGGGCCGCTCCACGATGAGCTTCGGCGTGAACCACACCACCGGGTCGGACGCGTTCTGCAGGTAGACCACCCGGGGGCGCGGCTCACCCGCCAGGTCCGCCGGCCGCCGCGCGAACCGCACGATCTTGCCCGACTCGTAGACCGGCAGCCAGACCGGGCTGCCCGGGTCGCGCCGGGTCGTGATCTCGTACCAGATGGGGTTGGCGTACGGCGAGCCGATGAACAGCGCGCCGTCCGTACGCGCGACCATGTCGTCCAGGCTGCTGAACGCGCTCTCCATCGAGTACGAGCCGAGACTCTCGCCCCCCACCAGGAGCAGCGGCCGGTCTGCGGCGGGCAGCCGCAGCCAGCGCGCCCGGACCGCCTCGAACAGCGTCCGGCCCGCCTCCGCCGCCCGGTCCCTGTCGACCAGGAACGACGCCCAGCTCGGCAGGTACGAGTACTGCACGGCGACAACCGCCGTGTCGCCGTTGTACATGTACTCCAGCGCCTGGCAGATGCCCGGGTCGACCCAGCCGGTGCCGGTGGTGCCCAGCACGGCCAGCACCGGCCGCTCGAACGCCCCCGTGCGCTCCAGCTCCCGGACCGCCAGCTCGGCCCGCTCCCGCGGGGTGCGCGCCGCCTGCAGCCCCACGTACACCCTGATCGGGTCCTCGGCGGGCCTGCCGGAGAACGTCTCCAGCTGCCGCCGGGTCAGCGCGGTGCCGATGAACGAGCGGCCCTCCCGGCCCAGCTGCTCCCACTTGACCAACGACCGCGGCCCGCCCGACAGCTCCGGCGAGGACGGCCGGCGCACGCCCGCCGGGGTGCCCTCGTTGGCCACCGAGGAGACGTTGTTCATCGCGGCGACGAACCCGGTGAACAGCACGTCGTCGAAGAACACCGCGACCACGAGCGCCACGACCAGCCCGCCGACGGCCCGGCTCACCAGGCGCGGGACGTAGCGGCCCAGCCAGCCGGCCAGCCGGTGGCCCGCCAGCCGCACCAGCCGGGCCAGCGCCAGGAACACGCAGAACAGCACGGCCGACAGCCCCAGGATGGCCGGGGGATACCAGGTGATCTCGGTGTCCATGCCCATGAGGGCCCGCAGGTCGCGCTGCCAGCCGTAGCTGTAGGACAGCGCCGCCACCGTCAGCGCGGCGCACACCCCCAGCATGACCTCCCAGGCCGGCCGGACGAACCGCGCGGGCGGCCGGTAGCGGATCACCGCCCGGCCCGCGGCCCCGATCGACGCCCCCGCCCCGTAGCCGAGGATCGCGGTGACGGCCCCCATCACCCCCTGGTACTCCCAGGTGCGCGGCAGCAGCGAGGGCGTCAGCGAGGCACAGAAGAACAGCGTGGCCAGCAGCGTCCCGCCGAAGCCGAGACGCCTGCGCACCACCCGCCGTGACGCCGTCACGATCGTCACGGTAACCGACCGGGATGAGCGGGGGCCGCCCGGGCATAGGCTGTCGGACGTGGAAAAGGCATCTTTCGAGCTGACGGTAGGCCCGGTCGCCCACGGCGGCTGGTGCGTGGCACGCCACGAGGGCCGGGTGGTCTTCGTCCGCCACGCGCTGCCCGGGGAGCGCGTGGTGGCCCAGGTCACCGAGGAGACGAGCCGTTTCCTGCGGGCCGACGCGGTGCGCGTCATCGAGGCGTCGCCCGACCGGGTCGCGCCGCCCTGCCCGTACGCCGGTCCCGGCCTGTGCGGCGGCTGCGACTGGCAGCACGCCACCCTGGAGGCGCAGCGCCGGCTCAAGGCCGACGTGGTGGCCGAGCAGCTGCGCCGCATCGCCGGCATCGAGCGGGAGGTCGTCGTCGAGGAGGTGCCCGGGGCCAAGGACGGGCTCGGCTGGCGCACCCGCGTGCAGTTCGCCGCCCGCCCCGACGGCCGGCTCGGCCTGCGCAGGCACCGCTCCCACGAGATCCAGCCGATCGACGCCTGCCTGATCGCCCACCCCGAGGTCGAGGCCGTCGGCGCCGAGACGCAGGAGTGGCCGGGCGCCCGCTCGGTCGAGGTGATCGCCTCCTCCGGCGGCGAGCGGGCCGTCGTCGTCACCCCGCGCCCCCGCCGCCGCGTCGTCGTGCCCGAGCTCGACGCGCCCGCCGCCATCCTGCTCGACGAGGGCAGGGGCCGCACCTCCGCGCGGCGCGGCTCCGGCACACTGCACGAGCGGGTCGGCGACCGCGAGTTCCGGGTCGCGGGCAGCGGCTTCTGGCAGGTCCACCCCGGCGCCGCCGAGACCCTCCTGGACGCCGTCCTCGCCTACGCCGCCCCGGAGCCGGGGGAGTGGGCGCTCGACCTCTACTGCGGCGCCGGCCTGTTCGCGGCCGGGCTGGCGGAGGCGGTCGGTCCCGAGGGCGCCGTGTTCGGCGTGGAGTCGGAGTCCGCCGCCGTGCGCGACGCCCGCGCCAACCTGCGCGACCTGCCGCAGGTCCGCGTCGAGCGCGGCCGGGTCGAGGACGCGCTCGACCGCTTCGAGATCGAGCGCGCCGACCTCGTCGTCGTGGACCCGCCCCGCGCCGGGCTCGGCCGCGCCGTGGTCGACCGCATCGCCGCACTGGAGCCGTCCCGCATCGTGTACGTGTCCTGCGACCCGGCGACGCTGGCCCGCGACCTCGGGTGGCTGGCCGGCCACGGCTACCCGCTGGCGGACCTGCGCGCCTTCGACGCCTTCCCCATGACCCACCACGTGGAGTGCGTCGCCCTGATGACCAGGCAGCTCTAGACCGGCCCTGCTGACCGGGCGGGCCTAGAGCCGGCCCTGCTGACCAGGCGGCTCTAGAGCCAGCCCATGCTCTGGGCCGTCCTGATGGCCTCCAGCCGGTTCTGCGCGTTCAGCTTGGTCATCGCGCTCGACAGGTAGTTGCGTACCGTTCCCTCCGTCAGGTGCAGCTCGCCCGCGATCCGCGCGATCGTGTACCCGTCGGCGGCCAGCCGCAGCGCGTCGCGCTCCCGGTCGGTGAGCGGGCTGTCGCCGGCCGCCATCGCGGCGGCGGCCAGCTCGGCGTCGAGATAGCGCCCGCCCGCCATGACCTTGCGGATCGCCATGGCCAGCTCCTCGGCGGAGGCGTCCTTGCCGAGGAACCCGCTCACCCCGGCGGCCATCGCCCGGCGCAGGTAGCCGGGCCGGCCCAGGCTCGTCAGGATCACGATCCGGCACTTCGAGCTGATCTGCTCGGCGGCGGTGAGCCCGTCCATCCCGGGCATCTCGATGTCCAGCACGGCCACGTCCGGCCGGTGCTCGGCGACCGCGGCCACCACCTCGTCGCCCCGGCCCACCTGGGCGACGACCTCGATGCCGTCCTCCAGGTTCAGCAGCGCGGCCAGCGCGCCGCGGATGAGGTGCTCGTCGTCGGCCAGCAGCACGCGGGTGGTCATGCCGGAGCCACCACCCTCAGCACGTACTCGCCGCCGGGGGTCGCGGCGGCCGAGAGGCTGCCGCCCGCGCCGCGCACCCGCTGGGCGAGCCCGCCCAGGCCGTCCGGCGCCGGCTCGCCCACCGGGCCGGTGACGCCGTCGTTGGTCATCTCCAGGATCCCTTCCCTGATGGTGATCGTGCAGTGCTCGGCCTTGCTGTGCTTGAGCACGTTGGTGGCACCCTCGCGGACCACGGTGGCCAGCAGGGTGCGCGACTCCGGAGGCAGCTCGGCCGCGTCGCCGTCCACCGTGCAGCGCACCCCGGCCGCTTCCAGGACCGCGCGGACGCTGGACAGCACCTCGTCCAGGTCGAGTGCCCGGTAGTTCTGCACGGTGGTGCGGACCTCGCGCAGCGACCGCCGGGCGGCGTCGCGTACCTCGAACATCTCGCGGGCGGCTGCGCCGGGGTCGGTGCGCAGCAGTTCCTCGGCCCCGGCCGTCCTGGCGGCGATGCCGGTGAGGCTCTGGCCGAGCAGGTCGTTGAGGTCGCGGGCGAAGCGCAGCCGCTCCTCCGACACGGCCAGCATGGCCCGGGCCTCCTGGCCCTCGTGAGCCTCCTGGGTGATCCGCCACAGCCACAGGTTCACCGGGACGCCGCTCGCGTAGAGCCCGGTGAACACCAGCTGGGCGAAGAGCAGGATCGGCTCGAACCCGCCGGCCACGGTCATGAGCAGATTAAGCGGCACCATCGAGGCCAGGGCGAGCAGGATCGCGGTGCGCCGGCGCACCCACGGCGACATCATCGCCGGCCACAGGGCGATCGCCGGGAAGGCCGCGAACGGGGTCAGCAGCAGCGCCGCCACCCCGGCCACCACCAGCGTCCTGGTCGGCCGGGGAGCGCCCCGGACGGCCAGCCGGAACACCCGCATCCCGGCCACCACGATCAGGACGTCGAGCGCGGCGCCGGCGACGACCAGCGGGACCGGCATGCCCCCCTGCCAGGTCGCGTACACCATCACCAGCCCGGTCAGGCCGAGCAGGAAGACGAAGTCGGTCGAGTAGACGATCAGCCAGCGGGCCTTGTCCAGCCGGGTGGCCCGCCTCATGCCGGCACCCGTGCCCGCAGCACGAACTTCCCGTCGCCCGCCGGACCGGCGGAGAAGGAGCCGCCCGCGGCGGTCATCCGCTCGGCCAGGCCGCGCAGCCCGCTTCCCACGCTGTTCCCGGTGCTGTCTTCTGAGTTGTCTTCCGGGACGGGCACGCCGTCGTTGCACATCTCCAGCACCCCGTCCGCGAAGGTGATCGAGCAGCGGGAGGCGGAGCTGTGCTTGAGCACGTTCGTGGTGCCCTCGCGCACCACCCACGCGAGCAGCGCCCGGGTCTCGGGCGGCAGCTCGCCGGTGCCCGCCTCGACGACACACCGGGTGCCCGCGGCCTCCAGCGCCGCGCGCGCCCTGGCCAGCTCCTCGTCCAGGTCCAGCGACCGGTAGCCGTCCACGGCGAGCTGGACCTCCAGCAGCGACTGGGCCGTGAGCCGCCGCACGTCCGCCATCTCGTCCGCGGCCTTGGCGGCGTCCTTGGTGGCCAGCTTGGCCGCCAGCTCGCTCTTGAGCGTGATGACCGACAGGCTGTGGCCGAGCAGGTCGTGCAGGTCGCGGGCGAAGCGCAGCCGCTCCTCGGCGACGGCGAGGCGGGCCTTGGCCGCCTGGCTGTCGTGCGCGTCCCTGATCGTCCACCACAGCCAGCACCACAGCCACATGGCCAGCGGCATCAGCACGGCGCTGAGCCCCTGGGACAGCAGCGCGACCTGCCACGGGACGCCGTTCACCACATGCATGGTCGTGGTGGTCGCGAGCAGCGCCGCGCCCAGCAGCAGCGTCGTCCAGAGCGGCAGGTGGAGCAGGACGACGCTGAGCCAGAAGTACGTCGCCATCTCCCAGGTGATGTACTCGCCGCTCAGCGGAATCGGCAGCAGCAGAACACCCACCACCGCCGCCCCGGACACGACCAGCTTGATCACGGGCCGGGGCCGGTTGTCGAAGGCGTCCCTGAGCATGAGGGAGAACATGACGGCTATCACCGCCAGGCACACGGAAGAGGCCGCCGCGCTCGCCCAGCCGATCAGCCCGGCCTGTGCCGAGACGACGATCGACACGGCGAGGCTGATCCCCGTCAGGAGGACTAAGACGTCCATCCAGTAGATGAGGACCTTCCGCGCCGTCTCCGGCCTGGTGGCCACCCTCACTCCCTAACCGCTCAAAGGCCGCGTTCCCGGCAGAAGCCTATAGTTACGGCAGGAGTGGCTGGAGTGGTCAGCCGTGCAAGACCCGGCTCACCTGCGGGTCAGGGGCCGCGCCCCGCAGCGACAGCCAGGCCAGACCGTACTTTCCGGTGAAGGCGGCCAGCTTGCGCGCGTCCGTCACGCTCAGGTCGGAGGGATCGGCCAGCACGCTCGTCACCGCCATCCGCGGCCACGCCTCGTCCGGGCTCGCCAGCCCGTACGCGCGGGTGATCTGGGCGCGGGCGGCCCGAAGCGCCGCCGCGAGCCGCCGCATCCGGCCCTCCGGAGCGTCCTGCGGCTCGATCCGCGCCAGCAGGTTCACGGTGGCGACGTCGACGCCCGCCTCGCGGGTGAGCCGCAGCATCGTGGCGTCGCCCGCGGCCAGCCCGCCGGACCGGAGCGGCAGCGTGAAGCCGACCCGCAGGTGCCGCTCCCGCTGCACCGCCCTGATCGCGCGGGCCCGGCGCAGCACCGTCGCCCGGTCGCCGGGACGCGGCAGGTCGAAGTCGACGTAACGGGCGTCGAACGCGCCGATCGCCCGCCGGTAGGCGGCGGCCAGCGCGCCCGCCCGGGAACAGGTGGCGGCGGCCTCGCCGCCGGGGCCGCCGAAGACCAGCCCGGCGTCGCCGCCCCCCGCGCGCAGCCGGCCCACCTGGTTGGCCACCGGGTCGTGACCGAACGCCAGCCGCCCCGCCCAGCGCAGCCCGCAGCCGTCGGGCGCGGCACCCAGGTGACCGAGCGCGTACCAGCGCACGCCGGTCCGGCGCGCGTCGCCCGGCAGGTCGAAGCCGGGATCGGCCGAGGTGTCGACGAACGTCACGAATCCGGACGGGCCGGGCGGCGGCTCCGACGGCTCGACGGGACTCGGCGACGGCGCGGGCGACGGCGGGGGCACCGGCGAGGCCTGGCTGGGCGTGGGCCGGGCGGGCAGCAGCGAGATCGCCGCTCCGGTCGTCGCCGCGAGGGCCCCCGCGGCCAGGAAGGCGAGCGGGCGCGGGAGCGTACCGGCGGGTCGTCTGCGGCGGGAGGCCGACATGAGCCACTCCGAGTGATGGTACGGATACGGAACGCGGTCGATGGTGGACGTTAGCAAGCGTTCGGGGTGGCGCGCGGTCAATCTCCGGATCGCGTCCGCTTTGGATCGATAATGACGACATGAAGTTGCGGATCTTCACCGAGCCCCAGCAGGGCGCGACCTACGACGACCTGCTGACCGTGGCCAGGACCGCCGAGCGGCTTGGCTTCGACGCGTTCTTCCGTTCGGACCACTACCAGCGCATCGGCCCCGGCGACCCCGGTCCCGGCTCCACCGACGCCTGGATCACGCTGGCCGGGCTGGCCCGCGAGACCTCCTCGATCAGGCTGGGCACGCTGGTGACCCCGGCCACCTTCCGCTTCCCGGGGCCGCTGGCGGTCAGCGTGGCCCAGGTCGACCAGATGAGCGGCGGCCGCGTCGAGCTCGGCCTGGGCGCCGGGTGGTTCGACGGCGAGCACGCCGCGTACGGCATCCCGTTCCCGCCGACCGGCGAGCGGTTCGGCCGCCTGGAGGAGCAGCTGGAGATCATCAAGGGCATGTGGGCGGCCGAGAAGACGTACTCCCACGACGGCCCCTACTACCGGGTCGTCGACTCGCCCGCGCTGCCCAAGCCGGCCCAGCGGCCGGGCCCGCCGATCATCATCGGCGGCGTCGGCCCCAGCCGGACGCCGCGGCTGGCCGCGACCTACGCCGACGAGTACAACGTGCCCTTCAGCTCCGTGCAGGGGACCGGGGAGGCCTTCGAGCGGGTGCGCCGCGCCGCCGAGGAGACCGGCCGGAACCTCGTCATGTCGGCGGCGCAGACCGTCTGCGTGGGCCGCGACCAGGCGGAGCTGGAGCGCCGGGCCGCCGCCATCGGCACCCCGCTCGACCAGCTGCGCGAGGGCGGCCTGGCCGGCACCCCGGCCGAGGTGGTGGAGAAGATCGGCGCCTTCGCCGGGCTCGGCGCCGAGCGGATCTACCTCCAGGTGATGGACCTGGCGGACCAGGATCACCTGGAGCTCATCGCCGCCGAGGTCCTGCCGCACGTGTGACGCGGTGCGCGCCCACGCGGCGCTGCCCGGTTCGCTGAAGAAAGCGTCAACAAAGCGCTAGAAAAGACGATTGCGGGTAGTTGCTTCCCCTCCAGGGGAGGGGCGCGCATGGTAAGCCAGCAGACCGGTCACGGGAACCTCGGGCACGTCGTCTTCATCGCGGCGTCGGCGGCGGTCGGCGGGTTCCTGTTCGGTTACGACAGCTCGGTCATCAACGGCGCCGTCGTGGGCATCCAGAACCACTTCCGGGTGGGCAGCGTCGAGATCGGCTTCGTGGTGGCCATCGCGCTGCTGGGCTCCGCCGTCGGCGCCTGGTTCGGCGGCGGGCTCGCCGACCGCTGGGGGCGCACCAGGACCATGCAGGTGGCGGCGATCCTCTTCGCCGCCAGCTCCATCGGCCAGATGCTGCCCTTCGCCCTGTGGGACCTGACCCTCTGGCGCGCCCTGGCGGGCGTCGCGATCGGGATGGCGTCGGTGCTCGGCCCCGCCTACATCGCCGAGGTGGCCCCGGCCGCGTACCGGGGCCGCCTGGGATCCTTCCAGCAGCTCGCCATCGTGCTCGGCATCGCCGCCTCGCAGCTGGTGAACTACGTGTTCGCGCGGATCGCCGGGGGAGACGTCAACAACCACCTCTGGGGGCTGCAGGCGTGGCAGTGGATGCTCGGCGCCTGCGTCGTGCCCGCGCTGGCCTACCTGTGGCTGGCCACCGTCATCCCCGAGTCGCCGCGCTACCTGGTCATGGCCGGGCAGCACCAGGCGGCCCAGCGGGTGCTGGCCGAGGTGGAGGGCGAGGACTCCGACCCGGAGGCCCGCGTACAGGAGATCCGGCACGTGCTGCGGACCGAGCACCGGCCGACGCTGAAAGACCTGCGCGGCGGGGCGCTCGGACTGCTGCCGATCGTCTGGATCGGCATCGTCCTCTCGGTCTTCCAGCAGTTCGTCGGCATCAACGTGATCTTCTACTACTCGTCGGTGCTGTGGCAGTCGGTGGGCATCAACCAGGCCGACTCGCTGCTGATCAGCTTCTCCAGCTCGATCATCAACATCATCGGCACGTTCATCGCCATCGCCCTGGTGGACCGTATCGGCCGCAAGCCGCTGCTGCTCATGGGCTCGGCGGGGATGGCGCTGTCGCTGGCCACCGCCGCCTGGGCGTTCGGCTTCGCCCGGCCCATCGAGGGGACGATGGCGCTGCCCGGCCCGCAGGGCGCGATCGCGCTGATCGCGGCCAACCTGTTCGTGCTGTTCTTCGCCCTCTCCTGGGGTGTGGTGGTCTGGGTCCTGCTGGGGGAGATGTTCCCCAACCGGATCCGCGCCGCCGCCCTCGGCGTGGCCGCCGCCGCCCAGTGGCTCGCGAACTGGGCGATCACCATGTCGTTCCCGGCGATGTCCGAATGGAACCTCTCGCTCACGTACGCGATGTACGCGGCGTTCGCCGCGCTGTCGTTCTTCTTCGTCAGCAGGTGGATCCGGGAGACGAAGGGCCGCAGGCTGGAGGAGATGGGCTAAGCCGTCACCTCCGGAAACGGCGGTTGACGAACATGAAGACCATCGCGCCGGCCCAGATGAGGAAGAGGAACTTCAGGAAGCCGAAGCCGCCCGCGAACAGCGCCACCATCAGGATAACGAACAGGATCGGCACGAACGGTCCCGGACCCCGGTGGTGCCTGGGGTGCCAGTGGCGCGGGTGATGGTGCGGGTGCCCGCGCCGGTGGGCCCGCATCTGCTGCTTGTAGGCCCGCATCTGCTCCCGGTACGCCTCGTGCCACGAGGTGGGGTCGTAGCCGGGGGCGGGCGCCGGCCGGCCGTGGCCCGGCAGGTCGGCCGTGATCCGGGCCAGGTCGCGGCCGGTGCGTGCGGTCAGCGTCTGGTCGAGTCGCTCGTCGAGCTCCTCGCGGGTCAGGCGGCCCTGGGCGAAGTGCTCGCGCAGGTCGGTCATGGTCTGCTCTCGCTCGGCGTCGCCGATGCGGATGTCGTCACGGTCCATCACGGTTGCCTCGCTCTCGCCGGGGAGGGTCAACGCCTCACTCCTCGTCCGGGTCGCCGTCGGCCAGGATCTGGTAGAGCTTGCGCCGGGTCTCAACCAGAGTCTTACGCGCTTCTTGGATCTGTGCGTCGCTCCCGGAGTGGAGAATCTGCATCATCGCGAAGGCGGACTGCCGGGCGGTGTCCCACAGATCGGCGGTGTCGTCGTCGATGTCGGGCCGCATCTCGTCCCACGGGGCGCGGGTCTCGTCGGCGTGCGCCTCCGTGTAGGCGCGGCCCGCGTCGGTGAGGCGGAAGGTCTTACGGCCCTCGCTCTCCTCCGGGATGATCAGCCCTTCGTCGGTGAGCTGCTGCAAGGCCGGGTAGACGGCTCCGGGGCTGGGCTTCCAGCCGCCCTCGCTGCGCTCGGCGATCTCCTGGATGATCTGGTAGCCGTTGCGCGGCTCCTCCGCCAGCAGCGCGAGGATCGCGGCGCGCACGTCGCCCCGCTTGGCCTTGCGGCTCCTGCCGCCCCAGCCGCGGTGGCCGCCGAACGGGCCGCCGGGACCCCACGGGCCGCGGCCGAAGTCGAACGGGAACGGTCCCGGGCCGCGGCGTCCCCGGTGCCGGTGCTCGTGGTGGTGGTGCCGGGGGTGGCCCTGCCCGAACTCCCCGGCCACGGCCTTGGCCGCGTCGCGGAGGGTGCGCTTGAGCGCGTGCACCTCGGGCCAGGGGCCGCCCATGGCGAATGCGGATGCCATGTCCTGATCCTCTCGATCGTTCTTCGATGCTTCAAAGATATATCGAGACTACATCGTCAGCAACAAAATCCGGCAAGTGACTCAGATCACCAAAAACTTCGGGAAGAGCGGGAACAGGACACGGAGGTCCGGCGTTTAACCCATCAGACGAGGTCGTTCCGCGTCGGCAGGGCTGGGGGGTGCTGTCGCCGCTGGAAGCGGCCTCGTCTGCATTTTCCGGAACGTTCTACGGAATCCGGGCACCGACCGCGGCCGCCGCGCGCGGAGCGCTAGCATCCCGATCATGATGGGGCACACGCACGCGCTGACCGGGGCCATCGCCTGGCTGGCCCTCGCACCACCGCTCGCCGCGCTGCCGCTGCTGAACGAGTCGTCCCGGTTCATCGACACCGGCATCATGGCCAACGCGCTCAGCCCGGCCGAGCTGATCGCCGGCGCGATCATCTGCGCGGGCGCGGCCATGCTGCCCGACCTCGACCACCCCAGCGCCACCATCGCGCAGACCTTCGGGCCGGTCACCTGGCTGCTCAGCAAGGTGGTGTCATGGCTGGCCGGCGGTCATCGGGGCGCTACCCACTCGCTGGCGTTCGCGGTCGCGACCGGGTTCGGCGCGCACTGGCTGGCCACCACCTACCCGATCGGCCGCGACATCATGGTCGTGCTGCTCATCGGGCTCTCTTTGCGCGCGATCGGCGTCGGCATCCCCCGCAAGAAGTTCGCCTCCGCGATGGTCAACATCGGCATGACGGCCGGGCTGTACGCGGTCTTCCTCTCGATGGGCGTCGGGTACGCCTGGCTCGGGCTGGTCGTCGGCATCGGCTCCTTCGTGCACGTGGTGGGCGACTGCATGACCGAGCGGGGCTGCCCGGTGCTCTGGCCGCTGTCGGCGAAGTTCGTGCTGCCGTGGAAGATCGGCATCAAGACCGGCAGGAAGTTCGAGCAGAAGATCCTCGCTCCCGCGCTCTCCGTCGTGGTCGCCGGGCTGCTCTTCTGGCGGCTCGCCCCGCTTTAACTTGATGTCGAGATACTTTTCGAGATATCTTGACATCGAGACATTCCGCCGCGGCGTCACTTAGGGCCACCTAACGTGAAGAACGCTTCCGCCGTGCGGCAGGATTCTTATGGAGCAACCGTCAACGGAGGAGGCGAATCACCGTGTCCACGAACAGCTTCGGCAGCCGTGACACGCTGCGCGTCGGCGACGCGTCGTATGAGATTTTCCGGGTAGACGCCGTCGAAGGCGCCGCACGCCTCCCCTACAGCCTGCGGATCCTGCTGGAGAACCTCCTCCGCACCGAGGACGGCGCCAACATCACCGCCGACCACATCCGCGCCCTCGGCAACTGGGACCCGAACGCCCAGCCGAGCGTGGAGATCCAGTTCACGCCCGGCCGCGTCATCATGCAGGACTTCACCGGCGTGCCCTGTGTGGTCGACCTGGCCACCATGCGCGAGGCCGTGCGCGACCTGGGCGGCGACCCCGGCCGCATCAACCCGCTCGCCCCCGCCGAGATGGTCATCGACCACTCGGTCATCGTCGACTACTTCGGCCACCCCGACGCCTTCCAGCGCAACGTCGAGCGCGAGTACGAACGCAACCGCGAGCGCTACCAGTTCCTGCGCTGGGGCCAGAGCGCCTTCGACGAGTTCAAGGTCGTCCCGCCCGGCACCGGCATCGTCCACCAGGTCAACATCGAGCACCTGGCCCGCGTCGTCATGACCCGCGACGGCAAGGCCTACCCCGACACCTGCGTCGGCACCGACTCCCACACCACGATGCAGAACGGCATCGGCGTGCTCGGCTGGGGCGTCGGCGGCATCGAGGCCGAGGCCGCCATGCTCGGCCAGCCGATCTCCATGCTCATCCCGCGCGTCGTCGGCTTCAAGCTCAGCGGCGAGCTGCCCGCCGGCGCCACCGCCACCGACCTGGTGCTCACCATCACCGAGATGCTCCGCCAGCACGGCGTGGTCGGCAAGTTCGTGGAGTTCTACGGCGAGGGCGTCTCCACCGTGCCCGTGGCCGACCGCGCCACCATCGGCAACATGAGCCCCGAGTTCGGCTCCACCTGCGCCATCTTCCCGATCGACGGCCAGACCATCGAGTACCTCCGGCTCACCGGCCGCTCCGAGGAGCAGATCGCGCTCGTCGAGGCCTACGCCAAGGCCCAGGGCCTCTGGCTCGACCCGTCGGCGCCCGCGCCGGAGTTCTCCGAGTACCTGGAGCTCGACCTCGGCACCGTCGTGCCGTCCATCGCCGGCCCCAAGCGCCCGCAGGACCGCATCGCCCTCTCCGACGCCAAGCGGGCCTGGCGCTCCGCCGTCAAGGACTACGCCGCGACCATCCTGGGCCCGGCCGACGAGGCCTCCGCCGAGTCCTTCCCCGCCTCCGACTCCCCGGCGGTCAGCCACGACACCAACGGCGACAAGCCGCACTCCGCCCTGCTGGAGATCGACCGGCCGCACAAGAAGGTCCCGGTCACGCTCGCCGACGGCACCTCGTTCGAGATCGACCACGGCATCGTGGCCATCGCCGCCATCACCTCCTGCACCAACACCTCCAACCCGTACGTGATGCTCGGCGCCGCCCTGCTGGCCCGCAACGCCGTCGACAAGGGCCTGAGCCGCAAGCCGTGGGTCAAGACCTCGCTGGCGCCCGGCTCCCAGGTCGTCACGGGCTACTTCGAGCGCTCCGGCCTCCAGCCCTACCTCGACAAGCTCGGCTTCAACCTGGTCGGCTACGGCTGCACCACCTGCATCGGCAACTCCGGCCCGCTGCCGGAGGAGATCTCCCAGGCGGTGCACGACAACGACCTCGCCGTCACCGCGGTGCTGTCCGGCAACCGCAACTTCGAGGGCCGCATCAACCCCGACGTCAAGATGAACTACCTGGCCTCGCCGCCGCTCGTGGTCGCCTACGCGCTGGCCGGGACCATGGACATCGACCTCGACAACGAGCCGCTCGGCACCGGCAGCGACGGTAAGCCCGTCTACCTGCGCGACATCTGGCCGTCGCCGGAGGAGGTCGCCGACGTGGTCAACTCCTCCATCGGGCGTGAGCTGTTCGTGCGCGACTACGCCGACGTGTTCGAGGGCGACGAACTGTGGAAGTCGCTGTCCATCCCGACCGGCGACACCTTCGAGTGGGACCCCGACTCCACCTACGTCCGCAAGGCCCCCTACTTCGACGGCATGCCGCGCGAGCCCGAGCCCGTCACCGACATCTCCGGCGCCCGGGTGCTGGTCAAGGTCGGCGACTCCACCACCACCGACCACATCTCCCCGGCCGGCTCGATCAAGGTCGGCACGCCCGCCGCCGACTACCTGCGCGAGCACGGGGTCGAAGTCAAGGACTTCAACTCGTACGGGTCGCGGCGCGGCAACCACGAGGTGATGATCCGCGGCACGTTCGCCAACATCCGGCTGCGCAACCAGATCGCGCCCGGCACCGAGGGCGGCTACACCCGCGACTTCACCCAGCCCGACGGGCCGGTGTCGTTCATCTACGACGCCTCCGTCAACTACGCCGCCCAGGGCACCCCGCTCGTCGTGCTCGCGGGCAAGGAGTACGGCTCCGGCTCCTCGCGCGACTGGGCCGCCAAGGGCACCGCGCTGCTGGGCGTCCGCGCCGTCATCGCCGAGTCCTACGAGCGGATCCACCGCTCCAACCTGATCGGCATGGGCGTGCTGCCGCTGCAGTTCCCCGAGGGTGAGACGGCCGACTCGCTGGGCCTGACCGGCGAGGAGACGTTCGACATCACCGGGGTCACCGCGCTCAACGACAGCATCCCGTCCACCGTCCGGGTCAAGGCCGGCGACGTCGAGTTCGACGCGGTCGTGCGGATCGACACGCCCGGCGAGGCCGACTACTACCGGCACGGCGGCATCATGCAGTACGTGCTCCGCAACCTGCTGTCCAAGTGATCGTTCCGCGCTCCTGCCCGGCCACCAGCCGGCCGGGGGCGCGGGCCAGGGCGCGATCCTGTCACGCCCGCCATCGGGGGATCACCCGTGCCCACGACGAGCCGCCCGGCGCCTACCCAGCGCCGGGCGGCTCTTCACGTTTCTCCCAGGGCTGTATGTGCACGGCGAATCACCCCGCGGTTTGCGGTCAAGCCAGCACGGCGGGACCGGAGGCACTCCGCAGTTTTCTTCCGGCGTGTCGGGTCACCGCGGCGGGACCGGAATCGCCTCGTGGTGCTCTTGCGGTCAGGCCACCGCGGAGGAGGGGGCGGACCAGGTGTCGCAGGCGGCCGGGGAGACGGCCTGGTAGCCGCGCTTGAGCCACCTGACCCGGTTGGCGCCCTTGCCGTGGCTGCGCCGCTCGTCGTCGCCGCTGGCACGTGTGACGTCCAGCAGCGCCGTCCAGTCGTCGCCGGTACGGTCGAGCGACCGCCAGACCGCGCCCAGGAACACCCCTGACAGGCAGTCGGCCTGCAACTCGTAGCGGCGGCCGAGTTCGGCGTGGCGGCGGGGGTTCGCCTTCACCCGGGCCTCGTAGTGCCGCCGGATGCCGGTCAGGGACTGGAGGTGGTGGCCGTACTCGTGGGCGGCGACCTTCAGCGGGTACAGGTCCGTGCGGTTCTCGATCCAGTCGCCGGAGAGCGGGAACACCAGGACGCGGCGGTCGGTGCAGTAGAAGGCGGCCGCGCCCTCGGGCCACGGCACGCCGCATACCCGCAGCTCGGGCTCCTCGTAGAACCGCACCTGAGGCTTGCGGAAGGGTCTCCGGCCGGCGGCGAAGTGAGCCTTCCACGACTTGTCCAGGCACGCCACGGCGGCCGTCAGGTACTCGCGCGTCCTCGGGATCCCGCCCTGCGTGATCGCCGGCTCCGGGCACACCGCCTTCGCCAGCTTCCCGCTCCCCGTGAACGGGTCCTGGTACGGTGCCGCGTGCGCGGGCCCGGCGGCCACGCCTGCCAGGCACAGCGCCAGCAGCAAAGATCGAACTCGCACGCCAGGCAGCCTAGAGGATGCACCGTCCCGCGCGCCCGCCGTCCCGCGTGTGCCGTCCTGCAACCTGCATGTGTGCCGATTCCCGTGCCCGCCGTCCCGCGCGTGCGTGCCGTCCTGTGTGTCTCGGCTCTCAAGACCTGTCTCCGAGGTGGCTCATCGCCTGGCATGATGAGAACCGCCACCCGGCGAACTACGATTTCGCCGGGTGGCGATCTCAGATCATCCTCTTGAGTACGGTGACGGCCTCGTCGACCACCTCCTCCGGCGCGTAGCCGACGAAGAAGTCGAACCTCGCGGGGGAGATGGCCCGGATCTGCTCCACCATGGCCCAGCTCGGCTTGGTCAGTCCGGTGCCGTCCCGGCTGACGCGGACGTGTGTCGGGTAGCCGCGCTCCCGGGTGGTGAGCGGCACCGCGAGGACGAGTCCCAGCCTGGAACGGTTCAGGTTGTCGTTGCTGACGATCAGGGCGGGGCGCGGGTAGCCTTGCTCGCGGCCTTCCGGGTCACCGAAGTCGGTGAACCATATCTCACCGCGCGTTAGTTTCATCGCTCTCCTCGGGGAATGTGATCAGGCCCTCCCATTCGGGGGCAATGCGCCGGGTGCGCGACGGCCCGCCGAGCACGAGCTCACGCTCGGACAGGTAGTCGGCCCAGGCCTCGGGGGCCTCGCGCTGGGTGCGCTCTATTTGCTCGTCGACCTCCTGCCAGAAGACTTTCTGCTCGTAGTCGCTGATGGCCTCGTTGAGCACCTCGGTCATGGTCCGGCCCTCCTTCCGGGCGATCCTGGCCAGTCGATCTCTGGTGTGGACGCTGACGCGAATCGTGGTGGCCTTGTGCTTCATTGTCATACTCCGCAGGCTACGTCGGCGTCAGCAAGAACAGTAGCAGCACGTCGTCACGTACGAGAGTTGTTCGTATGCATAGAGTAAGGATGGTTGACTTCTGCCATGCATGACACGGCGTTGTTACTGATAGTCGGCGGTCTGGCCGTCTTCGTCGGGGCGGTGGTCCAAGGGAGTGTGGGCTTCGGGATGGGGCTGGTGGCGGTGCCTGTGCTGACGCTGATGGATCCCACGTTGATGCCCGGCGCGGTGCAGGTGACGAACATGATGCTGCCGCTGTTCACGCTGGCCGTGGAGTGGCGGCGGGTGGACTGGCGGGGGCTGGGGTTTGCGCTCCTCGGCAGGCTGCCGGGGAGCGTCATCGGCGCCGCCATCGTCGTCTACATTTCCGTCTACCACTTAAGCGTGTTCGTGGGTGTGATGGTGCTCGCCGCGGTGGTGCTGACGGCGGTGACGGCGAGCGTGCCGAGGAACGGGTTCACGATCACCTCGGCGGGTTTCATCTCCGGCGTCACCGGCACCGCCACCGGCATCGGCGGCCCGCCCATCGCGCTCGTCTACCAGAGCGCCAAGGGGCCGCAGATCCGGGCGACGCTGGCCATGTTCTTCTGTCTCAGCGCCGCCCAGGCGCTGGTCATCCTGGCGCTCGTCGACCACTTGCCGGCCCGCGCGCTCGGCACGGGCGCCCTGCTCGTGCTGCCGATGAGCGCCGGTTTCCTGGTCTCGGGCCCGCTCCGCCGCTACCTGGACGGCGGCAAGGTCCGCACCGCCATCCTGACGGTGGCGGCGCTGTCGGCGGGGGTGCTGATCGTCCAGAGCGTGGCGGGCGCCTGACGATCAGGAGGTCTTGCCGAGCCCGCGCAGGAGCAGGGAGGTGGTCCTGGCGATGACCGTCTCGTCCACCTCGGCGTCGGCGGTCTTGCCGTGCACGTACACGGCGATGATGACCGGCTTGCCCGACGGCGGCCAGGCGATCGCGATGTCGCTCGCCGTCCCGTACACGCCGCCGGTGCCCGTCTTGTCGCCGGACTTCCAGCCCGCGGGCAGCCCGGCGGCGATGCGGCCCTTCCCGGTCTCGCTGGCCCGCAGCCAGCCGACGAGCCGCTTCCTGTCGGCGGGCACCAGCGCGTCCCCGGTGGTGAGCTTCCGCAGGTCGCGCGCCATGGAGGCGGGCGTGATCGTGTCGCGCTTCTCGCCCGGCTTCCAGTCGTTCAGCTCGGTCTCCCAGCGGTCCAGCCGCCCGAACCGGTCGCCGAGCGAGC
Organism: Nonomuraea sp. NPDC049649; assembly: GCF_040675175.1. NCBI lineage: Bacteria > Bacillati > Actinomycetota > Actinomycetes > Streptosporangiales > Streptosporangiaceae > Nonomuraea > Nonomuraea sp. NPDC049649. Next base: position 67,040 of record NZ_JBFAOH010000003.1, read on the forward strand.
GGTAGTAGCGGGTCAGGCCGGCCGGACCGCCGATCTGCTTGAGCAGCACGTTGGCGGCGGTGTTGTCGCTCTGGGTGATGGTGGCGTGGCAGAGCCGGGCCGGGGTCAGCCCGTTCCGGATGTTCTCGGGCTTCCCGGAGACGGGGGAGTGGGTGACCACGTCCTTGGCGGTCCAGCGCAGGGTGCGCTTCATCAGGCCGGGGTCGCGGGTGCGCGCCTTGTCCAGGATGGCGCCGCACAGGACGGCCTTGAACGTGGAGTTGACGGGGAACCGCTCGTGCGCCCGGTGGCCGAAGGTCTTGCCGGTGCCCGTGTCGATGGCGAAGGCGCCGATGCGTCCCTGGTAGGAGGCTTCGAGCCGGCGCAGCTCGGCGCGGGCGCCGTCGCGGCTCGCGGGCGCGGCGGCAGCGGGCGCCGTGGTGACTGCGCCGCCGGCGAGCAGCGCGGACATCGCCACGAGCGAGACGGCGAGCTTCTTGCGGACGCCCTGGATATGCGGCATGTGGATGACTCCCTGATGAGTTCGATCTCGTACGGGGACGAGAAGATCAGAGGCTCCGCCGGGCTGTCCAATAGTGATATCGGGACCGTACTGATATCAGAATCGATATGAGACCAGGCTGGATTGGCCGCGCCGGGCCCGGGCAGGCGCCCCGCATGAAATCACGAGTCCTGAGCGAGTCCGGTGGCCTGACCGTGCACGCGGTGATCATGGACAAGGGCGACGAGCCCATGACCGAGCTGCGCCGCTGGGCGGAGGAGCAGGGGGTGGGGGCGGCGTCCCTGACCGGGATCGGCGCGTTCAGCGGCGCCACGCTCGGCTACTTCGACCCCGGGCGCGGCGACTATCTGCGCATCCCGGTCGGGGAGCAGGTCGAGGTGCTGAGCCTGACGGGCGACGTCGCGCTGGCGGACGGGCGTCCCCAGGTGCACGCGCACGTCGTCGTCGGCCTGCGGGACGGCACCACGAGGGGCGGTCATCTGCTGGAGGCGCGCGTCTGGCCGACGCTGGAGATCGTGGTGCAGGAGTCGCCCGCCTGGCTGCGCAAACGCCACGATCCGGAGACCGGGCTCACCTTGATCGACCTGCCCTCGTCCGGCTGACCGACGGCGGCCTCTGCGGGCCGGTAGGTGACGGGCGGGCGTCCCCGGCGTTTCTGGATTGTTACCGGAAACAACAAACTCCCCCCTTGAGAGGTCTTCCCAAGCAGGCCCCGGCGCAATACGTTGCCGCAAACAACATTCATCCGGGCCCCTCCGGAAGAAAGGACCCTGCACCATGCGCAAGGGGATCCTCAGCCTGACCGCCGCGGCGGCCGCGCTTGCTCTCGGTCTTACCGCCTGCGGGGGCGAAAGCGGTCAGACCTCCTCCACCACCTCGACGGCAGAGGAATCTCAGCCGGCGGCGGCGGGCAAGATCGGTGTGATCCTGCCCGACAGCAAGTCGTCCGCACGCTGGGAGACGGCTGACCGTAAGTACCTCCAGGAGGCCTTCGAGGCCGCGGGGGTCGAGTACGACATCCAGAACGCACAGAACGACAAGACCGCGTTCCAGACCATCGCCGACCAGATGATCACCAACGGCGCGACCGTGCTGATGATCGTGAACCTGGACAGCGGTACCGGCAAGACCGTGATCGACAAGGCCAGGTCCCAGGGTGTGGCCACGATCGACTACGACCGGCTGACGCTGGGCGGCAACGCCGCCTACTACGTCAGCTTCGACAACGAGAAGGTCGGCCAGCTCCAGGGCGAAGGCCTGGTCAAGTGCCTGGCCGACAAGGGCGCCGAGAAGCCGATCGTCGCCTACCTGAACGGCTCGCCGACCGACAACAACGCGACGCTGTTCAAGCAGGGCTACGACGGCGTGCTCAAGCCGAAGTTCGACTCCGGCGAGTACGTCAAGGGCCCCGAGCAGTCCGTGCCCGACTGGGACAACGCCCAGGCCGGCACCCTCTTCGAGCAGATGCTCACCAGCGAGCCGAAGATCGCGGGAGTGCTCTCCGCCAACGACGGCCTCGGCAACGCGGCCATCACCGTGCTGAAGAAGAACAAGATCAACGGCAAGGTGCCGGTCACCGGCCAGGACGCCACCGTGCAGGGCCTGCAGAACATCCTCGCGGGCGACCAGTGCATGACCGTCTACAAGGCGGTCAAGAAGGAGGCGGACGCCGCGGCTGCTCTCGCGGTCGCACTGGCCAAGGGCGAGAAGCCGGCGGCCAGCGGCAGCGTCAAGGACCCGGAGACGGGCCAGGACGTCCCCGCCGAGCTGCTGGAGCCGCAGGCCATCTACTTCGACAACGTCAAGGACGTGGTGGCCGACGGCTACGTGACCAAGGAGGAGCTGTGCACCGGCGAGTTCGCCGAGAAGTGCACCGAGGCCGGAATCCAGTAGCACCGTAGATCCGGGACAGGGCACGGCTCGCGCTCGCCGCGCGGGCCGTGCCCCTCGTGAGGGAGCCCCATGACCCCCCTGCTCGAAGTACGCGGGATCGACAAGAGCTTCGGCCCCGTGCAGGTCCTGCACGACGTGTCCTTCTCGGCCTACGCCGGAGAGGTGACCGCGCTCGTCGGGGACAACGGCGCCGGCAAGTCGACGCTCGTCAAGTGCATCGGCGGCACCTACCCGATCGACTCGGGCGAGATGCTGTTCGAGGGCAAGCCGGTGCAGGTGAACGGCCCGCGCGACGCGGCCGCGCTCGGCATCGAGATCGTCTACCAGGACCTGGCGCTCTGCGACAACCTGGACATCGTCCAGAACATGTTCCTGGGCCGGGAACGGCGCCGCGGCATCATGCTCGACGAGGCCGCGATGGAGGAACAGGCGCAGGAGACGCTGACCGGCCTGTCGGTCCGCACCGTCAAGTCGATCCGGCAGCAGGTCTCCAGCCTTTCCGGCGGGCAGCGCCAGACCGTCGCCATCGCCAAGGCCGTGCTGTGGAACAGCAAGGTCGTCATCCTCGACGAGCCCACCGCCGCGCTGGGCGTCGCCCAGACCGCTCAGGTGCTCGAACTGGTGCGCACGCTGGCCGACAAGGGCCTGGCCGTCGTGCTCATCTCCCACAACATGAACGACGTGTTCGCGGTGTCCGACCGGATAGCGGCCCTCTACCTCGGCAGGATGGCCGCCCAGGTCCGCACCGCCGACGTGACTCACGCGCAGGTCGTCGAACTGATCACATCCGGCCGCAGCGGAGACCTGGGGATCACGCAATGAACAAGGTCAAAGAACATCCGGGCGACACCGTCGCCGCCGAGAGGAAGTCGCCGTCGATCGGGGTCAGCGTCCGCGCCTACGCCGAGCGGGTGCGCGGCGGGGACATGGGCGCGCTGCCGGCGGTGCTCGGGCTGATCGTGCTCTGCACGGTGTTCTCCATCGCCCGGCCGGCCTTCCTCACGCCGATCAACTTCGCCAACCTCTTCACCCAGGGCGCCGCGATCACGGTGATCGCGATGGGCCTGGTGTTCGTGCTGCTCGTCGGCGAGATCGACCTGTCGGCCGGGTTCGCCAGCGGCGTCTGCGCGGCCGTGCTCGCGGTGACGCTCACCAACCTGGGCCTGCCCTGGTACGTCTGCGTGCTGGCCGCGATCCTCACCGGCGTGGTCATCGGCATCGTGCTCGGCGTCCTGGTGGCCAAGGTCGGCATCCCGTCCTTCGTGGTCACGCTCGCCGCGTTCCTCGCCTTCCAGGGCCTGGTCCTGGTGCTGGTGCGGGAGGGCACGAACATCTCGATCAGGGACGACGTGATCGTCGCGATCGCCACCAGGAACCTGCCGCCGTGGCTCGGCTGGGTCCTGTTCGCCGCCTGCGTGGCCGCCTACGCGGGCATCCAGCTCTTCCGGGCCCGCAAGCGCGCCGCGCGCGGCCTGACCGCCGACGCGATGTCGCTGATCGTCGCCCGGGTGGGCGCGCTCGCCGTCATCGGCGGGCTCGCGGTGTGGGTGCTCAACCTGGAGCGCAGCCGCAACCCGGTGCTCACCTCGCTGACCGGCGTGCCGATCGTGGTGCCGATCATCCTGGTGCTGCTCGTCTTCTGGACGTTCGTGCTGCACCGTACCGCCTACGGGCGGCACATCTACGCGGTCGGCGGGAACCCGGAGGCGGCCCGCAGGGCCGGCATCCCGGTGGACCGGATCAAGGTCAGCGTCTTCGTCATCTGCTCCTCGATGGCCGCCGTCGGCGGCATCATGGCCGCCTCGCGGGCGGCCTCCGTCGACCCGAACACGGGCGGCAGCTCCGTGCTGCTCTACGCGGTGGGCGCGGCCGTCATCGGCGGCACCAGCCTGTTCGGCGGCAAGGGACGCGTGCTGGACGCCGTCATGGGCGGCGCCGTGGTGGCCGTGATCGAGAACGGCATGGGCCTGATGGGGTACGGCGCGAGCGTCAAGTATCTGGTCACCGGATCCGTGCTGCTGCTCGCCGCCGGCGTGGACGCGATCGCGCGTAAACGGGCCTCCGCCGCTGGTCTAAGGTGATCAGCGACTTCCACCCGTTGAAGGAACCACAGACGATGCGTGCCGGCCCCTCCCAGGAGGACATCAGGCGCCACAACCTCGGCGCACTGCTGCGCCACGTCCATCTGGGCGGGCCGATCTCGCGGGCCGAGCTCACCGCCCGGATGGGGCTGAACCGCAGCACCATCATGGCACTCACCTCCGATCTGACGGCGGCGGGGCTGGTGCGCGAGGAGCTGCCCCGCGAGACGGGCCGCGCAGGCCGGCCCTCCCTGGTGGTCCGCCCGGAGTCGTCGCGGGTGTACGTGTTCGCGTTCGACGTGGGGCCCGACCGGCTGGTGGCGGCCCGCGTCGGGCTGGGCGGGGTGATCCTCGACCGGCGGGAGCTGCCGCGCCGGCGCGACCCGTTCGAACTGGGCGAGATCGTGGGGGTGCTGGCCGGGTTCGCCCGGCAGATGCGCCGCAAGACCAGGCCCGACACCGTGTGCGTGGGGGCCGCGGCCGCCTTCTCCGGCGGGGTGCGCAAAGGCGACGGAGTCATCGCGTTCAGCCCCCACCTGCGGACGCCCGAGCAGGAGATGCCGTTCGGCGAGGAGCTGGCCCGCCGCCTCGGCCTCGGCCTCCCGGTGAGCGTCGGCAACGACGCCAACCTGGGCGCGCTGGCCGAGCACAGCCGCGGCGTCGGCGTGTCCGTCAAGGACCTCATCTACCTGCACGGCGACGTCGGCATCGGCGGCGGCATCATCGCCGGCGGCCACCTGCTGGGCGGCCACGAGGGCTACGGCGGCGAGGTCGGCCACATGGTCGTCAACCCCGGCGGCCGGTCCTGCGGCTGCGGCTCGCACGGCTGCCTGGAGGCGGAGGTGGGGGAGCGGGCGCTGCTGGAGGCGGCCGGCCGGGTCAAGGCCGGGCAGAACGGCGACGAGCCCTCCGGCAAGCACGGCCGGGAGGTGGTGCGCGCCGTGGTCGACGCCGCCGATCGGGGCGACATCGTGGCGCAGGAGGCGCTCAAGCGGGTCGGCGACTGGCTCGGGCTGGGCGTGGCCAACCTGGTCAACATCTTCAACCCGGAGATGGTCATATTCGGCGGCATGCTCAGGGAGGTCTACCTGGGCGCGGCCACGCGGGTGCGCAGCCAGCTCAAGCTGCACGCCATGACGCCGCAGCGCAACCGGTTGCGGCTGCGCACCTCGGCGCTGGCCGACGACGCGACCCTGGTGGGCGCGGCCGAGCTGGCCTTCGCCCACGTCCTGGCCGACCCGCTGGAGGTGCTGGCCCGGGCGGGCGGCTAGGCGACCCGGGCGGCCGGGGCCGTCCAGGTGTTGCAGGCGGCGGCCGAGCCGGCGTCGTAGCCGCGGTCCTGCCAGTAGGCGAGGTTGCGCGGCTTGCCGTGGACCTTGCTCTCCCGGCTCTGCTTCACGCCGTTGATCCACTGGGCCCAGGTGATGTCGGAGTCGAGCGAGTCGAACGCGGCCCGGTAGAACACGCCGGCGAAGCACTCGGCCTGCATCTCCAGTTTGCGGCTGAGCGCCGCGCGCCGGGTCTTGCCCGAGCGCCAGTAGAGCGTGTTCTGCGCGTCCAGGATGCCGGAGAGCTCCTGTACGTGGTGGCCCCACTCGTGCGCGACCGAGTGCGCGAGGTTCATCTTGATCTGGTCGCGCAGGTCGCGCTTCATGATCCGGATCGCGACCGTGCGCTGCTGCGGGCAGTACTGGGCACCGTTGGTGGTGATCGTGCCGCAGACCGAGCGCTTCCCGGTGGTGATGTGCAGCTTCGGCGGGCTGTAGCGCAGCCCCGCCGCCTTGAAGCGGGCGGCCCAGAAGCGGTCGGCGCAGCGGGCCAGCGCCTGCTGGAACCTCTTCACGGACACGGCGCTGCCGGGCTTGATCCCGGGGAGCGGGCAGCGCATGGCCGCCGCGGTGCCCGACCGGTAGATCTTGTTGCTGGTCAGCGCGGCGGGCTGCGCCGTGCCGGAGGTGCTAGCGGCCTCGGCCGTACCGGTCAGGCCCAGACCCGCGATCACGCAGGAAGCCAACACGACAAGGGGAATACGCACGATCGCGGATCCTAGACCAGTTCATGGTGATTTGTTGACCTGCTCTTTGCCGGAGCGGCCGCGCCGGGGTGGCGCGGCCGCGTCAGCGGGAGGTGTCAGGCGACGGTCCTGGAGGGAGCCGTCCAGGTGTTGCAGGAGCCCGGCTGGGCGGAGTTGAAGCCCCGCTCCATCCAGAACGCCTGGCTCCGGCCCTTGCCGTGGTCGTTCTGCGCCCAGCCCTTGTGGCCGTTCTTGCGGAACCAGTCCACGGTGTGGTCCCAGTGGTCCTGGGGCACCGGCAGCGAGCGGGCGACCGTACGCATGAAGACCGCGGAGAAGCACTCGGCCTGCAGCTCGTGGCGGCGCGACAGCTGCAGCTGGGCCGACCGGCCGGCGCGGTGCCTGGCCTGGAAGAAGTAGTTCGAGATGCCGGACATCTGCTGGACGTGGTGGCCGTACTCGTGGGCCATCAGCCGCGCGATGCCGACCGGGAACGGGTCGCGCAGCTCGCGCTTGGTGATCAGCATGTACATGGTGCGGTTGGAGCTGCAGTACATGCCCGCGGCGTTCGAGACCCAGCGCCCGCAGGGGGTGTTGACCTTACGGGTCACGATGCGCAGCCGCGGCTTGCTGAAGCGCAGGCCCGCCTTGCGGAACTGGCTGGCCCAGGCCCTGTCCAGGCACTTGGTCATGCGCTGCAGGAACCGCTTGTACGCGGCGGTGCTGCCCCGCCGGATGTCGCCGGGGGAGCAGTTCGTGCCGGCCAGGCGGCCGGTCCGGTAGAGCGGGTTGTTCGTCGCGGCGGTCTTGCCGCGCGGCGTGGGCCGCAGGGCGGAGACCTGCTGCGTGAGGTGCTGGGTGGTGATGTGCTGCTGGGCTTGCTGTCCGGCCTGGACGCTGTGCGTCTGGGCCACCGCCGTCCCCGTGCCGGCCAGCGTGATGACCACGCCGGCTGCCGCGAGTGACGCCAGCTTCTTGATGGGGAGAGTGTTCATAATGTGGCAAAGACTAGGTCAAGCGCTGACAAATGTGTGTGGATTTGCGTCGATGGGTCTAGCGCCGCCCCTTCGAACTAGACTCGTGCCGTCGGCGCACAAGACCAGAGGGGAGTCGGATCCGTGAGCGGGTTGCTGGGCTCGATCAAGGGACCGGACGACGTCAAACGGCTCGCTGCCGGAGAGTTGCCGCGGCTGGCGGGTGAGATTCGCGACCTGCTCGTGGAGTCGTGCGCGCGGTTCGGCGGCCACCTCGGGCCCAACCTCGGTGTGGTGGAACTCACCATCGCCGTCCACCGGGTCTTCGACTCGCCGCGCGACCCGATCATCTGGGACACCGGCCACCAGGCGTACGTCCACAAGCTGCTCACCGGGCGGATGGCCGGCTTCGACGCGCTCAAGCAGGAGGGCGGCCTGTCCGGCTACCCCAGCCAGGCCGAGTCCGAGCACGACTTCGTGGAGAACTCGCACGCCTCCACCGCCCTGTCCTACGCCGACGGCCTGGCCAAGGCCTTCAAGCTGCGCGGCGAGCGCGACCGCACCGCCGTCGCGGTGATCGGCGACGGCGCGCTCACCGGCGGCATGGCCTGGGAGGCGCTCAACAACATCGCCGCCGTCAAGGACCTGCCGGTCGTCATCGTGGTCAACGACAACGGGCGCTCCTACTCGCCGACCATCGGGGGGCTCGCCTCCCACCTGTCGTCCCTCCGGGTCGACCGCCGCTACGAGGACATGCTGGAGTTCGTCAAGGAGAAGATCGGGAACGTTCCCGTGCTCTACGACGCGCTCCACGGCTTCAAGAAGGGCGTCAAGGACGTCATCGCCCCGCAGGTCATGTTCGAGGACCTCGGCCTCAAGTACGTCGGCCCCATCGACGGCCACGACGAGCAGGCCATGGAGGCGGCGCTGCGCAAGGCCCGCGGCTTCGGCGGCCCCGTCATCGTGCACGCCGTCACCCAGAAGGGCCGCGGCTACAGCCCCGCCGAGAACCACGACGAGGACCAGTTCCACTCACCCGGCGCCTTCGACCGCGCCACCGGCGCCGAGAAGCCCAAGGGCCGCATCTGGACCGACGTGTTCAGCGACGAGCTGGTCCGGCTCGGCAAGGAACGCGAGGACATCGTCGCCATCACCGCGGCGATGCTCCACCCGACCGGGCTGGCGCGCTTCGCCGACGCCTTCCCCGACCGCACCTACGACGTCGGCATCGCCGAGCAGCACGCCCTGACCAGCGCCGCCGGCCTGGCCATGGGCGGCCTCCACCCGGTCGTCGCCGTCTACGCCACCTTCCTCAACCGCGCCTTCGACCAGCTGCTGATGGACGTCGCCCTGCACAGGCTGCCCGTCACCGTGGCGCTCGACCGGGCCGGCGTGACCGGCGACGACGGCGCCAGCCACAACGGCATGTGGGACCTGTCCATCCTCCAGGTCGTGCCGGGGCTGCGGGTCGCCGTCCCGCGCGACGGCGACCGGCTGACCGAGCTGCTGCGCGAGTCCGTGGCCGTCACCGACGGGCCGACCGTGATCCGCTTCCCCAAGGGCCCGGTCGCCGAGTCCGTCGAGGCGGTGCGGAAGCTCGGCTGCATGGACGTGCTGCGCGAGCCCGAGACCGACGACCCCGACGTGCTGTTCGTCGGCGTCGGCCCGATGGCGCACGCCTGCCTGGAGGCCGCCACCCTGCTCGACGCGCAGGGCATCACCGCGACCGTGATCGACCCGCGCTGGGTCAAGCCGCTCGACGAGGCCCTCGTCGGCGCCGCGGCCGGACGCCGGCTCGTCGCCGTGGTCGAGGACAACGGCCGGGTCGGCGGCGTCGGCGACGCGGTCTCGCGCCTGCTGCGCGACGCCGACGTGGACGTGCCCGTACGCAACTTCGGCATCCCGCAGCGCTTCCTCGACCACGCCAAGCGGGCCGTCCTGCTCGGCCGGTTCGGGCTCACCGGCCAGGACCTGGCCCGGCAGATCACCGAGGCGGTCGCCAAGCGCAGCTCACCGGTGGTCAGCACCTCGTAGGCGCGCCTCCCCGGGCGACATGCCGATCACTGCGTGTGATCGACCCGCGCCCGGGAAGGATCGCCGAGCGTGGACATCTTTCGCACCAAGAGCGTCGAGCAGTCGATCCGCGACACGGAGGCGCCCGAGCACCGGCTCCGCAAGCGGCTGACCGCCGTCGACCTGACGGTCTTCGGCATCGGCGTGATCGTCGGCACCGGCATCTTCGTGCTGACCGGCCAGGTCGCCAGGGACACGGCCGGTCCGGCGGTGGCGCTCTCGTTCGTGGTGGCGGCGGTGGTGTGCGGGCTGGCGGCGCTCTGCTACGCGGAGTTCGCCTCCACGATCCCGGTGGCGGGGTCGGCCTACACCTTCTCCTTCGCCACCCTGGGCGAGTTCCCCGCCTGGATCATCGGCTGGGACCTGCTGCTGGAGCTGGCGCTGGCCGCCGCCGTGGTCTCCGTCGGCTGGTCGGGCTACTTCGCGTCGCTGCTCGGCTCGATGGGCTTCCATCTGCCGGCGTCCGTCGCCGGCTCGGAGGCCGTGGTCGACGTGCCCGCGATGGCGATCGTGCTCATCCTCACCGGGGTCCTGATGGCCGGGATCAAGCTGTCGTCCCGGGTCAACCTGGTGATCGTGGTGGTGAAGGTCACCGTCGTCCTGCTGGTGATCGTGGCCGGGCTGTTCTTCGTCGAGGCGGCCAACTACAGCCCGTTCATCCCCCCGCCGGAGCCGACCGAGACGGTGGAGGGCTTGCAGGCGCCGCTCATCCAGGTGCTGTTCGGCATCACGCCGGTGGCGTTCGGCGTGATCGGCATCTTCTCCGCCGCGGCCATCGTGTTCTTCGCCTTCATCGGCTTCGACATCGTCGCCACCGCCGCCGAGGAGACGATCAATCCGCAGCGCGCCCTGCCGCGCGGCATCCTCGGCTCGCTGGCGGTCTGCACGGTCCTGTACGTGGCGGTCTCGCTGGTCGTGGTGGGCATGCAGCCCTACGACGAGCTGAGCACCGAGGCGCCGCTGGCCGACGCGTTCACCGCGGTCGGGCAGCCCTGGGTGGCGGGGCTCATCAGCATCGGCGCGATCGCGGGCCTGACCACCGTGGTGATGATCCTGATGCTGGGGCAGACGCGGGTGCTGTTCGCCATGTGCCGCGACGGGCTGCTGCCGCGCAGGCTCGCCCGGGTGCATCCGCGGACCGGCACGCCCGCGCTGCTGACCGGGATCGTCGGCCTGGTCGCCGCCGCGATGGCCGGGTTCATCTCGCTCAGCGCGCTGGCCGAGCTGGTGAACATCGGGACGCTCTTCGCGTTCGTGGTGGTGTCGGCCGGGGTGATCATCCTCCGGCGCACCCGCCCGGACCTGCGCCGGGCCTTCCGGACGCCGCTGGTGCCGGTGCTGCCGATCCTGTCGGTGCTCGCCTGCCTCTACCTGATGCTGAACCTGCCGATAGAGACCTGGCTGCGGTTCCTCATCTGGATGGTCGTCGGCATCCTGCTCTACTTCGGGTACGGCTACCGCCACAGCAGGGTGGCGCGTGCCGGGGAGACGTCGTGAGGGGGCGGCTCGGGCCCGCCCCCGCACCGGTCAGGGCGTGAAGACAGCGCCGCCGGCCGCCCGCATCTGGCAGGGGTTGGCGTACATCTGGCCGAACCAGACCGGCTTGTCCTGCCAAGTGCCGGTGATGATCACCGCGCTGGGCCGGAACTCGCGGGTGCAGACGGCCCCCGGGTTGACGTTCAGCTTCTCCGGGTCGCCGCCCACCAGGGCCAGCAGCGCGCAGGCCTGGAGCGCCGAACTGTGCGTGCCGCCGGCCGGGTAGCAGTTGAGCGTGGCCGTCTTCGAGTCGGCGTCCTTGACCGTGACCAGAATCCGCAGCGTCGCGCCGGACTGGGGCGCGGCGACCGCGGGGGCCGGGACTGCCAGGAGGCTCCCGCACAGCGCGAGCGCTCCGATCGCTTTCATCATGATCTTCTCCCTTCGTAGCTGGGATCAGAGGCTACGACGGAGAGTGACGATCAAAGGGGAGACCCGCCGGGCGGGCCTCCCCAACTCCAGGTCAAGCGGGTAGTGACGCAACCCCCGGCGGCAGGAAACGCGACGCAGAGTAACCGGCGCGGTCCAGGTACGGGGTGATCCCGCCCAGGTGGAAGGGCCAGCCCGCACCGAGGATCATGCACAGGTCGATGTCCTGCGGCGCGGCCACCACGCCCTCGTCCAGCATGATCCGGACCTCCTCGGCCAGCGCCTTCAGCACGCGCTCCCGTACCTGCTCGGCGGTGGACGGCGCGGAGCCGCCCGCGAAGAGCGCCACCGCCTCCTCGTCCAGCGAGAAGTCCGGCCGGTAGACCCCCGGCTTGCCGGAGGCGACCAGCTTGGCCAGGTTCGCCGAGACGCCGAACCGGTCCGGGAACGCCTCGTGCAGCGTCTCGGCCACGTGCATGCCCACCGCCGGCCCGACGAGCTGCAGCAGCGCGAAGGGCGTCATCGGCAGCCCGAGGCCGTCCAGCGCGTGCTCGGCGGTCTCCAGCGGCGTGCCCTCGTCGACGGCCCCGATCACCTCGCCCATGAACCGGGTGAGCAGCCGGTTGACCACGAACGCGGGGGCGTCCTTGACCAGCACCGACGACTTCTTCAGCGCCTTGCCGACGGCGAACGCGGTGGCCAGCGTGGCGTCGTCGGTCGCGCCGCCCCGGACGATCTCCAGCAGCGGCATGACCGCGACCGGGTTGAAGAAGTGGAAGCCGACCAGCCGCTCCGGGTGCGCCAGCTCGGCGCCCATCGCGGTGACGCTCAGCGAGGAGGTGTTGGTGGCCAGCACGCAGTCGGGCCGCACCACGGCCTCCACCTCGGCGAACACCTTCTTCTTGACCGTCAGGTCCTCGAAGACCGCCTCGATCACGAAGTCGGCGTCGGCGAAGGCGTCCTTGCTCAGGGAACCGGTCACCAGCGCCTTGAGCCGGTTGGCCTGGTCCGGCGAGACACGGCCCTTCCCGGCCAGCTTGTCCACCTCGGCGTGCACGTACGCGACGCCCTTGTCGAGCCTGTCCTGGTCGAGGTCGGTCAGCACGACCGGGACCTGCAGCCGGCGGGCGAACAGCAGCGCCATCTGCGAGGCCATCAGGCCCGCGCCGACGACGCCGACCTTGTTCACCTTGCGCGCCAGCGCCGCGTCCGGCGCGCCCGCGGGCCGCTTGGCGCGCCGCTGCACCAGGTCGAAGGCGTAGAGCCCGGCCCGCAGCTCGTCACCCATCAGCAGGTCCGCCAGCGCCTCGTCCTCGGCGGCGAAGCCCTCGTCGCGGGAGGCGGTACGGGCCAGCGCGATCAGGTCGAGAGCCCGGTACGGCGCGGGAGCGGCGCCGTGCAGCTTCATGTCCACCAGGAAGCGGGCGTCCCCGAGCGGCTTGTCCCAGTCGGTGGCGGTGTGGTCGGTACGTTCGACCGTCACCTCGCCCTTGACGACCCGGGCGGCCCAGCGCAGCGACTCCTCCAGGAAGTCGGCGGGCTCGAAGATCGCGTCCGCGAGGCCCAGCTCGAACGCCTCGCGGCCCCTGGTCATGCGGTTCTGGGCGAGCGGGTTCTCGATGATGAACTTGATCGCGTTCGCCGGGCCGACCAGGCGGGGGAGCAGCTGCGTACCGCCCCAGCCCGGCACCAGGCCGAGGAAGCACTCCGGCAGCGCCACCGCCGGGACCCCCGAGGAGATCGTGCGGTAGGTGCAGTGCAGCGCGATCTCCAGGCCGCCGCCCATCGCCGCGCCGTTGACGAACGCGAACGACGGGATGCCCAGCTCGCCCAGCCGCCGGAAGACGTGGTGGCCGAGCGCGCCGATGGCCAGCGCCTCCTCGCGGGTGGTCAGCGCCGCCGCGCCCTTCAGGTCGGCGCCGACGCCGAAGACGAACGGCTTGCCGGTGACGCCCACCGCCGCCAGGTCCGTCCGCTCGGCGATCTCCGACAGCGCGCCGTTCAGCGCGAACAGGCCGTGCGGGCCGAACGTGTTCGGCTTGGTGTGGTCGAAGCCGTTGTCGAGGGTGATCAGCGCCATCGTGCCCGCGCCGTCCGGCAGCTGCACGTCGCGGACCAGGGCCTTGGTGACGACTTCGTCGGGGGCGCGCTCGCTCAGCAGCCCGCGCCAGGTGTCGATGTTGCTCACAGGCCCTCCTTCGTCGGTCCTGTGAGCATGCTGCTGTGTCTCATGGTTCTCTCGCTTCGCTCGCTCACGTCAGGTTCTCCCAGATCACGGTGCCGCCCATGCCCATGCCGACGCACATGGTGGTGATGCCGTAGCGCACGTCGGGGCGCTCGGCGAACTGGCGGGCGAGCTGCGTCATCAGCCGCACGCCGGAGGAGGCCAGCGGGTGGCCGAAGGCGATCGCGCCGCCGTAGGGGTTGACGCGCGGGTCGTCGTCGGCGATGCCGAAGTGCTCCAGGAAGGCGAGGACCTGGACGGCGAACGCCTCGTTGATCTCGATCAGCCCGATGTCCGACATTTCGAGATTTGCCAGGCGGAGGGCGCGCTCCGTGGACGGGATCGGGCCCACGCCCATGACCTCCGGGTCCACGCCCGCGAACGCGTACGAGACCAGCCGCATCCTCGGCGTCAGGCCGAGCTCCCCGGCGACCTCGCGGGCCGCCACGATGCACCCGGTCGCGCCGTCGTTGATGCCGGAGGCGTTGCCGGCCGTCACGTTGCCGTGCGGGCGGAACGGCGTCTTCAGCGCGCTCAGCGCCTCCATCGTGGTGCCCGGGCGCGGCGCCTCGTCCTCGGTCGCCAGGCCCCAGCCCTTCTCGGCCGTGCGCACCGCGGTCGGCACCAGGTCCGGCTGGATCTTGCCGTCCGCGTACGCCTTGGCCGCCTTCTCCTGCGACAGCACGGCGTAGGCGTCGGCGCGCTCCTTGGAGATCGTCGGGTAGCGGTCATGCAGGTTCTCCGCCGTCATGCCCATGACCAGGGCGCTGGGGTCGACCAGCTTCTCCGACAGGAACCGCGGGTTCGGGTCCACGCCCTCGCCCATGGGGTGGCGGCCCATGTGCTCGACGCCGCCCGCGATGGCCACGTCGTAGGCGCCGAAGGCGATGCCGCCGGCGACCGTGGTCACCGCGGTCATGGCGCCCGCGCACATCCGGTCGATGGCGTAGCCGGGCACCGACTTCGGCAGCCCGGCCAGCACCGCCGCCGAGCGGCCGATGGTCAGGCCCTGGTCGCCGATCTGGGTGGTCGCGGCGATGGCGACCTCGTCCACCCGTTCGGGCGGCAGGCCGGGGTTGCGCCGCATGAGCTCGCGGATGACGCGGACGACCATGTCGTCGGCGCGGGTCTCCGCATACAGCCCTTTCGGCCCCGACCTGCCGAAAGGCGTGCGCACGCCGTCGACGAACACGACGTCACGAGAGGAAGGCACGGATTCGCTCCTCGTTGCTGGACAGCTTCCGCCCCTATGCTACTGGTCAGTAACTACGGTGCACGCGAGGCTCGCGCATCGCCCGGCCCGGAGGTGCGGAGTCGCGTATCTTCGCCCTTACCCCGGTGGTCACCGGCCCCCAAGTGCAGGAAGAGACGTTGGTTACTTGTTGGGGCGAATGTGACTCTGAGTAGTCTTCGGGAAACGTGTGAAAATTCCGGACAAGGTTGGGTGAAATCTGTTATGAAAGGTTGCACTCCGTATTCGTACTAGAGAGGTTCAGCGTGGCGCGCGACGACAACGACAGGCCATACGACGACGGGCAGGCAGGGCCGGTGAACCCGGATCTGACCGGCGACGTCCTGTCCCCGCGCTGGAGCACGGATGACACCGACGAACAGCCCGCCATCCAGGTGTCGGGCAACGAGACGTACATCCTGCCCCCGGACAACGGCACATCGGGCGACCCGTACCAGGGTGAGTCCGCCTTCCAGGAAAGCGTTTACCCGGAGACCGGCTCCTTCGCCGCCCCCGCGTACTCCGACGCCCTGAGCGACTCGTACGGCGATCAGCCGGACCCCCGGACACAACGCGCCGACGCGGACACCCCTGCCTATGACAGCCCGCGCCACTTGGACGCCGAGGCCTCCGTCTACGACAGCCCGCGTCACGCGGACGCCCAGGCCGACGGGTACGCGGGGGACGAGCCGAGCGACCCCCGCCACACCGGCGAGGAGGCGTACCTGCCCCTCGACCGGGGCTACGAGGTGCAGGAAGAGGAGCCCCGGCGCGGCTTCCTCGGCTCCGGCTGGACCGACACCTCCTCCGACGACGAGTACGGGCACGGCGACGGCGAGGTGCGCCGCCGCACCCGGCTGCTGCTGGCCGCCGCCGCGGCCGTCGTGGTGCTCGGCGTGGGCGCGGGCTGGATGCTCACCGGCACCTCCTCCGACGACCCCTGCGCGAACGGGCGCTGCGCCAGCGTCGGCGACCTGAACACCCCGGCGGTCCAGGACGAGCCGGAGGACGAGGCCCCCGTCGAGGAGGCCACCGACACGGCCACCCCCGAGCCCACGGTGACCGAGGCCGAGACCCCCACCACCGCGCCCACGACGCAGGCCCGGGTCCGCCCGACCCGGACCGCCACCGTGGAACCGGAGCCGGACCCCGACCCGGAACCCCAGCCGACCCGGACGCGGACCCGCGCCCCCGAGCCGGATCCCGAGCCGACGGCCAAGGCCACCCGGGCCCCGGCGAACGACATGAAGCACGTCCAGCCCACCAGCGAGCCCGAGCCTCGGCAGACGGAGGACGACACGCCGAGAGACCCGGCCGGCGATCCCGCTCCTCCCGATCCCGAGCCGGAGCCGGAGCCGCAGGAGACCAGGAGGGGCATCTTCGACATCCTGTTCCCCTGGGCCTGAGACGTGTAAGGATGCGGTTTCAGATGCATGTCCGGCATACTGGAAACCGCTTTCCTGGAGGGTCTCGTGGTCACGCTGGAAGACGTCGCCAAGCAGGCGGGCGTCTCGCTCGCGACCGCCTCGCGGGTGCTCAACGGCAGCACCCGCCAGGTGGGCGCGGCGTTGCGGTCGCGCGTCGAGCGCGCCGCCGACGAACTGGGCTATCGGGCCAACATCGCCGCCCAGACGCTCGCCCGCGGGTCGAGCAACGTCATCGGCATCGTGGTCCACGACCTGACCGACCCCTACTTCGCCGCCCTGGCCGACGGCGCCATGCGGGCCGCCGCCGGTGAGCGGATGCTGGTCATGGTCGGCACCACCCACCGCGACCCGGAGCAGGAGATCGCGTACGTGTCCACGCTGCACGCGCAGCGGGTCCGCGCGATCCTGCTGGCCGGGTCCCGGACCGCCGACCCCGAGGTCACCGGCCGCCTGGCCGCCAAGCTCGCCGCCTACCGCGAGGGGGGCGGGCGGGTCGCCTGCGTCGGCCAGGACCTGCTGGGCGTGAACACCGTCGCGCCCGCCAACCGCGAGGGCGCCGCCGCCCTCGCCCGCGAGCTGGCCGCGCTCGGCCACACCCGCTTCGCCGTGCTAGCCGGGCCGCCCCACCTGATGACCGCCGTGGACCGCTGCGCCGGGTTCACCTCCGCCCTGCGGGAGCTGGGGCTGCCGGAGCCGCTGATCGTGCACGGCCCGTTCGACCGCGACGGCGGCTACGCGGCGGCCCAGCGCACCGGCGACGCCACCTGCGTGTTCGCCGTCAACGACGTGATGGCCGTGGGCGCGCTCGCCGCCTACCGGGAGCGCGGCATCCGGGTGCCGGACGACGTGTCGGTGGCCGGTTTCGACGACATCGTCACGCTCCGCGACCAGGTGCCCGCGCTGACGACCGTCCGGCTGCCGCTCAAGGACATGGGCGCGCGAGCCCTGGAGCTGGCGCTGACGGCGGAGGAGGACGTGGTCGTGGAGCCGGTGGCCGGCGAGGTCGTGCTCCGCGAGAGCGTCAAAGACCTGCGATGAACCGGGAGCGCGCGTGATGCGACTGGCCTTCAGCACCCTCGGCATGCCCGGGGCGGGCCTGGACGAGGCGATCGAGACCGGCCGCCGGGCCGGCTGTGCGGGGCTGGAGCTGCGGCTCCACCCCGACACCGGGGTGCACGCCGGGCTGGGCCGCGACGAGCGGCTGTCGGTGCGGCGCCGCGTCGAGGCGGCCGGGCTGGAGATCGCGGCGCTCGCCGGATATGTCGGCATCTGCGCGCCCGAGGACGACGACGAGGTGATCGGCGCACTCCGCGCCGACCTGCGGCTCGCCGCCGACCTCGGCGCGCCCGGGGTGCGGGTGTTCCCGCGCGGCGACGACCCCGCCGTGGGCGCGCGCCGCCTCAAGGCGATCTCCGGTACGGCCGAGCGGCTGGGCGTCCGGGTGCTGGTGGAGACCCACGACAAGATGGCGACCGGGGCGGCGGTGGCCGCCCTGCTGACCGAGGCCGGCACCCCGGAGACGGCCGCCGCGCTCTGGGACCTGCTCCACCCGTGGCGCCACGGCGAATCCCCGGCCGACACACTCGCCGCGCTCGGCCCGTCCCTGGCCTACGTCCAGGTCAAGGACGCGGTGTCGGCCACCGACACGACCCCCGTGCCGATGAGGACCGGCTCGGTCCCGCTGGACGAGGCGGGCGAACTGCTCCGGGCGGCGGGCTACCGCGGCTGGGTGTCCCTGGAATGGGAGCGCACCTGGTATCCGCAGGTGGCGCCGGTGGAGGACATCCTGCCGGGGGCCGCCGCCTGGGTGCGGCGGTTCGGCTCCTAGCCGTGGCGCTTAGATGGGGGAATGTCCCAGCTGAGCAATAAGGTGCTGGTCGTCGGCATGGACGGCCTGCGCTTCGACCGGCTGCGCGCGCTGCGCCCGCCGGTCCTGACGTCGCTGATGTCCGCGGGCGTGTACGGCACGAGCCTGCTTCCGTACGGAGAGAAGGCGGCCCCGCGCACCGAATCCCCCGGCGAGATCGTCCCCGAACCCCCGGCGGAGTCTGTGACGCCGGGGGAACGGGTGATCAGGGCGCGGACCTCACCCGAACCCCTGGTAGAACCCGCACCGCCGGGGGAGCGGGTGATCAGGGCGCGGACGGACTCCGGGCCGGGGTGGTCGTCGATCGCCAGTGCGGTGTGGCCGGACAAGCACGGTGTGGTGGACAACGGGTTCGCCGGAGCCCAGTTCACGAAATATCCGGACTTCTTGACGCGGGCGCAGGCGGCCCGGCCTGACCTGTCCACGGCCGCGTTCTTCTCCTGGGCGGCCCTCGACGAGCACGGCGCCTTCAGCCGCGCCATCGGCCACCGGCTTGTGCTCGACGGCTTCGCGCTCACTTTCGCCGGCGCCGACAAGCTGGTCGCCGCGGAGGCCGAGCGCCACCTGGCTGAGTCCGGCCCCGACCTGTCCTTCGTCTACCTGGGCGACACGGACGAGGTCGCGCACGATCTGGGGCCGTTCTGCCCCGAGTACACCGCCGCGCTCATGACCCAGGACGCCGCCCTGGGCCGCTTCCTCGACGCCATCCGCGCCCGCCCCTCGTACTCCGCGGAGCGGTGGACGGTGCTGGTCACCACCGACCACGGCCACGTCGACGAGGGCGGCCACGGCGGCGCCTCGGACGAGGAACGCACGGTGTTCGTCATCGCCGCCCGGCTGGGCGCGGACCTGGGCGGGCGACCGCTGCCCCGGGCGCGCCTGGTGGACGTGGGCCCGACGGCGCTGGCCGAGCTGGGCATCCCAGTCGACCCGGCGTGGGACCTGGACGGGGAGCCGCTGCTCCGCTGATTGTTCATCAACTGTTGAATTTCTGTTCCAGGAGGAGAAGACTGGAGTTCAGCGACCACGAGGGGCGGGAGGAGCGATGGTGCTGGACCTTTCCGAGGTGCACGGCGGCATGCTCGCGGAGGCCGGTGGCAAGGCCGCCAACCTCGGCGAACTGATCAGAGCGGGCCTGCCGGTGCCGCCCGGCTGGGTGGTGACCACGGATGCCTACCGCCGGGTCGCCGCCCAGGCGGGCCTCGAAGAGCTCATCGCCGAAGGCGGCGACGGCCTGGCGGCCCGTGCCCGCGAACGCCTCCTCGCCACCCGGATCCCCCCGGACATCGCCCACGCCATCACAACCGCGTACGAATCCCTCTCCATCCGCGAAACCACCGGGACAGACGAGAACGCTTCGCCCGCGAAGAGCGGCGAAATGGACAGGGTGCCGGTGGCGGTGCGGTCGTCGGCTACGGCGGAGGATCTGCCGCATGCCAGCTTCGCCGGGCAGCAGGACACCTACCTCAACGTGACCGGCGCGCAGGCGGTGCTCGACGCGGTGCGCCGCTGCTGGGCCTCGCTCTGGACCGACCGCGCCGTCGCCTACCGGGAGGCCAACGGCGTGGACCACGCCGGGGTGAGCCTGGCCGTGGTGGTGCAGGAGATGGTGGACGCGCGGGTGGCCGGGGTGATGTTCACGGCCAACCCGGTGACCGGCACCAGGCACGAGGCCGTCATCGACGCCGCCCCCGGCCTGGGCGAGGCGGTGGTGTCGGGCGCCGTCAACCCGGACCGGTTCGTGGCGGGCACCCGTACCGGTGAGATCCGCGAGCGCCAGGCAGGCGACAAGCGGCTGCTCATCCGGGCGCTGCCGGGCGGCGGCACCGAGCGGCTGGACCTCTCCCCCCAGGACGGCTTCTGCCTCACCGACGACCAGGTCCGGGAGCTGGCCGCGCTCGGCGCCCGGTTCGGCCGCCGCCAGCGGGTCCCCGCCAAGGTGCTGCGCGCGCTCACCCGGCCCGGCCGGGCGCTCGCGTACACCCGCAAGCTGGGCGAGGACCTCGGCACGCACCTGCGCGTGCCTGCGACCGCCACCCCCGCCGAGCGGCTGCGTCACGCCGAGCGGATGCTCGCCACCGCCTTCCCCGCGATCGTGTCGATCATGCCGCTGGCGCTCACCGGCTACGGCCTGTACGCGCTGGCGGCCAGGCTGTCCGGGACGCCGCTGGGAGAGCTGCAGGACGTGCTGCGCAGCGTCCCGAACAACCCGACCACCGAGATGGACCTGGAGCTGTGGCGGCTGTCCACCCGGATCGAGCCGGAGCCGTTCCGGGAGGAGCCGGTGGACGAGCTGGTCCGCCGCTTCCGCGCCGGCGCGCTGCCGCCGGCGGCCCAGCGCGAGATCGAGGCTTTCCTGGAGGTGTACGGGCACCGCGGCGTGGCGGAGATCGACCTGGGCGTGCCGCGCTGGTCGGAGGAGCCCGGCCACATCCTCGGCGCGCTGGCCAACTACCTGCGCATGGACCCGGACGCCGATCTCGCCCCGGCCGCGCAGTTCGCCAGGGGAGAGGAGGCGGCGCGGAGGGCCGTGGCCGAGGCGGTGGCCGCCGCCCGCCGCCGCGGCCGGGTCAGGGCCGCGGTGGTCCGGTTCGCGCTGGGCCGCGCCCGGCGGCTCGTGGGCCTGCGGGAGCTGCCCAAGTTCTACCTGGTCAAGGTGCTCGCGGGCGTACGGGCGAGCATGCTGGAGGTGGGCGGCCACCTCGTACGCGAAGGGATGCTGGACGAGCCGCGGGACGTGTTCTTCCTGGACTTCGCCGAGCTGGAGAGCGCGGCGGCCGGAAAGGGCGGCTGGCGGGAGACCGTGGCCGCCCGCCGGGCCGTGCACGAACGGGAGCGGCGCCGCGGGCACGTGCCGCGCATCATGCTGTCCGACGGCACCGAGCCCGAGGCGGCGGCGGGCGCGGCCCCGGACGGCGCGATCACCGGCACGCCCGCCTCCTCGGGCACCGTGACGGGCACGGCGCGGGTGGTGCTCGACCCGGTGGGCGCCCACCTGGAGCCCGGCGAGATCCTCGTCTGCCCGTCCACCGACCCCGGCTGGACGCCGCTCTTCCTCACCGCGGGCGGGCTGGTGATGGAGATGGGCGGCGCCATGTCGCACGGCGCGGTGGTGGCGCGGGAGTACGGGATCCCCGCCGTGGTCGGCGTCCCCGACGCCACCCGCCGGATCCCGCCGGGCGCCCAGGTGACGGTGAACGGCGCCGCGGGCACCGTCACCGTCGAGACCTGAGCCTCACAGCGCCACGAAGTCGGCGTAGCGCTCCTTCATCGTGGCCAGCACCTCGTCCGGGTCCGCCGCCCAGACCTCGGCGTTGAAGATCTCCACCTCGACGTCGCCGTCGTATCCGGCGGCGGCCACGGCCCGGCTGATCGGCGGGAAGCCGATCACCCCGTCGCCCATCATGCCCCTGCCCAGCAGCACGTCCGCGGGCAGCGGGTGCAGGTAGTCGCACACCTGGTAGGAGGCGATCCGGCGGCCCGCGCGGGCGATCTGCTCGAACAGCGCCGGGTCCCACCACACGTGGAAGGTGTCGACGACCACCCCGACCTGCTCTTCCGGGTACGGCAGCGCCAGGTCGAGCGCCTGCCCGAGCGTGGACAGCACGGCCCGGTCCGGGCAGTAGATCGGGTGCAGCGGCTCCAGGGCCAGCTTCACCCCGCGTTCTCCCGCGTACGGGGCCAGCGAGGCCAGAGCCTCGGCCACCCGCTCGCGCGCGCCCGCCACGTCGCGGGAGAACCCGGCGGGCAGCGCCTCGCCGGGCCGCACCCCTGGCAGCCCGCCCACCACCATCACCAGGCAGGCCGCGCCGAGCTCGGCGGCTTCGTCCACGGCCCGCCGGTTGTCGTCCAGCGCCTCCGCGAAGGCCCGCCTGCCCTCCTCGCCGGGCAGCCCGCCCGCGGTCAGGAAGCCGCCCCGGCAGAGCGACGAGACCCGCAGTCCCGCCTCCCGCACCAGCTTGGCGCTGCGGGCCAGCCCCGTCTCGGCCACCTTCTCCCGCCACAGGCCGATGGCTTCGAGCCCGTGCCTGGCGCAGCCGTCCACCGCCTCGGGCAGCGACCAGCGCCGGGTCGTCCACTGGTTGAGCGACAGGCTCACAGGCCGTTCACCTCCAGCAGCGCCCGCATTCTGCGCACCGCGAGCTCCTGGTCGGTCAGCAGCCCCGCCTGGTCGGCCAGCCGGAACACCTCGGCCAGGTGCGTCAGCGACCGGGCCGACTGGGCGCCGTTCACCATCGCGAACGCGTCCTGGTGACCGTTCAGCCAGGCCAGGAAGACGATCCCGGTCTTGTAGTGGAACGTCGGCGTCTCGAAGATCTTGCGCGACAGCGGCACCGTGGGCGCGAAGATCTCCTCGTACGAGGCGAGACGCCGGTCCTTCTCCGCCTTGTCGGCGGCGGCCTCGGCGGCGTCCAGCTCCCTCAGCGCCGCGGCGGCGGCCAGGGCGATCGCGTCGAAGATGCCGAGCAGCGCGTGCGAGCCCGTCCTGATCAGCGAAGGGTAGTTGAAGTCGTCGCCGGTGTAGAGCCGGACGCCGTCGGGGAGCGCGGCGCGCAGGCGCACCTCGTGCTCCTCGTCCAGCAGCGAGACCTTCACCCCGTCGACCATCGCGGCGTGCGCGTGGATCAGCTCCAGGAACGACTCGGTGGCCGCCTCGACGTCGCGCGAGCCCCAGTAGCCGGCCAGCTGCGGGTCGAACATCTCGCCCAGCCAGTGCAGGATCACCGGCCGGTCGGCCAGCCCGAAGAGCTTCCCGTACACCCGGTGGTAGTCCTTCGGCCCGCCCGCCACCCGGGCGAGCTGCCGCGACGCCATGATGATCACTCCGGCGCCGGTCTCCTGGACCGTCTCCACCTGCTCGGCGTAGGCGGCGGTGATCGCGTCCAGGTCGTCCGCGTCCGGGGCGTGGTCGGTGCCGGCGCCGCACGACACCAGCTCCGCCGGGTCGCCGAGCGTCCGCGCCTCGGCGGCGCTGCGCCTGATCAGCTCGCGGGTGGCCGCCCAGTCCAGGCCCATGTTGCGCTGCGCGGTGTCCATCGCGTCCGCGACGCGCAGCCCGTACGACCAGAGATGGTGGCGGAAGCGGAGGGTGGCGTCCCAGTCGACGGCGGCCGGCGCGCCGGGGGTGTTGTCGCCGAGCGGGTCGGCCACCACGTGCGCGGCCGCGTAGACCACCCGGCTCGCGGCGGGCCCGTCGACGGCCGGCCACGTCACCGGCTCGCGCAGCGTGTACGGGCCGCCGGGCAGATCGATCCTCACAGCTGCGGCACCTCGATCCTGCGGCCCTCGGCCGACGAGCGCAGGCCCAGCTCGGCGAGCTGCACGCCGCGCGCGCCCGAGGCGAAGTCGTACGGGAACGGCGCGTCCTCCAGGACGTGGCGGACGAACAGCTCCCACTGGATCTTGAAGCCGTTGTCGAACTCGGCGTTGTCCGGCACTTCCTGCCAGTCGTCGCGGAAGCGGGCGGTCACCGGCAGGTCGGGGTTCCAGACCGGCTTCGGCGTGGCGGCCCGGTGCTGCACGCGGCAGTTGCGCAGGCCCGCGACGGCGCTGCCGTGCGTGCCGTCCACCTGGAACTCCACCAGCTCGTCGCGGTTGACGCGGACCGTCCAGGAGGAGTTGATCTGCGCCACCACGCCGCCCTCCAGCTCGAAGAAGCCGTAGGCGGCGTCGTCGGCGGTGGCCGCGTAGCGCTCGCCCCGCTCGTCGACCCGCTCGGGGATGTGCGTGGTGGCGTGCGCGTACACCGACCTGACCCGGCCGAACAGGTTCTCCATCACGTAGTGCCAGTGCGGGAACATGTCGAGCACGATGCCGCCGCCGTTCTCGGCCCGGTAGTTCCACGACGGGCGCTGGGCCTCCTGCCAGTCGCCCTCGAACACCCAGTAGCCGAACTCGCCGCGCACCGACAGGATCCGGCCGAAGAACCCGCCGTCGATCAGGCGCTTGAGCTTCAGCAGGCCCGGCAGGAAGAGCTTGTCCTGCACCACGCCGTTCTTGACGCCCTTGGCGGCGGCGGCCTCGGCGAGCGCGACCGCCTCCTGCACCGACTCGGCGGTGGGCTTCTCGGCGTAGATGTGCTTGCCCGCCTCGATGGCCTTGAGCACGGCCTTGACCCGGGCCGAGGTGACCTGGGCGTCGAAGTAGATCAGGTTGTCGTCGCCGGCCAGCGCGGCCTCGAGGTCGGTGGTGTGGTCGGGGATGTCGTGGGCGGCGGCGAGCCGGGCGAGCTTGTCGGCGTTGCGGCCGACGAGCACCGGCCGCAGGGTGACCCGGCTGCCGTCGGAGAGCGTCACACCGCCCTGCTCATTGATCGCCAAGACGGAGCGGACCAGGTGCTGACGGTAGCCCATCCGTCCGGTGACGCCGTTCATGACGACGCCGATGGTGCGCACGCTCATGATGATCCTTTCAGGAAAGCGCTTTCCCGAACCGTACGGCGGAGCCGCCCAGGGCGTCAAGGGCCGTTCAGCCCTCGATCGGGGACTCCAGCTTCGCCAGCGCGGTGGCGATGGGACGGGCGGTCAGCGAGACCTGCCACTCACGGGCGCCGAGCTTGGCCAGGCGCGCGGCCACGCTCTCGTCGCTGATCTCCTCGGGCGGCTCCCAGGTGAGCCTGCGCACCGCGTCGGGCTGCAGCAGGTTCTCCGTGGGCATGTGATGCTCCTCGGCCAGCCCCGCGACCACGGCGCGGACCGCGGCGAGCCGCCGGGCGGCGGCCGGGTCGCGGTCGGGCCAGCGGTTGGCCGGCGGCGGCCCGTCACCGGGCGTGCTCGGCTGCGGAAGCTGGCTGTCGGGCAGCGCGCGGGCCCTGGCCACGGCGGCCAGCCACTCGTTGATGTGGCGGCGGGCGCTGCGCCCGGTGAAGGCGGTGATCTCGGTCAGCGCCTTCTTGGTGCGCGGGCCCTGCATGGCGGCCGTCACAATCGCCGCGTCGGGCAGCACCCGGCCGGGAGCCAGGTCGTTCTCCCGCGCTATCCGGTCGCGCATCGTCCACAGCTCGCGCACGATGGCCAGCGCGCGCACGTTGCGCACCTTGTGGATGCCGGAGGTGCGCCGCCACGGGTCGGCCCGCGGCGTCGGCGGCGGCGTGTTGAGCACCGCCGCGAACTCCTGGCGCGCCCACTCCAGCTTCCCGGTCTCCGTCAGCTCCCGGTGGAGCGCGTCGCGGAGCTCGACCAGCACCTCCACGTCGAGCGCGGCGTAGCGCAGCCACGCCTCCGGCAGCGGCCTGGTCGACCAGTCGGCGGCCGAATGGCCCTTCTCCAGCCGCAGGCCCAGCACGTTCTCCACCATCGTGCCGAGCCCCACCCGCTCGTAGCCGAGCAGCCGGCCGGCCAGCTCGGTGTCGAAGATGCGCCGCGGCCGGAACCCCAGCTCGTGCAGGCACGGCAGGTCCTGCGACGCCGCGTGCAGCACGATCTCCGCCTCGGCGACGGCCGCGTCGAGCGCCGACAGGTCGGGGCAGCTGATGGGGTCGATCAGCGCCGTCCCGGCGCCCTCGCGGCGCAGCTGTACGAGATAGGCGCGGTTGCCGTAGCGGTAGCCCGAGGCGCGCTCGGCGTCGACGGCCACCGGGCCGGAACCGGAGGCGAACGCCTCGACGGTACGCAGGTAGGCCGTGTCGTCGGCGACGATCGGCGGGATGCCGTCGCGCGGCTCGAGGAGCGGGACGACGGTCGTCTCTTCGGTCATGAGGTCACCGTCCTCATGACATCGTCACTGTCTTGTTCGGTGCCCTCACGTCGTTCGGTCACTCTCCGGATCTTCGCGCCTGCGGGGCATGGCGGCCACGTCGGGGGGAAGCGGCGGGATCCCGGCCGCCACGCACATCAGGTCGCACCAGGCGGCGACGTGCCCGGACAGGTCCTCCTGCGCGGGGGACCAGGAAGCCCGCAGCTCGAGCTCGGTGGTGACCGGGTCGCCGGCCTTGTTGCCGAAGCCCTCGGACACCGCTCTAGTCACGGTACCGCCGGCGGCGGAGTAGTCGGCGTGATGCGCGTCGAGCGCCTCGGTCAGCCAGCTCCACGCGACCGGCCCGAGCAGCGGGTCGGAGGTGATCTCCGGCTCCATGTCGGCACGCACGTAGGCCACCAGCCGGAACGGGCCGTCCCAGCCGCGCTGGCCGTCGGGATCGTAGAGCAGGATCAGGCGGCCCACGGCCAGCTCGTCGTCGTCGCGGTAGACCGAGGCGCCGATGGCCGCGGAGTGCGGCGCCAGCCGCTGCGGCGCGGGCAGCTCCTCGAGCTCGATCTCCGGCCTGACCTCGGTCAGGCGCAGGGTCTCGACCGCCCGCCGGAACACCGCGGGCGCCGGTGGCCGGTCACCGAGGGTCATAGTCGCAGAGTAGGTCGTAGCAGGACGGAAGGGGACCACGGGGGTGCTCATCTCGCGAGGTCACACCATCGCCGGCCGGCGGACCGGGCCGGCGGCGCAGGCCGAGCCCAGGATGACGGCGTGGCCGCACGAGACGCAGGCCCAGTCGGGACACTCGCCCGGCTCATGCCCGTCGGCGCAGCGGGGCTGCTCGAACGGCCGCTCGCCGGCACAGGACGCGCACTGCTCGCTGCGGCACTCCGCGGAACTCCACAACGCTGTCATCGCACCAGTCATCGAACCGGGGCCTTTCTTCGGGTCGAGGCTTCGACGTTGGCACGAGCGACTGACATTTCCCCGCAACGCGCTCGGCGTGTCCCGAAAGTGGCCGCCGAATCGCTGCCGCGCGGTACCTTTACCGACAATTGGCCCAGCCGGAACCGGCGTGCAGCCGTCTCTTGGGGCGGCCTCGACCCCGAGGGCCGGCGCTGAAAACTCCACCCCCCTATCTGATCATGAGCGGGGGCCCTGACGGCGGGATTTTCCCGACAACGCGCCGATGGCAGGACCGCGACCCCGGCATGGCACCCTGGAGGGGTGAAGCTCGACGACTCCGCCTTCCTGCGTGCCTGCCGCCGCCAGGAGGTTCCGCACACCCCCGTCTGGTACATGCGCCAGGCGGGACGTTCCCTGCCCGAATACCTCAAGGTGCGCGAGGGCGTGCCCATGCTCACCGCCTGCGCCACCCCCGACCTGATCGTCGAGATCACCATGCAACCGGTCCGCCGCTACGGCGTCGACGCCGCCATCTTCTTCAGCGACATCGTGGTGCCGCTCAAGGCCATCGGCATCGACCTCGACATCAAGCCGGGCATCGGCCCCGTGGTCGAGAACCCGATCCGCGACCGCGACGGGCTCGGCGCGCTCCGGCCGCTGGAGCCCGGCGACGTCCCGTACGTCACCGAGGCGATCGAGGCGCTGGTCGGCGAGCTGGGCGGGACACCGCTGATCGGCTTCGCGGGCGCCCCGTTCACGCTCGGCTCCTACCTCATCGAGGGCGGGCCGTCCAAGAACCACGACCGCACCAAGGCCATGATGTACGGCGAGCCCGCGCTCTGGCACGACCTGATGGACCGGCTGACCGGCATCGTCCTCGAACACCTGCGCCTGCAGATCCGGGCCGGGGCCTCGGCCGTCCAGCTGTTCGACTCGTGGGTGGGCGCGGTGGCGGCCGACGACTACCGCCAGTACGTGCTCCCGTACACCCGCCGCATCTTCGAGGGCCTGGAGGACCTCGGCGTGCCGCGCATCCACTTCGGCGTCGGCACCGGCGAGCTCCTGGCGCTGCTCGGCGAGGCGGGGGCCGACGTGGTCGGCGTCGACTGGCGGGTGCCGCTCGACGAGGCCGCCCGCCGGGTGGGGCCGGGCAAGGCGCTGCAGGGCAACCTCGACCCGGCCATCCTGCTGGCCCCCTGGGAGGTCGTCGAACGCAAGGCCCGCGAGGTGCTGCGGCGCGGCCGGGAGGCCGAGGGCCACGTGTTCAACCTCGGCCACGGCGTGCTGCCGTCCACCGACCCCGACCAGCTCAAGCGCCTGACGGACCTGGTCCACGAGTTCTGACCGTCACGCTTCCGACGGGTCCGGCTCGCGGGTCCTGCGCCGCCGCCGGCGCAGGACCACGGCCGCCAGCACGGCCGGCGGCGTGATCACCGCCAGCCACGGCAGGACCGCGCCGACGACCGTGACCAGCACGCTCAGGAAGGCCACGAGCGAGTCCCAGCCCGCCCGCAGACCGCCGAGGAACCCGGCCGGTTCGTCGTCCGGGGCCGGCACCGCCGCGGCCGGGCCCACCAGACTCAGCGTGAGCGTGGCCATCGCGGTCTGCTCGGCCAGGCTCTTCTGCTGCGCCTGCAGCGACTCCAGGTCCGCCGCCCGCCTGGAGATCTCGCGCTCCACGTCCAGCACCTGGCCGATGGTGTCCGCCTTGGCCAGCAGCGTGCGCAGCGACTCCAGCGCCCGCTCGGCCGACTTCACCCGGCTCTCCACGTCGGCCACCTGGAGCGTGACGTCCTCCGTCTGCTGGTTCAGCGACAGGCGCTCGCCCAGGTCCTCGCCGAGCCGCGCCACCAGGCCGGCGTAGCGCGATGGCGGGATCTTGAACTCCAGCTCCGCCGAAGCCTCCGCCCGCCCGGACGAATGGCTCTCCTCCCTGGCCAGATGGCCCCCGGCCGCGGTGACGGCGTCCTTGGCCTGCTCGGCCGCCGCCGTCACGTCCTTCACCCGTACGGTCATCCGGCCGGTGTAGATCACCTGCCGGTCCTGCCGGGTGACCTGCACCCCGGCGACGGCGCTCGCCCCGTCGCCGTCCGCGGCCCGATCCGGCTTCGCGGGCATCGCCGTGGCCCGCTCCGCGGCGACGGCCGGGGCGGCCGCGGAGTCCGCCGCCGTGCCGCCGCCCGAGCATCCCGTCATCAGCAGGGCCGCGCACCCCGTCAGCAGCGCGGCGATCGTCTGCGCTCTCCTCATGACCCCTTAAACGGCTCCTGGCCTGCGGCGGTTTGACCGTTCTGATCACGGTACGGTCACATCCCCCGATCAGCTGACC
Source organism: Nonomuraea sp. NPDC049649 (assembly GCF_040675175.1). Taxonomy (NCBI): domain Bacteria; kingdom Bacillati; phylum Actinomycetota; class Actinomycetes; order Streptosporangiales; family Streptosporangiaceae; genus Nonomuraea; species Nonomuraea sp. NPDC049649. Next base: position 96,152 of record NZ_JBFAOH010000003.1, read on the forward strand.
ACTGCTCCGAGGCGGTAGCGTCAGGAAGCGTGGAAGGCAATCAGGCCCACGTGGCGGTCGTCGGCGGCGGAATCTCCGGCCTGGCCGCCGCCTGGCACCTCAAGCGGAGCGCGGGCGAGCGCGTCAAGGTGACCGTGCTCGAAGGCTCCCCCCGCATCGGAGGCAAGCTGTACGCCACGGAGGTGGCGGGCGTGAGCCTCGACGCCGGAGCCGAGGCCATGCTGGCCAGGCGGCCGGAGGGCAAGGAGCTGGCCAGGGCGGTGGGCCTCGGCGACGACCTGATGGACCCCGGCGCCGCCTCGCCTGCCATCTACTCCAGGGGCGCGCTCAGGCCGCTGCCCAAGGGGCAGGTCATGGGCGTGCCGGCCGACCTCGCCGAGCTGGCGAAGTCCGGCATCCTGTCACCGGCCGGCCTGCTGCGGGTGCCGCTCGACCAGATCCTGCCCGCCACGCTGGTCCGCACCGACGTGTCCGTCGCCGCGTACATCCGCGCCAGGATGGGCGGGGAAGTGCTCGACCGGCTGATCGAGCCGCTGCTCGGCGGCGTCTACGCGGGCCGCTCCGACCTGCTGTCGCTGGAGGCGACGATGCCGCGCGTGGCCGCCGCGGCCCGCGCCGAGCGCTCCCTGCTCACCGCCGCCCGCGACATCCTGCGCGACACGCCCAAGGACGCCGGCCCCGTCTTCACCACCCTCCGCGGCGGCATGGGCGCCCTGCCCGAGGCCGTCGCCAAGGCGTCCGGGGCCGACATCAGGACCGGCGTCACCGTACGCGAGCTGCACCGCACCGAGACCGGCTGGCGGCTCGTCACCGGGCCGGTGCCCCGGCCGGAGACCGTCGAGGCCGACGCCGTGATCGTCGCCGTGCCCGCCCCCGCCGCGTCCCGCCTGCTGAAGACCGAAGTGCCCGGGGCGGCCGCGGAGCTGGCGCGCATCGAGTACGCCAGCATGGCCGTCGTCGCCCTCGCCTACCCGGCCGACGCCTTCCCCGCCCCGCCCGGTCACAGCGGCTACCTGGTGCCGCCGGTCGAGAAGCGGGCCGTCAAGGCGGTCACGTTCAGCTCGGTCAAGTGGCCCCACCTCGCCCGCGACCTGGTGCTGCTGCGCTGCTCCATCGGCCGGGTCGGCGAAGAACACCTGCTGCAGCGCGAGGACGCCGAGCTCGTCTCGATGGCGATGGCCGAGATGAGCGAGGTCATGGGAGTGCGCGGGCTCCCCGCCGACACCCGCGTCACCCGGTGGGGCGGAGCCCTGCCGCAGTACCACGTGGGCCATCTCGACCGGGTGGCGCGCGTGCACGCCGCCGTCTCCGGGCAGCCGGCGCTGGCGGTCTGCGGCGCCGCCTACGACGGGCTGGGCATCCCCGCCTGCCTGGCGACCGCGCGCACGGCCGCCTCCCGGATCCTGGACCACCTGTCCCGACTAGGAGAATCAGAAGCATGACAGAGCAAGCAGAGCGGCCCAAGGCCCGCGATCTCAACCAGGTGATCCGCTACACCATGTGGTCGGTCTTCCAGGCGACCCAGCCGCTCACCGGCGCCCGCGACCAGGTGGGCGAGGAGGTCGAGGAGCTCCTGGAGCAGGCCGCCGGCAAGGACGTGGTCACCCGCGGCCTGTACGACGTGGCCGGGTTCCGCGCCGACGCCGACTTCATGTTCTGGTGGCACGCCCCGACGCCGGAGGCCCTCCAGGAGGTCTACTCCCGCTTCCGCCGCACCGAGCTGGGCCGCCACAGCCGCCCGGTCTGGTCGGCGATGGCGCTGCACCGGCCCGCCGAGTTCAACAAGTCCCACATCCCGGCCTTCCTCGCCGAGGAGGAGCCGCGGGGCTACGTGTGCGTCTACCCGTTCGTCCGCTCCCTGGAGTGGTACCTGCTGGAAGACTCCGAGCGCCGGGCGATGCTCGCCGAGCACGGCCGGATGGCCCGCGAATACCCCGACGTGCGGGCCAACACGGTCAGCTCCTTCGCGCTCAACGACTACGAGTGGATGCTCGCCTTCGAGGCCGACGAACTGCACCGCATCGTCGACCTGATGCGCACCCTGCGCGGCGCCGAGGCCCGGCGGCACACCCGGCTGGAGATCCCGTTCTACACCGGGGCCCGCAAGCCGGTCCGCGAAGTGGTGGCGGACCTGCCCTGAGCCGCCTCAGCGCGTGACGGCGTCCTGCTCGGCGTCCGACGGCTCCGCGGGCGGCGGCTCCTCCGGGCGGCCGGTGCCGAGCACGACCGCCGACAGCAGCACCACCGCGCAGACGACACCCAGCATCACCCGATAGTCGAGAGCCGCGATCAGGCTGGCGCCCACCGCGATGGAGGCGACCTGAGGCACGGTCACCCCGAACTCGAACGCGGCGAAGACCCGCCCGCGCAGATCCTCCGGGGTGCGTCGCTGGAGCGAGGTGGTGGCGCCGATGACGATCCACGGCGCCGCGACGCCGAGCACCAGCATGCCCGCGATGACGACCGCGACGATCGGCACGGTCAGCAGCAGGCTGCTCGCCCCGACCATGGTGAGCGCGATGATCACCAGCCCGCGCTCGCCGGCGCGGCGGATCACCCCGCCGGCCAGCGCGCCGCCGGCGACGGTGCCGACCGCCTGCACCCCGGCGAGCACCGCGAGGAAGGTGGCCTGGAGCGCCAGGCCGTCGGTGACCACGGCGATGGCGATGGACTCGAAGAAGCCGATGACGAGCATCGTCAGCGCGCAGGCGATGACGAGCCTGCGCAGCTGGGCGGCCTGGCGCAGGAAGCGCAGACCGCCCGTGGTCTCGGCGATCAGCGGCTGGCTCGTCCGGGCGGGGCGCGGCTCCGAGATCCGGATGAGGAGTACGGCCACCGCGGCCACGACGAAGACCACCGCGTCGATCACCACGACGACCTGGGCGCCCTGCCAGACGAACACCCCGGCGCCGATGATTGGGGAGAACACCCGCAGCAGGCCGCGCATCGCCTGCACGGTGCCGTTGGCGTCGCCGAGCTGCTCCTCCGGGACGACGGCGGGCAGGAGGGCGTTCTGCGCGGGCCCGGTGACACTGCCCAGCGCCCCGTACAAGAACATGATCACGTAGATGAGCCAGACGTCGTCGCGGTCCTCGACCAGCAGGAGCAGGAGGACGACGGCCGCCGACGACAGATACGAGGCGGCCAGCAGCGGGCGGCGGCGGAAGCGGTCCACCAGCAGGCCCGACAGGGGTAACACCAGGCTGCCGCCGGCGAAGGCGAACATCACGAGTCCGGCGGCCGACGTGCTTCCCGTGAGCGTTTTCACCCAAATGGCCATTGCCAGGAAAAGCGCGAAGTCGCCGAGATTGGAAAGCACGTCACCGAGAATGTAGTAGCGCATCTGCGGGCGCCTGAGTAGTTGCGCCATTTCACGCTCTCTTCCCATCGCGGCTGCTTATCGGGCGTCACTGTAACACCGGCCGACCACGGCCCGGCTGAACCTGGCGCGAACTTGCCACCTTGCCCTCTGCCTGCTCGTGGCGGGCGCGACGCCCGATAGCTTCCTGCTCAGCACGCGGAGTTTCGTGGAATTACCACTCTTGCGAATTGGCGTGGTCTGCATGGAGAATCAGATATTCGAGGCCGCGGAACGGCTCGCTGACAAACTCGACGTCCCTTCCGGTGCGGTAATCGCGGCGGCCGGGCTGGTGGTGCTCGCCCGGCGGGCCGGCGCCGATGAGCTGAGCGGTGAGATCTGCGGGCACGAAATCCGGCTGCCCTGGCGGGCGCCGCTGAGCGCGGTCGCCGGACAGGCCGCGGCCGTGCCCGGGACGGCCGGCCCGGTGGTATCCGTGACCGGGGGCGGGCGGGCGATCGCGGCGGATCCCGGCGCCCGCTCCGTCGAGGCCGAGCCCCTGCTCCGCGGGCACCTGGCCGCCGCCCTCGCCGCGGACCCCGGGCAGCCGGCGGGGCGGGCGTGGCTGTGGGGCGAGGAGGACGAGCGCGTCGTCGCGGGCGCCCACGCCGAACGCGCCTGGGACACCGACCGCACGGTGGCGTCCATGATCCGGGAGCAGATGACCTCCCGCCCCGACGCGGTGGCGATCGAGCAGGGCGGCAGGGTCCTCACCTACCGGCAGCTCGGCGAGCTCACGGCCGCCGTCGCCGCGGGCTTCGCGCGGGCCGGGGTCACCAGGGGAGACCTGGTCGGCATCGGCCTGCCGCGCCGCATCGAGACCATCGCGGCGCTGCTGGCCACCTGGTCGCTCGGCGCCGGGTTCCTGCCGCTCGACCCGGCGCACCCGCCGCTGCGGCTGAGCCGCCAGCTGGAGTCGGCGGGCGCGCGGTACGCGGTGCTGCCGCCCGGCGCCGGCGTGCCGGGATGCACCGCCCTCACCCTGGACACCGGCACCGGAGCCGCGGTCACACCGCCGGGCTTTCCGGTGGAGCTCGACGGCGTCGCCTACGCGCTGTCCACGTCCGGCTCCACCGGCACCCCGAAGGCAGTCGCCATCCCGCACGCCGCGCTGCGGCACTGCGTGGGCGCCATCGCCCACCTGATCGGCGCAGACCGTCCGCACGTCACGTGCATGGCCACGCTGACCTTCGACATGTCGACCATGGAGATCTTCCTGCCGCTCGCGACCGGCGGCCGCCTCCTGCTGGTCGGCGAGGACCTGCAGCGGGACCCGGAACGGCTGGCGGCCTGGCTCTCCGGCCGACGCCTGGACCTGGTCCAGGCCACGCCCACCACCTGGCGGATGACCGTCCCGTACCTGGAACCGGGCGCGCTGGCAGGCGCGGACGTCATCGCGGGCGGTGAGGCGCTCAGCGCCGCGCTGGCGGCCGGGCTGCGGCGCACCGGAGCCCGCGTCTGGAACGGCTACGGGCCGACCGAGACCACCATCTACACGGTCCTCCATCACGTGGCCGGCCCGCCGGAGGACCCGGTGCCGATCGGTCGGCCGCTGCCCGGCATCCGCGCCGCCGTACTCGACCAGTGGGATCGCGCGGCCCCGGTCGGGCAGATCGGCGAGCTGGTGCTGAGCGGCCCGCAGCTCGCGCTCGGCTACGTCGGCGACCCGGAACGGACGGCCGCCTTCTTCCAGGAGCATCCCGGCCTGGGCCGGGTCTACCGGACAGGCGACCTGTGCGCGTGGCGCGAGGACGGCACGCTGGCCTACCACGGCCGCGCCGACCACCAGGTGAAGCTGCGCGGCCAGCGGATCGAGCTGGAGGAGATCGAGGCCGTCGCCGAACGGCACAGCCGGGTCGTCAGGGCCGCGGCGGTGGTGGTGGAGCACGGCGCCAACGACAAGCGGCTGGTCCTGTACGCGCAGGCGGACGGGCTGCGCGGGGCCGAGCTGCGCGAGCACCTGGAGCAGTGGCTCCCGCGCGCGCTGATGCCCCAGCACGTCGCCATCCTGCCGGCCCTTCCCCTGACCGGCAGCCAGAAGATCGACAGGACGGCGCTCCAGGCGCACGCGGAGACCCTCGTGGAGGCGCGATGAGAATCCTGGGTATCAGCGGCCTGCACAACTCCGAGGAGTTCAAACGGCGGGAACTGCCCGGGCTGTCGGAGCGGGAGTACCGAATCAGCCAGGGCCGTGACTCGGCGGCGGCGCTCGTCGTGGACGGCCGGATCGCGTCCGCCGCGGCCGAGGAGCGGTTCACCGGCGACAAGGCCACCGGGCGCTTCCCGGTCAACGCCATCAAGCACTGCCTGGACTGGGCCGGGCTCGGGCTGGACGACCTGGACCTGATCGGCCACGGCTTCGCCCACGAGCGTTCCGGGCTGGAATCCGGAGACGACTACCTGGCCAGGCGCTTCACCGAGGTGTACGACCCGGAACGCCAGGTGGACTGGTTCGCCGAGCACTTCCCCGGTGCGGCGGTGCGCTCGCGGTTCACCCCGGTTCCGCACCACCTGGCCCACGCGGCCAGCGCCTACTACGCCTCCGGGTTCGACGACTGCCTGGTGCTCGTGGCCGACGGCCGGGGCGAGACGGAGAGCCTGACCGTGCTCGCCGGGACCGGCGGCAAGCTGGAGGTCCTGCACACCGTCCCGGCCATGCACTCGCTCGGCACCCTCTACGGCGTGTTCACCCTGTACCTCGGCTTCGAGATGGCGCTCGACGAGTACAAGATGATGGGCCTGGCGTCGTACGGCGACCGCACCCGCTACGAGCGCGAGCTGCGGCAGCTCGTGCACCTGCGCTCCGGCCCCGATTTCGCCCTGCCGATCCTGGCCCGCGACGGAGACCTGCTGCAGCGCGAGACACATCGCGGTGTGCTGGCCGTACTGGAGGAGATGTTCGGCCCGGCCAGACAGCCGGGCGGGCCGATCGAGCAGCGGCACATGGACGTCGCGGCGGCGGCGCAGGTGGCGCTGGAGCGCTGCCTGCTCCACGTGCTGCGGCACTTCCGCCGCCAGACCGGGCTGCGGGACCTGTGCTACGCGGGCGGTGTCGCGCTCAACTGCACCGCCAACGGGCTCATCCTGCGCAGCCGCCTCTTCGACCGGGTCTTCGTGCCGCCGGGCGCGGGCGACGACGGGACCGCGGTGGGCTCGGCGCTGTACCTGCACGCGACGCGCAAGCCGGAGACCCCGATCGAGCCGATGCGGATGCCGTACTGGGGCGCCGCGTACATGTCCGCCGAGATCGCCGAGCACCTGGCGACCAGGGACGACGTGCGGTCCCGCCGGGTGACGGACGAGACGGAACTGCTGGCGGAGACCGCGCGGGCGCTGGAGCGGGGCGAGGTGGTGGCCTGGTTCCAGGGCGGCATGGAGTTCGGCCCGCGCGCGCTGGGATGCCGCAGCATCCTGGCGGACCCGCGCGAGGCCCGCATGCGCGACCACATCAACAACCTGATCAAGAAACGGGAGGACTTCAGGCCTTTCGCCCCGGTGGTGACCGAGGCGGCGGCGCCGTCGTTCTTCGAGATCAGGCGCGGCCACGAACGGCAGTACGCGCACATGCTGTTCACCACCCGCACCCGCCAGGAGCACCGCGACCGGCTCGGCGCCGTCACCCACATCGACGGCACCGCCCGGGTCCAGACGCTCGGGGCCGACGCCAACCCCCGCCTGCATGCGCTCCTAGAGGCCTTCGGCGCCCGCACCGGAATCCCCGTGCTGCTGAACACCTCGTTCAACATGCGCGGCCAGCCGATCGTGCGCACGCCACGCGAGGCCGTCGACACCTTCCTGCGCTCGGGCCTGGACCGGCTGGTCATCGGCGACCACGTGGTGCTGCCGGGGAGCGCGTCGTGAACCGCGCGACCACACTCCCGGCCGACGTCCCCCCGACCGTGCGGCCCGGCTACGTCCGCGGGCACCTGTCGGCCCGCCTCGCCGTCGCGGACCACCCGGGCACGCCCCTGGCCTGGCTCGCGGCGGCGGCGATGGCGCTGATAGCCACACCGGACTCGGACGAGGTCACGGTGGCGGCGGCGGACGGCGGGCTGGTGGCGCTGAGTTCCCCCGTGGGCGCCGGCACCCGGATGGGCGACCTGCTCAGCTCCGCCTCCCGGCCGGGCGGCCCGCCGGACCGCGCCGAGCTCCGGATGCTGGTGGCGGCGGACATCGACCGGGCCGAGGCCGAGCGGGCGGCGCTGCAGCTACGTGACTGCGACTGCGTGTTCCTGCTGACCGAAGCCCCGGACGGCCGGCTGCTGGAGTGCGACTACGACGCCGACCGCTACACCGAGCAGGCGATGCGCTGGCACCTGGACCGGCTGGAGACCCTCCTGCTGCTCCTGGCCGAGGAGCCGGACGCGCCGCTGGCGGACGTGGTCGTCGCCGCCGAACCGGTGGCGGAGCTCCAAGACCGGGACGAGACCGTCTACGTCGCCCCGCGCACCCCCACCGAGCGGAAGCTGGCCGCCATCTGGGCCGAGGTGCTGGGGGTGCCCAGGGTCGGCGTGGACGACGACTTCTTCGCCATCGGCGGCCACTCCATCCTGGCCGCGATGACGCTGAGCAGGATCCGCGCGGCCTTCGGCGTCGAGGTGCACTTCGACGAGTTGTTCACCGCCCCGACCCTGGGCGGCTGCGCCAAGGTCGTCGAGCGCGCCGCAGCCGGAACGGCCCACCCTCTGGGCGGCGCGTCCGGGCCCGCCGTGGTCTCGCTGGAGCAGGAGCGCCTGTGGTTCCTGGAGCAGTGGCGTCCCGGCACCGCGCTCTACAACGTGCCGCTTGTGGTGGAGCTGACCGGACCGGTGGATGCCGCCCGGCTGGGAGAGGCGCTGCAGCGTGTGGCCGATCGCCATCCGGCGCTGCGCACCGCGTTCGAGAACGTGGACGGCCAGCCGAGGCCGCTGACCCGCGACGCCGAGGTGCCCTGGCGGCGGGAGGAGGCCGGCGACTGGGCGGACGCCTGGCGGCTGGCGCGCGCCCACGTCGCCGAACCGTTCGACCTGAGCGTCCCGCCGCTGATCAGGGGCGGGCTGGTCAGCGTCGGAGCGGACCGGCACCTGCTGCACCTGTGCATCCACCACCTGGCCGTCGACGGCTGGTCGCTGGGTCACCTGCTCGACGACCTGGGCGCGGCCTACCGCGGGCTGCCGCTGCCGCCGCCGCACGAGGTCGGCTACGCCGACTACGCGGCCTGGCAGCGCGGCCGTCCCACAGCGGACCACCTCCGGTGGTGGCGCTCCTACCTGGCGGGGCTGCCGCCGCTGCTGGAGCTCCCGGGTGACCGGCCGCGCCCGGCGGTGCAGAGCTTCCGCGGCGGGACCGTACGCCGGGAGCTGCCGCCGGAGCTGGCCGCGGCTCTGGCGGACTTCGCGCGGTCGCGGTCGGCGACCGTGTTCGACGTGGCGCTGTCGGCGTTCGCGCTGCTTTTACGCCGGTGGACCGGCCGGAGTGACCTGCCCATCGCCACCCCGGTGGCGGCCAGGCCGCTGCCTGAGCTGGAGCCGCTCGTCGGCTTCTTCGTCAACACCCTGGTCGTCCGCGCCGACGCGGGCGGCGACCCGAGCTTCGCGCAGCTCGTCGAGAAGGTACGGCAGAGCGCGACCGCCGCGCTCGGCCACCAGGAGCTGCCGTTCGCCCTGCTGGTGGAGGCGCTACAGCCGGAGCGGACGCTGAGCCACGCGCCCGTGGTGCAGGTCGCCTTCGCGCACTACCGGCCCTCGCACCACCACTGGGAACTGGCCGACGGGCTGACGGCGCGGCTGCGCCAGACCGACACCGGGACGGCCAAGTTCGACCTCATGCTCACCCTGCACGAGGCGCCGGGGGAGATGCTGCTGGAGGTGGAGTACGCCGCCAACCTGCTGGAGGCGGACACCGCCGGCCGCCTGGCCGACCAGTGGCTGGAGCTGATGCGAGGGCTGCTGGCGGCGCCGGCGGAGCCGGTGTCGAGGATCGGCGCGCTGCCCTCCGTCCAGCGACGCCGGCTCACGGGCTGGGCTCGCGCCGCCGACGAGCAGGCGAGCTGGGACCGCGTCGCCGGCACCACGGTCCCGGAGCTGGTCGCCCGGCAGGTGGCCGACCGCGGCGACGCGGTGGCCGTGTCGGCGGGCGGCGTCGAGCTCACCTACGCCGAGCTCTGGGCCAGGTCGGGAGCACTGGCCGCGCGGCTCGGCCCGCGCCGCGGCGAGCTGATCGGCCTGGCCTGTCACCGCGGCGCCGACCTGGTCGTCGCCATGCTCGCGATCCTGCGCGCCGGTGCGGCCTACGTGCCGCTCGACCCGTCCTACCCGGCCGCCCGGCTCTCCTTCATGGTGGCGGACACCGGCGTGGGCACGCTCGTCGGGCACCGCGACCTGCTGGCCGCGCTGCCGCGTACGGGAACCGAGACGATCATCATCGACGGCACCATCGACGGCACCATCGACGGCACCATCGACGGCGTCATCGAGGGCCCGGCGGCCGCACCTGAGGTGCCGATCGGTCCCGAGGACGCCGCCTACGTCATCTACACCTCCGGTTCCACCGGCCGCCCCAAGGGCGTCGTCGTCCCGCACCGCGGCGTCGTCCGGCTGGTGCACGGGGCCGACTACGTCTCCCTCGACACCACGACCGTGCTCGCCCAGCTCTCCAACGCCTCCTTCGACGCCATCACCTTCGAGGTCTGGGGCGCGCTGGCCAACGGCGGCAGGGTGGTCGTCGTCCCGCCCGCGGCGGTCCTGGCGCCGCCGGCGCTGGCGGGGCTGCTCCGGGCCGGCCACGTCACCACGCTCTTCATCACCACGTCCCTGTTCAACGCCGTCACCACCGAGGAGCCGGACGCCTTCGCCACCGTCGACCACGTCTACTTCGGCGGTGAAGCGCTCGACGTGGCCAGGGTGGGCGAGGTGCTGCGCGGCGGGCGCGGCCCGCGCACCCTGCACAACGTCTACGGCCCGACCGAGGTCACCACCTTCTCCTCCTGCCGGCCGCTGACCGAGCCGCCCGGCACGCGCGGGCCCATCGGCCGGCCGATCTCCGGCACCACCGCCTACGTCGTCGACCTGGACACCGGTGACCTCGCCCCGGAGGGGGTGCCGGGCGAGCTGTGGCTCGGCGGTCCCGGCGTGGCCTGGGGCTACTGGCGGCGGCCCGGCACCACAGCGGGCGCCTTCGTCGCCGACCCCTTCTCCTGCGTGCCCGGCCGGCGGCTCTACCGCACCGGCGACCTGGCGCGCTGGACGCCCGCCGGGACCCTCGAATACCTCGGCCGCATCGACCGGCAGGTCAAGATCCGCGGATTCCGCGTCGAACCCGGCGAGGTCGAGCTGGCCCTGTCGGCGCTGCCCGGCGTGCGCGCCTGCGCCGTCGTCGCGCGCAGCCCGCAGGACGGCCCGGTGGAGCTGATCGCCTACGTGCAGGCAGGCGGCGCCGGGCTGACCACCGAGGCGGTCCGCGACGCCCTCGCCCGTGAACTGCCCGAGCATCTGGTGCCCGCCCATGTGATCCTGGTGGACCGGATACCGCTCGGCCCCAACGGCAAGGCCGAGACGTCCTCGCTGCCGGCGCCCGGGGAGCGGCGCGCCGAGGCCTGGGCGGTCGCCCCCGCCGGTCCGGTGGAGGAACTGCTGGCCGGGATCTGGGCCGAGGTGCTCGGCCTCGAACAGGTGAACGCCACCGACGACTTCTTCGAACTCGGCGGCCACTCGCTGCACGCCGTCAAGGTCACCACCCGGGCCGAGCGCGCCCTGCGCACCTCGGTGTCGGTCCGCGACCTGTTCCGGCACAAGACCGTCCAGCGTCTGGCCGCCGCGTTACGCGAGGCGGACCCCGACCGGCTGGACCGGATAGCCGCCATCGTCCTGCAGGTACGGCAAGCCCCCGTGGGCGCGGAGGAAGAGATCGCAGATGCACACTGACCGCGCACAAGAGCTGCTGATCGACAAGCTGCTCGCCGAAGCCGGCCTCGGCGACGCCGCTGCCGCCTCGCCGAGGGTGCCGCGCAGGCGGCCGGGCGACGATCCGCTCTCATCCGGCCAGGAACGGCTCTGGTTCCTCGACCAGTGGCGCCCCGGCACCCCCCTCTACAACGTCCCCGTACTGCTGGAGCTGCACGGGCACGCCGACGCGGACGAGCTGCGCCGCGCCGTCCAGGGACTGGCCGACCGGCACGCGGTGCTGCGCACCGCCTTCACCGCGGACGCCGGCGGCCGCCCCCGCACCCGGGTCCACGAACGCGCCGACGTGCCCTGGCGCCACGAGGAGGCGCCCGGCCGGGCGGCCGCCGTGGAACTCGCCGGCGAGCGGGTCAGGGAGCCCTTCGACCTGGCCGCGGCGCCGCTGCTGCGCGCCGGCCTGATCAGCCACGCCGCCGAACACCACCTGCTGTGGATCTGCTTCCACCACATCGCCGTCGACGGCTGGTCGCTCGGGCTAATGCTGGAGGAACTGGCCGGCGGCGAGCCCGCCCGGCCTCCCCTCGAGTACGCCGACTACGCGGCGTGGGAGCGGGCCAGGCCGCTGGAGGAGGGACTGGCCTGGTGGCGTGACCACCTGGAGGGCCTGCCGCCGCTGCTCGAACTGCCCACCGACCGCCGCCGCCCGCCGGTCCAGGAGTACGACGGCGCCACCGAGCACTTCCTTCTCCCCGATCCCGGCCGGGTCCGCGAGCTGGCCAGGGCGTCCGGTGTGACAGTGTTCGAGGTGCTCCTCTCGGCCTTCGTGCTGCTGCTCGGCCGCTGGAGCGGGCGGACCGACCTGGTGATCGGCACGCCGGTGGCCGGGAGACCGGCCCCCGAGCTGGAGGAACTCGTCGGCTTCTTCGTCAACACCCTCATCGTCCGGGCCGACCTCGGCGGCGACCCCACCTTCGCCGAACTGCTGGAGCGGGTGCACGAATCGTCGGCGCAGTCGCAGGCCCACCAGCAGGTGCCGTTCGCGGCGCTGGCCGACGCGCTGCAGCCGGAGCGCGAGCTGTCACACCCGCCGCTGGTCCAGGTGCAGTTCGGCCTGCACCGGCAGGAGCGCTCCCGCTGGCGGCTGGGCGCCGCCGAGGCGGTGCAGCTGCCCGCCGACACCGGCACCGCCAAGTTCGACCTCAGCGTCACCGTGGTCGACTGCGACGGTGAGCTCCGCGTCGAGCTGGAGTACGCGACCGCGCTGTTCGACGCCGTGACCGCGCGGCGGCTGGCCGATCAGTGGCAGACCCTCCTCGCGGGGCTGCTGGCCCAGCCTCACCTGCCCGTCTCGCGCGTCAGCGCGCTGCCGGAAGCCGAGCGGCGGCTCATCGAACGCTGGTCGGGACCGGCCCGGCGGATCGAACCGGGCATGACGCTGCCCGGCCTGGTCGCCGAGCAGGTCAAGACGCGGCCGGACGCCGTCGCCGTCACCGACGGGCCGCTCCGGCTCACCTACGCCGAGCTGTGGGAGCGCTCGGGAGCCCTGGCCGCCCGGCTGGGCTCGGGACCGGGCGACCTGGTCGGCCTCGCCTGCCGGCGCAGCGCGGAACTCGTCGTCGGCATGCTCGCCATCGTCCGTACCGGCGCGGCCTACGTGCCGCTCGACCCCGCCTACCCGGCGCCGCGCCTGGCGTTCATGCTGGCCGACGCCGAGCTGAAGACCGTGGTCACGCAGCGCGGCGTCGACCTGCCGGACGGGGAGTACCGCACGGTCCTGGCCGACGCGCCGGCCGGCGAGGCCACCTACGACGGCCCCGGGCCGGACCCCGGCGACCTGGCCTACCTGATCTACACCTCCGGCTCCACCGGCACGCCCAAGGCCGTCATGGTCACCCACCACAACGTGGCCAGGCTGCTGGCGGGCACCCAGCCGGACTACGGCTTCGGCCCCGGCGACGTCTGGACGCTCCTGCACTCCAGCTCCTTCGACGTCTCCGTCTGGGAGGTGTGGAACTGCCTGGGCACCGGCGGCCGCCTGGTCGTGGTGAGCCACTGGGAGAGCCGCGAGCCCGAGGCGTACTACGACCTCGTGGCCCGCGAACGGGTGACCGTGCTGAACGCCACCCCAGCCGTCTTCCGCCAGTTCGCCGGCGTGGACGAGCGCCGCGCCGCCGAGCTGGCGCTGCGGCTGGTCGTCTTCGCCGGCGACGCGCTGGACCGGGACTCGGTGCTGCGCTGGTGGGAGCGGCACCCCGAGGACGCGCCGCGGCTGGTCAACATGTACGGGATCACCGAGACCACCGTGCACAGCACCTACGCCCCGCTCACCCGGGAGCTGCTGACCGGGCGGACCAGCCCGATCGGCGTACCCCTGCCGGACCTGGGCATCCACGTCCTGGACCGCGACGGGCTGCCGGTCCCGGCCGGGGTGATCGGGGAGATCCACGTCAGCGGCGACGGTGTGGCGCGGGGCTACTGGAAGCGGCCCGACCTGACCGCCCAGCGCTTCCTGCCTGACCCGTTCTCCGGCCGGCTGGGGGCGCGCATGTACCGCAGCGGCGACCTGGCGAGCTGGCGGCCCGACGGCACGCTGGAGTTCCACGGCCGCGCCGACCACCAGCTCAAGATCCGCGGCTTCCGCATCGAACCGGGCGAGGTCGAGGCCGCCGTCTGCGAGCATCCCCGGGCAGGCCGGTGCGTCGTCGTCGCGCACGGCTCGCCGGAGCGGCGCCTGGTCGCCTACGTCGAGGCGCGCGGCGAGCTGAGCGTCGAGGACGTGCACGAGTTCCTGGAGCCCAGGCTCCCCGCGCACCTCATCCCCTCGATCGTGGTCATCCTCGACGAGCTGCCGCAGAGCCGCAACGGCAAGATCGACCGGTCCGCGCTGCCCGACCCCGCAGAGGAACGGCCCGCGCTGGGCAGGGCCTACGTCGCGCCGCGCACGGAGACCGAGCGGGTGCTGGCCGAGATCTGGGCCGAGGTGCTCGAACTGGACCGGGTGGGCGTCACCGACAACTTCTTCCACCTGGGCGGCGACTCCATCCGCAGTGTCCAGGTGCTGGCGCTGGCCCGCGAGCGGGGCTTCGACTTCGAGCTGCAGCGGCTCTTCCAGCTGCCGACCGTGGCGCAGCTGGCCACCGGCATCACGCCCGCGGCGCCGGTGGCGCGGGAGCGGGAGCCGTTCGCGCTGATATCGGAGCAGGACCGGGCCAGGCTGCCCGAGGACGTGGCCGACGCGTACCCGATGGCGGCGCTGCAGGTCGGGATGGTCTTCCACATGGAGTCCGACGACCGCATGCTCTACCAGAACGTGGACAGCTTCCACCTGCGGGCGCCATGGGCCGAGCGGGCGTTCCGGGAGGCGACCGCGCAGGTGGTGCTGCGCCACGACATCCTGCGGACCTCGTTCCACCTCAGCGACTACAGCGACATGCTGCAACTTGTCCACCGCACCGCCGAACTGCCGATCGAGGTGGCGGACCTGCGCGGGATGAGCGCCGAGGAGCAGGGCCGGATCATCGGCGAGCTGGTCGACCGGGAGCGCGAACGCCCCTTCGACCTGGCCAGACCGCCGCTCTGGCGCTTCTTCGTCCACCGGCGCGGCGACGACTCCTTCCAGTGGACGCTGGTCGAGCACCACGCCATCCTCGACGGCTGGAGCCTGCACTCCACGATCGGCGAGATCCTGGAGCGGTACCTCGCCCTGCTGAAGGACCCCGCCGCCGCGGCCGGGCCGCCTCCGGCCTCCACCTACCGCGACTTCGTCGAGGCCGAACGGCAGGCGATCGAGTCGGGCGAGGAGCGCGCCTGGTGGAGCGAGCGGCTGGCCGGCCTGGAGCGGCTGACGCTGCCCCGCTGGCCGGCCGGCTGTCCCGCGGCCCAGACCGCCCCGGCCTACGAGGTGGAGGAGTGGACCCTGCCCGAGGGCAGCAGCGAGTTCTACGCCTGGCGAGAGACCAAGATCCCGGCCGAGCTCTGCCAGGGCCTGGAGCGGGCCGCCGAGCAGCTCGGGGTGCCGCTGAAGAGCGTGCTGCTGGCCGTGCACCTGCGCGTGCTCGCCTACCTGGCCGGGACGGAGGACGTCGTCACCGGCATGGCGTTCAACGGGCGGCTGGAGGAGGCCGACGGCACCGAGTCGCGCGGCCTGTTCCTCAACTCGCTGCCGATCAGGGCGCGGGTCGGCGGCACCTGGGACGAGCTCATCCGGGCCGTCTTCGAGGAGGAGAACAGCCTGCTGCCGCACCGCCGCTTCCCCACCTCGCAGATCCAGCAGCTGGCGGGCGGCGGCCCGCTGTACGAGACGCACTTCGTCTACAACCACTTCCATGTGCTGAAGGACCTGCTCGACGGCGGCGAGATCGCCTTCGTGGACCCCAAGCTGGACGCCTACACCACGCTGCGGGTCGAGCCGACCAACTACCCGTTCGTCTGCGGCTTCCTGCGCAACCCGCGCTCGGGCAGCGGGCTGCTGATGAGCCTCGACTTCCACTCCGGCGAGTTCGCGCCCGAGCAGGTCCGCCGCGTCCGCGACTACTACCTGACCGCGCTGCACCAGGTCGCCGCCGATCCGCACGCGCCGGTGGCCGCCGCGCCGCTGGCCGCCCCGGCGGAGCTGGCGCAGGTGGAGCGCTGGAACGCCACCGCCCGCCCGGCGCCGCTGGAGCGGTCGCTGGAAGAGCTGGTGGCGGAGCACGTACGGCTGCGGCCCCGGAACCTGGCCGTGGTGGACGGAGACGTACGGCTGACCTACGCCGAGCTGTGGGAGCGCGCGGGAGCGGTCGCCGGGCGGCTCCGCGAGGCGGGCGTGCGCCCGGGCGACCTGGTCGGGCTCTGCGCCGAACGCTCGGCCGACCTGGTCACGGCGATCGTCGGCATCCTGCGGGCCGGCGGGTCGTACGTGCCGCTCGACCCGTCCTACCCGGCCGAGCGGCTGTCGTTCATGCTGGCCGACACGGGCGCGGGCGTGGTGCTCGGGCACCGCCACCTGCTGAGCGGCCTGCCGCTCGCCGAAGGCCAGGGCATGCCCCTGGAGGACATCGCCGGACCGGAAGGCGCCGTGGAGGAGACGGGTCACGGCGGCGGCGACCGGGTGGCGAGCGTCGTCTACACCTCCGGCTCCACCGGCCGGCCCAAGGGCGTCGCGGTGGCGCACCGCGGCATCGTGCGCCTGGTGTGCGGCACCGACTACGTGCGGCTCGGGCCCGGCAGCGTGGTGGCCCAGCTCTCCAACGCCTCCTTCGACCCGCTGCTGTTCGAGCTCTGGGGTGCGCTGCTGAACGGCGGACGCCTGGTGATCGTGCCCAACGAGACGGTGCTGTCGCCGCCCCGCCTGGCCGAACTGGTCAAGGCCGAGGGCGTGACCACGCTCGCCCTGGTGACCGCGCTGTTCAACTCGGCCGTCGCCGCCGAACCCGCCGTGTTCGGCACCGTCGGCCAGGTCTACATCGGCGGTGAGCGCGTCAACCTGGCCAGCCTGCGCCAGGCGGACCACCCCGGGCTGCACAACATCTACGGCCCGACCGAGGTGACCAGCATCTCCACCTGCCTGCCGCTGGCCGACATCCCCGCCACCAACGGTCAGATCGGCCCGCCGATCGCCAACACCCAGGCCTGGGTGGTGAGCACAGCCCTCTCGCCGGCCCCGGCCGGCGTGCCGGGCGAGCTGTGGCTGGGCGGCCCCGGAGTCGCCGTCGGCTACTGGCGGCGGCCCGGCCTGACCGCCGACCGCTTCGTCGCCGACCCGTTCTCCGGCACCCCGGGAGCCCGGCTCTACCGTACGGGCGACCTGGCCTGCTGGCGGCCCGACGGCACCCTGGAGTTCCTCGGCCGCCGCGACCACCAGGTCAAGATCAGGGGCTTCCGGGTGGAGCTCGGCGAGGTGGAGGCCGCCCTGGCCGCGCACCCGGCGGTGGCCACGTGCGTGGTGACCGCGCCCGAGGGCAGGCTCTTCGCCTACGTCCAGCCGGAGGCCGCCGTCAGCGCCGAGGAACTGCTCGGCCACCTCGCCGCGACGCTGCCGGAACACATGGTCCCCAGCGCGGTCATGGTCATGGACCGGCTCCCGCTGAACCCCAACGGCAAGATCGACCGGGCCGCGCTCCCGGTTCCCGACCCGGGACGGCCGGCCGCCGGCACTCCGTACGTGGCGCCCCGCGACCCGGTCGAGGAGGCGATCGCGGACATCTGGCGAGAGGTGCTGGGGGTCGAGCGGCCCGGCGTGGACGACGACTTCTTCGAACTCGGCGGCACCTCGCTCGACGCCGTCCAGATCGCCTTCCGCATCCGCACCGAGTTCGGGGTGGACCTCGGCATCAAGCAGATCCTGGCCGAACCCCGCATCTCGGCGCTGGCCGTACAACTCGGCGCGGAGCTCGACCGGCTGGTCCTGGCCCTGCCGGACGACGAGCTCGCGCGGCTCCTGCCGTCCGAGTCATGAGAGGACCCTTACGCATGTCGGAGACCTTCGCCGCGCGGATCGCGCAACTGCCGCCGGAGCGGCGCCGGCTCCTGCTGGAGCGGCTGGCGGCCCAGCGAGCGCCGCGGGCGCCGCGGGCGCCGCGCACCGGCGAGCCGGTGGCGCTCTCCTTCGCGCAGGAGCGGCTCTGGTTCCTGTGGTCCGCGGCGCCGGACAGCTCCGCCTACAACGCCCCCGCCGCGGTACGGCTGCGCGGCCCGCTCGACACCGAGGCGCTGGGCCGGGCGCTCGACGGGGTGGTGGCCAGGCACGAGATCCTGCGCACCCGCTACGTCGCCGGGGACGGGGTGCCCGTCCAGGTCGTGGACGCCGCCGCCCCGGCCGGGCTGCCGGTCGTCCCGGTGCCGGAGCACGGGCTGCGCCGGCTGGTCGACCGGGAGTGCGCCGCCCCCTTCGACCTGGAACGCGGCCCGGTGCTGCGCGCCACGCTGTTCAGGCTGGCGCCGGACGACCACGTGCTGCTCCTGGTCGTCCACCACATCGCCGCCGACGGCTGGTCGCTGCCCATCCTCTGGCGGGAGCTGGACGCCCTCTACCGCGGCCAGGACCTGCCCGCGCTGGACATCCAGTACGCCGATCACGCCCACCGCCAGCGGGACGAGGCCGGCGACGACGGGCTGGACGACTGGTGCGAGCGGCTGACCGGGCTGGAGGAGCTGACCCTGCCGCTGGACCGGCCGCGCCCCCCGGAACCCGCCCGCCGGGGCGTGCTCGTGCCGGTCCGGGTGCCCGATGACAGCGCCGCGCGGCTGCGCGAGCTGGCCAGGACGAACGGCTGCACCCCGTTCATGGTGCTGCTCGCCGCGGTGCAGGCGCTGCTGACGCGGGTGACCGGTCAGCACGACATCGCCGTGGGCACCCCGGCGGCCGGACGCGACCGGCAGGACGTCGCGCCGCTGATCGGCTTCTTCGTCAACACGCTGGTCATCAGGACCGGCACGGCCGGCGACCCCACCTTCCGCGAGCTGCTGGCCAGGACCAAGGCGAGCGTCCTGGACGCCTTCGCCCACCAGCACATCCCTTTCGAGCGGGTCGTGGAACGGCTCAACCCGGTGCGCGAGGCCGGGCGCAACCCGCTGTTCGACGTCATGGTCACCGGCGACAGCGACGCGGCGGGCGCGCGGCCCGCGCTCGGCGGGCTGGAGGCGGAGCCGTACCCGTGCGACGGCGGCGGCGCGCTGTTCGACCTGACCTTCAGCCTGGACGACTCCTTCGCGGGCACGCTGGAGTACGACGCGGAGCTGTTCGACCCGGCCACCGCCGAGCGCCTGGCCGGCCGGCTGACCGGGCTGCTGCGGCAGGCCGCCGACGCCCCCGACCGGCCCGTCTCCGCGTACGAGCTGATCACCGAGGCCGAGCGGCGGCAGCTGGCCCGGTGGAACTCCACCGGGCTCGCCTTCGACGCGGAGGCCGGGCTGGAGGCGCACGTCGAGGCCTGCGCCGACGCCGCGCCCGGCGACCTGGCCCTGGTGTGCGGCGCGGAGCGGCTGACCTACGCCGAGGTGGAGCGGCGGGCCAACCGGCTCGCCCATCTGATCGCCGAGCTCGGCGCCGGTATCGACGACGTGGTGGCGGTCTGCGTGGGCCGCGGCCCCGACTCGGTGATCGCCCCGCTCGCCGTGCTCAAGGCGGGCGCCGCCTTCTTCCCCGTCGACCCCGACCAGCCCGCGGACCGGCTGGCCGCCATGTTCGCCGGGGTCGCCCCCGCCCTGGTGCTGACCGACCCCGCCTTCGGCGCGGCCGTCCCGGCGGGGCCGTGGCGCGTCGCGGGCGTCGCCGAGGCGGCCGGGCGGCCCGAGCACCGGCTCGGCCGGCGGGTGCCCCCGGACGCCCTGGCGTACGTCATCCACACCTCGGGCTCGACCGGCACGCCCAAGGGCGTCATGGTCACCAGGAGGGGCCTGGCCAACCTGCGGGCAGACTGGGCCGCCCGCGAGATCGAGGCCCGGCGCTGGCTGACGGTCGCCAGCCCGTCCTTCGACGTCTTCCTCGGCGACGTGGTCAGGAGCCTGGGCTTCGGCGGCAGCCTGGTGGTCGCGCCGCGCGCCCTGGCGCTCGACCCCGCCGCGCTGGCCGCCGAACTGGCCGCCGAACGGATCGAGGCGTTCGACAGCATCCCCGCGGTCCTGCACGGCCTGGCGGGACACGTGGCGGCCCACGGGCCGGAGCTGCCCGGCCTGCGGCTGCTGATCTCCGGCGGCGACGCCCTGCCGGTGGCCGACTGCGACGCCCTCATGGCCACGTTCGGCCCCCGGGTGCGGGTGCTGAACGCCTGGGGCGCCACCGAGACCACCATGGACAGCACCATCCACGAGGCGTGCCGGGGCGCCCGCACCGTCTCGGGAATCGTGCCCGTCGGCTCCGCCGCCGCCAACACCGCCGTCCACGTGCTCGACGAGCACGGCCGCCAGGTGCCGATCGGCGTCGTGGGGGAGCTGTACGTCGGCGGCGCCGGCGTCGCGCGCGGCTACGCCGGCAAGCCCGCCGCGACCGCCGGGAGCTTCGTGCCCGACCCGTTCGCCGCGACGCCCGGCGCGTGCCTCTACCGTACGGGCGACCGGGGACGCCGGCTGCCCGACGGTAGCATCGAGTTCCTCGGCCGCGGGGACGACCAGGTGAAGATCCGCGGGCACCGGGTGGAGCCCGGCGAGGTCCGCGCCGTCCTGCGCGGGCATCCCGCGGTCGCCGACTGCCACGTGCTGGCCTGGCCGGACGGGCGTGACCACCGTCTGGTCGGCTACGCCGTGCCGGCCGGCCCGGCGGACCCCGCCGCGCTGCGCGACTACTGCAACGAGCGGGTGCCGCGGCCGATGCGGCTGTCGGCCGTGGTCCTGGTGGACGCGCTGCCGCGCACGCTGAGCGGCAAGATCGACCGCTCGCGCCTGCCCGACCCGGGCGCCGGGACGCAGGGCGGCCGGGCCGCCTCCGAGGCGCCGCGCACCGCCCTGGAGCTGGCCGTGGCCGAGATCTGGCGGCGCGTGCTCGACCTCGGCGGCACCGAGATCGGCATTCACGACGACTTCTTCGACCTCGGCGGCCACTCCATGCTCGCCACCCGGCTCCGGTTCGCGCTGCGCCAGGAACTCGGCGCCGACCTCCCGGTCACCACCGTCTTCGAGGCGCCGACCGTGGCGGCCATGGCCGCTCGCGTGGCCGCCGCCCGCCCGGCGCCCGCCCCGATCGAGCCGGCGCCGCGCGAGAGCGCGCTGCCCCTGTCGTTCGCCCAGGAACGGCTCTGGTTCCTGTGGAAGCTCGCGCCCGGCAGCACCGCCTACAACATGCCGGTCTCGGTACGGCTGCGCGGCCCGCTCGACCGCGCCGCCCTCTCCCGCGCGCTGGACGGCGTCGTCGCCAGGCACGAGATCCTGCGCACCCGCTACGTCGAGACCGACGGCCGGCCCCGCCAGGTCATCGACCCGCCCGGCCCGGTCGAGCTGGCCGACGGGTTCGGCGACGCCCTGGAGCAGCCCTTCGACCTGGAGCGCGGACCCGTGCTCCGGGCCGGGCTGCACCGCGAGTCGGCCGACTCGCACGTGCTGCTGCTGGTCTTCCACCACATCGCCTGCGACGGCTGGTCGCTGCCCGTCCTGTGGGAGGAGCTGGCCGCCCTCTACCAGAGCCGGGAGCTGCCGCCGCTCGGCATCCAGTACGCCGACCACGCCGTCCACCAGCGTTCCGCCGCCGAGGAGGGGAGCCTGGAGCACTGGACGGCCCGGCTGGCCGGCCTGGAACCCCTCGACCTGCCCGCCGACCGGCCCCGCTCGCACGCGCTCGCCGAGCGCGGCGACCACGTCCTGCTCGACCTGCCCGCCGACGGCATGCGCGAACTGGCCCGCGAGCACGGCGTCACCGTCTACATGGTGCTGCTCGCGGCCGTGCACGCGCTGCTGTCGCGGCTGACCGGGCGGCACGACGTGGCCGTGGGCACCCCCACCACCGGCCGCGACCACCCCGCCACCGAGCCGCTGATCGGCTTCTTCGTCAACACCCTCGTGCTGCGCGGCGACATCTCCGGCGACCCGGGCTTCGCCGAACTGCTCCGGCGCGCCAGGCGGACCGTCCTGGAGGCGTTCGCCCACCAGGACACGCCGTTCGAGCGCATCGTCGAGCGGCTCAACCCGGTGCGGGTGCCCGGTCGCAACCCGCTCTTCGACGTCCTGGTCACCTACTCCAAGGAGGAGCGGCGCGACCTGTGGGCCCTGCCCGGCCTCGAGGTGGAGCGGCTGGACACCCGGGTGCCCACGGCCCAGTTCGACCTGACCTTCGCCGTGCACGAGACGGACGAGGGGCTGCACGGCGCGCTGCACTACGCGTGCGGGCTGTTCGACCGGTCGACGGCCGAGGCGCTGGCGGCCCGGCTGACGCGGCTGATCGGCGCGGCCGTCGCCGACCCGGACGAGCCGGTCTCGCGGCTCCCGCTGCTGAGCGCCGAGGAGAGCGGCTGGACGGCGGGCCCCCGCCGCGACGGGCAGCCGGAGCTGCTGCCGCACGTCTTCTCCGGCCACGCCGCCCGCACGCCGCACGCCCCGGCGCTCGTCGCGGGAGCGACCACGTGGAGCTATGCCGAGCTCGACCGGGAGGCCAACCGGATCGCCCACCACCTCATCGCGGCGGGCGCGGGACCGGAGAGCGTGGTCGCGCTCGCCCTGCCGCGCTCGGCCGGGCTGATCGCCGCCATCCTCGGCGTGCTCAAGGCCGGCGCCGCCTACCTGCCGCTCGACGTGAACCACCCCGCCGAGCGCATCGTGTCGACGCTGCGCGACGCCCGGCCCCGGCTGCTGGTCACCTCCCGCGCGGCGGACGTGCCGTATGAGCGCAGACTCCTGGTCGAGGAGCTGGGCGGCGGCCCCGACCACGACCCGGGCACCCGCCTGGACCCAGGCATGGCCGCCTACGTCGTCTACACCTCCGGCTCCACCGGCACCCCCAAGGGCGTCGTGCTGGAGCACCGCGGCCTGGCCAACCTGGCGGCCAACCTCGGCGAGCGGCTGGACGCGGCGGGCGGGCCCGCCCACCGGGTGCTGCAGCTCGTCTCCCCGGGCTTCGACGTGATGGTCTCCGAACTGACCACGGCGTTCACCCGCGGCGGCTGCCTGGTGGTCGCGCCGGCCACCTACACCGGAGAGGAACTCGGCAACTTCCTGCGGGAGCAGCGGATCAGCCTGGCCCACGTGCCGCCCGCGATCCTGTCCACCGTGCCGCGCGAGCCCCTCCCCGACCTGCGGATGCTCGTCGTCGGCGGCGAGGGCTGCCCGCCGGGGCTGATGGAGTGGTGGTCCACCGGCCGCGTCATGATCAACGCGTACGGCCCGAGCGAGGCGACCGTCGACGCGACCGCCTGGCGCTGTGAACCGGGCACGATGCTCATCGGCCACCCGCTCCGCGGCATCCAGGCGCACCTGCTGGACGCCAACCTGCAGCCGGTGCCGCCCGGCTGCCGCGGCGAGCTGTACCTCGGCGGCCCCGGCGTCGGCCGCGGCTACCTCGGCAGGCCGGGGCTGACCGCGGCGCGCTTCGTCGCCTGGCACGGCGGCACCCGCCTCTACCGGACCGGCGACCTGGCGCGGCGGCTGCCCGGCGGCGTGCTGGAGTTCCTCGGCCGCGCCGACGACCAGATCAAGCTGCGCGGTCACCGCATCGAACCGGCCGAGATCGAGCACGTGCTGGGCCGGGCGCCCGGCGTCACCGCGGCGGCGGTGATCTTGCGCGGCGACCAGCTGATCGCCTACGTCGTGCCCGCCGCCGCCAACCCGGCGGCCGTCATGGCGCACGCCCGCACCCGGCTGCCCACCCACCTGCTGCCGGCCGCGATCCTGCCGCTGGACGAGCTGCCGCTCACCCCCAACGGCAAGCTCGACAAGGCGGCCCTGCCCGAACCGCCGGCCACGCGCCACCGGCCGCCGCGCACGCCGCGCGAGGAGACGCTGCTGCGGCTGTTCAACGACACGCTCAACGCCACCCACCTGGGCATCGACGACGACTTCTTCGTCAACGGCGGCCACTCCATCCTGGCCACCCGGCTGATCAGCCGGATCCGCAGCGCGCTGAGCGCGACGCTGACCATCCGCGACCTGTTCGACCACCCGACCGTGGCGGGGCTGGCTGAGGTGCTGCGCGAGGACGCCAGGCCCGCGCTGCGCCCGGCGGCTGCCAGGCCCGAGCGGCTGCCGCTGTCGTTCACCCAGCGCCGCCTGTGGTTCCTGAACCGGCTGGAGGACGCGGGCGACCACGCCCAGAACACGCTCACCTGCCTGCGGCTGCGCGGCCCGCTGGCCGTCGGCGCGCTGGCCGCCGCGCTCACCGACGTGGCGGACAGGCACGAGCCGCTGCGCACCGTCTTCCCCGAGGACGCCAACGGCCCCTACCAGCGGATCCTCGCCCCCGCCGTCATCGGCCTCACCCCCGAGCCGGTCACCGAGACCGACCTGCCCGGCCTGCTGACCGCCGCCGCCTCGCAGGGCTTCGACCTGACCCGCGAGACCCCGCTGCGCGCCCGGCTCTTCCGGCTGGCGGCGGACGAGCACGTACTGCTCCTCGTCGTGCACCACATCGCCTGCGACGGCTGGTCGATGGCGCCGCTCGCACGCGACCTGGCCGAGGCCTACCGGGCCAGGCTGGAGAACCGGGAACCCGGCTGGCGGCCGCTGCCGGTGCGCTACGCCGACTTCGCGCTCTGGCAGGACCCGGGCGACGACCACCTGGACTTCTGGCGTACCACCCTGGACGGGCTGCCCGACCAGCTGGAGCTGCCCACCGACCGGCCGCGCCCGGCGATCGCCAGCTACCGCGGCGACACCGTGCCCTTCACCATCCCCGCCACGGTGCACGCCCGCATGGCCGAGGTGGCGCGCGAGCACGGCGTCAGCCTCTTCATGGTCACGCAGGCGGCGCTCGCGGCGCTGCTCACCCGGCTGGGCGCGGGGAGCGACATCCCGATCGGCACCGCGGTGGCCGGGCGCGCCGACGAGAGTCTCGACGACCTGGTCGGCTGCTTCATCAACACGCTGGTGCTGCGTACGGACACCTCGGGAGACCCGAGCTTCACCGAGCTGCTCGCCCGGGTACGTCACGCGAACCTGGCCGCCTACGAGCACCAGGAGACGCCGTTCGAACGGGTCGTCGAGGCGGTCAACCCGACCAGGACGCTCGCCCGGTTCCCGCTCTTCCAGGTGCTGCTGGTCTTCCAGAACAACACCACCGCCGACCTGTCCTTCCCCGGCGTGCGGACGGCCCACGAGCCGGTACGGCACGGCGCCGCCGACTACGACCTCACCCTCGACGTCATCGAGCGCTACGACGAGTGCGGCCGGGCCGAGGGCATGGACGCCTACCTGGAGTACGCCGTCGACCTGTTCGACCGCTCGACGGCCGAGTCCCTGGCCGAACGGCTGCTGCGCGTGCTGGAGGCCGCCGTCGAGGAGCCCGGCACCCGCGTCGGGGAGCTGCCGGTGCTCACCTGCGACGAGCTGGACCTGGAGTTCGCCCGCTCGCGCGGTCCCCGGGCCGAACCGCTGGAGCTGACCGTACCGGCCTGCTTCGAGCGGCAGGCCGCCCGGACCCCGGACGCCATCGCGGTCGTGGCGGGGGAGCAGCGGTGGACCTTCGCCGAGCTCAACCGCCGGGCCAACGCCATCGCCCACCAGCTGCGCGCGCGGGGCGCGGGACCGGAGAAGCTGATCGCGCTGGCGCTGCCCCGCGGCGCCGAGATGATCGCGGCGGTGCTGGGCGTGCTCAAGGCGGGCGCCGCCTACCTGCCGCTGGACCTGGAGCACCCGGCCGAGCGCATCGCCTACACGCTGGACGACGCGCGCCCGCTGCTGGTGCTGGCCACGAGGGAGAGCGCGGTGCCGTACGAGCGGACGGTGCTGCTGGAGGAGATCCCCGACGGCCCGGACCACGACCCGGGCACGCCGCCGCTCCCCGGGCACGCCGCGTACGTCATCTACACCTCCGGCTCCACCGGGCGGCCCAAGGGCGTGGTGCTGGAGCACGGCGGGCTGTCGCACCTGCTCAACGCGCACCGGCAGAAGCTGTTCAAGGCGGCCGGCGGCGAGCGGCTGCGCATCGGCTTCGTGGTGCCGCTCACCTTCGACACCTCGTGGGACTCGATGCTCTGGCTGATGGACGGCCACGAGCTGCACGTCATCGACGACGTCACCCGCCGCACGCCCGAGGACCTGGCCGACTACATCGACGCGCACCGCATCGGCTTCGTCGACCTCACCCCGGTCTTCATGGAGCAGCTGGTCGCGGCCGGGCTGTTCGCGCCGGGACGGCACCACCCGAAGGCGCTGATGGTCGGCGGCGAGGCGGTCTCGGCCGGGCTGTGGCGGGCGATGCGGGAAGCACCCGTCACCGACAGTTACAACTACTACGGCCAGACCGAGTGCACCAACGACAGCACCGCCTACCGGGTGCGCGACGGCGACATCCCGCTGATCGGTCACCCGCTGGCCAACACCGAGGTGCTGCTGCTCGACGACAACCTGCTGCCGGTGCCGCCCGGTGTGCGCGGCGAGCTGTACATCGGCGGTCCCGGCGTCGGCCGCGGCTACCTCGGCCGGCCTGGCCTGACCGCCCAGCGGTTCGTCGCCGCCCCCGGCGGGCGGAGGTGGTACCGCACCGGGGACCAGGCACGGCGGCGGGCCGACGGCGCGCTGGAGTTCGCCGGCCGGGCCGACAACCAAGTCAAGCTGCGCGGTCACCGGATCGAGCTCGCCGAGATCGAGAACACGCTCGGGCAGGCGCCCGGCGTCGCCCAGGCGGCGGTCATCGTCCGCGACGACCAGCTCGTGGCGTACGTGACGCCCGAGCAGGCCGACCCGGCGCAGCTGCACGCGCACGCCCTGGCCCATCTGCCGACCCACATGCTGCCCGCCGCCTACCTGCCGCTGCCCGAGCTGCCGCTCAACGCCAACGGCAAGCTCGACCGCCGGGCTCTGCCGGAACCGCCGCGCACCGGGCACCGGCCGCCGCGCACCCCGCGCGAGCACACCCTCCTCGGGCTGTTCACCGAGGTCCTGGAGCAGCCGGACCTCGGCGTCGACGACAACTTCTTCGCCGCCGGAGGCCACTCCATCCTGGCCGCCCGGCTGATCAGCAGGGTGCGCTCGACGCTCGGCGCCGCGCTGAGCATCCGCGACCTGTTCGCCGCGCCCACGGTGGCCGAACTGACCGAGCGCCTGGCCGGCGGCGGGGACGGCGACGACCCGTTCGACGTGCTGCTGCCGCTGCGGCCCTCGGGCACCCTGCCGCCGCTGTTCTGCGTCCACCCCGTCGGCGGCGTCAGCTGGTGCTACAGCAGCCTCCTGCCGCACATCGAGCCGGACCGGCCGGTCTACGGCCTGCAGGCCACCGGGCCCGACCAGCTGGGCTCGGTCAGCGAGATGGCCGAGCGCTACCTGGAGATCATCCGCCGGGTGCGGCCAGAAGGGCCCTACCACCTGCTCGGCTGGTCTTTCGGCGGCCTGGTGGCGCACGCCATGGCCGAGCGCCTGCCCGGCGAGGTCGGGCTGCTGGCCCTGCTCGACGGCTACCCCGCCTTCTCGGGCGCGGAGCGGCCGGGCATCGAGGACGCCGCCGAGGCCCGCGCCCTGCTCATGGACTCCGTCGGCTACGCGGCCGACCTCGGCGAGGAGCTCGTCGCGTCGATGACGGAGACGGTGCTGCGCAACTCCAAGCTGCTCGACGCCCACCGGCCCGGCCGGCACGACGGCGACGCCCTGCTGTTCGTCGCCACCCGGACCTGGCCGGCCGGGCTGTCGGCGGCCGGGATCTGGGCGCCGCACGTGACCGGACGGCTGACCGTACACGAGATCGACTGCGACCACGACGCCATGGCGAGGGCCGAGGCGATGGCCCAGATCGGGCCGATCGTGGCCGGACACTGCCGGGAGGCATGAAGCGATGTTCAAAGTCGTCGTCAACCACGAGGAGCAGTACTCCGTCTGGCCCGAAGGCCGCGACAATCCCCCCGGCTGGAGTGACGAGGGGGTCCGCGGCAGCCGTGAGGAGTGCCTGGAGCACATCGCGGCCGTCTGGACCGACATGCGGCCGCTCAGCCTGAGAGGACAGCACTGATGATCGACAACGTGGTGATCGTGGGAGGCGGGACGGCGGGCTGGATGACCGCCACCTACCTCAAGAGGGCCTTCGGCGACCAAGTCTCCGTCACCCTGGTGGAATCGGCCCGCATCCCCACCGTCGGGGTGGGCGAGGCGACCTTCAGCACCGTCCGTCACTTCTTCGACTATCTCGGCCTGGACGAGCGCGAGTGGATGCCGCGCTGCTCCGCCTCCTACAAACTGGCCATCCGCTTCGAGAACTGGCGCGGTGACGGCACCTACTTCTACCACCCGTTCGAGAGGCTGCGGGTGAACAAGGGGTTCACCCTCGCCGACTGGCACCTGGAGCTGAACCGCCGGGACGGCACCGCCGAGCAGTTCGACCGGCACTGCTACATGACCTCGTGGATGTGCGAGGCCCGGCGCTCGCCGCGGCTGCTCGACGGCAGCCTCTTCGCCTCCGGGCTGGACGGCTCCCTGGGCCGCTCCACCCTGGACGAGCAGCGGGCCCAGTTCCCCTACGCCTACCACTTCGACGCCGCCCAGCTGGCCGCCTACCTCACCGACCTCGGGAAGAAGGCCGGCGTCCGCCACGTGCTCGACGACGTCACCGCGATCGGCCAGGACGAGCGCGGCTGGATCACCCATGTCTCCACCAAGGAGCACGGAGACCTGACGGGCCAGCTCTTCGTCGACTGCACCGGCTTCCGCGGCATGCTGATCAACCAGACGCTCGGCGAGCCCTTCCGCTCCTTCACCGACGTGCTGCCCAACAACCGCGCCGTCGCGCTCCGCGTCCCCCGCGAGGACCAGGAGACGATCAGCCCGTACACCACGGCGACGGCCATGGACTCGGGCTGGATCTGGACCATCCCCCTCTACGGCCGCAACGGCAACGGCTACGTCTACTCCGACGAGTACTGCTCGCCGGAGGAGGCCGAGCGGACGCTGCGCGCCCACGTCGCGCCCGGCCGCGACGACCTGCAGGCCAACCACATCCGGATGCGGATCGGCCGCAACGAGCGTTCCTGGGTCCGCAACTGCGTCGCCATCGGCCTGTCGAGCGGGTTCGTCGAACCGCTGGAGTCGACCGGCATCTTCTTCATCCAGCACGGCATCGAGCAGTTGGTCAAGCACTTCCCCGACGCGCGCTGGGAGCCGCGCCTGATCGACGGCTACAACCAGCGGGTGGCCAGGGTGATCGACGGCGTGCGGGAGTTCCTGGTGCTGCACTACCGCGCCGCCGCCCGCGCCGACACGCCGTACTGGAAGGAGACGAAGGCCCGGCCGGCCACGGAGTGGCTGTCGGAGTTCCTGCCGGTCGTGGCCACCCGGCTCCCGGACGAGAGCACCATCTACCCCTACTATCACGGGTTCGAGCTCTACTCGTGGATCACCATGGTGCTCGGACTGGGCAACTTCCGGCCCGGCCCGCGCCCCGCGCTCGCCCATCTTGACGTGGCGGGGGCCAGGGCGGAGTTCGCCGACGTGCGCGCCGCGGCCCAGCGGACGGTGGCGGCGCTGCCCACGGCCTACGAGTACCTGACGAGCCTGCGTTGAGTGCGCTCGCCGAGGCCTGCCGCGCCTTCATGAGCGCCTATCCGACGGGCGTCGCCGTGATCACGGCGATGAGCTCGGACGGCGAACCCTGCGGTCTCACCTGCTCCTCGCTGATCAGCGTCACGCTCACCCCGCCCACGCTGCTGGTCAGCATGAACGTGCACAGCCGCACCCTGGCGGCCACCCTCGACGCCGGCGGTTTCGGCGTCAACCTGCTGCCCGCCAGGTCGCGGGCGGCGGCCGTGCTGTTCTCCTCGCTCACCGCGGACCGGTTCTCCGCCATCCGGTGGTCGCCCGCGGGCCCGATGCGGCTGCCCCGGCTGGAGCAGGACCTGCACGGCTGGGCGGAGTGCGCGGTCGAGCAGGTCGTGACCGTAGGCGACCACGCGCTGGTGATCGGGAGGGTGGTCGAGATCGCCAGCGACCCGGAATCACCGCTCCTGTACGGCTTCCGTGAGTACGCCACCTGGCACCGGGACGAGGAAAGGACCGTTCGTGCTTGACGTCGCCCTGGTCAACATGCCGTTCGCCGATCGCAGGCGGCCGTCGTTCGCGCTGAGCCAGCTCTCCTCGCTGGTCCAGCGCGACTTCGGCGACGAGGCGAGAGTGCGCGTCTGCTATCTCAACCACGACGTGGTGCGCTTCTTCGGCACAGAGCTGTACGACGCCATAGCCGAAGGCATGGAGCACCACGTCGCCGGCATCGGCGACTGGCTCTTCCGCCAGGTCGCCTTCCCGGAGGCGCCCGACAACGCCGAGGAGTACTTCGCCCGCTACTTCGCCGGCCCCGCGCACGCCGCGCTGCGGGCGAGGCTGATGCGGCACCGCGAGCGGCTGGGCGAGTTCTGCGCTCACCTGGCCGACCGGTACCGGCTGGCCGAGGCCGACGTGGTCGGGTTCAGCTCGATGTTCATGCAGACCGTGCCCAGCCTGGCGATGGCGGCCGTGATCAAGGAGCGCTCTCCCGGCACCGTCACCGTCATGGGCGGCGCCAACTGCGAGGCGCCGATGGGCGCCGCCCTCGTGGAGCACGCCACCCAGCTCGACCACGTCTTCTCCGGCCCGGCCCTGCGGAGCTTCCCCCGCTTCCTCCGCGCGGTGATCGACGGCGACGAGGAGACCCCGCACCGCATACCCGGCATCGTGTCGCGGCGCAACTGCCACGAGGATCGCTACCGGCGGGCCATCGGCGCCGACAGCGACATCGACGACTACCTGGAGCCCGACTACGCCTCGTTCGTCTCCTCCTTCGACGACCTGGCCGCGACCGTCGCGGACGGGGCCGAGCCGATCCTGTTCTTCGAGACCTCCCGCGGCTGCTGGTGGGGCGAGCGCTCGCACTGCACGTTCTGCGGGCTCAACGGGCAGGGCATGGCCTATCGGGCGATGGCGCCGCACCGGGCCGTCGCCCAATTCGAGCGGCTCTTCGAGTACGCGCCGTGGTGCACCGTCTACTCCTGCACCGACAACATCATGCCGCTGGAGTACCTGACCGAGGTGCTGCCCAAGCTGCAGCCGCCGGCCGGGGTGTCGATCTTCTACGAGGTCAAGGTCGGCCTCGACCAGCAGGACATGACCGAGATGGCCAGGGCCGGCGTGGACCGGATCCAGCCCGGCATCGAGGCGCTGTCGACGGGCACGCTGAAACTGATGAAGAAGGGCTCCTCGTCGTTCCAGAACATCCAGCTGCTGAAGAACTGCGTCCGCTACGGCATCGCCCCGGCGTGGAACCTGCTCATCGGCTTCCCCGGCGAGCCGGAGTCGACCTTCGCCAAGTACGTCGACGACCTGCCGCTGCTGGCCCACCTGCCACCGCCGGAAGGCGTCTTCCCCGTCCGCTTCGACCGCTACAGCCCGTACTTCAACCAGGCCGGCGAGTTCGGGCTCGACCTGCGTCCGGTGGACCACTACCGGCTCACCTACCCCTTCCCCGAGGAGTCGCTGAGCCGGCTGGCCTACTACTTCAACGACCGGGCCGTCGCACCGTGCATGATCGGCGTCGCGAAGTGGATCCGGCCGCTCACCGCGGCGGTCGGCGACTGGTCACGGGGCTGGGAGGACGGCGACCCGCCCGTCCTGCGGCTGGAGGAGGAGGACGGCTCGTGGATCGTGCACGACTCCCGCTCGGGGACGGTCTCCCGGTACGAGCTGGCGGAGGAGGTGGCGCGCACCCTGCTCGTCCTCGAACGCCCCACCCGCCTGGACCGGCTCGCCCCCGAGCAGGCCGCGCACATCGGCGAGCTGCGCGAGCGCGGCCTGGTCTTCGTCGAGGGCGAGCGGGCCATGAGCCTGGTGCTGGCCGACACCGGGACCGACCCGATGCCCCGGCCGCGGCGCTCGCTGGTCAGCTCCCGCCGCCGCCCGCTGGACCTGATCACCCGGTAGGCGGCATCTTTGTGCCAGTCGCGCGGGCGGACCGGCCGGGCCGGCGGGTCCGGTGATGTGATCGAGGTCCCGACACCGGAGAGCGCGATGCACGACTTCGATCACTGGGCGGAGCTCTACCTCGCCTGGACCGCGATGGGCGGCGCCGAACCAGGGGAGATCGCCTACTACCAGCGGCTGGCCGCCACCGCGCACGGGTCCGTCGCCGATCTCGGCATCGGCACGGGCAGGCTGGCCGCCGAGGTCGAACCCCGGGTCGGGGTGGACATCTCGGCGGCCATGCTGCGCGCCGCCCGTGACCGGCTCGGCGACGGCGTCCTGCTGATCCAGGCCGACCTGGCGGCCTGCGAGCTGCCCGAACCGGTGGCGCTGCAGTACTGCGGGCAGAACACCCTCAACCATCTGCCGCGCCGGGCCGTCCGCGCCGCGCTGGCCTGCGCGTACCGCAACGCGCTGCCGGGCGGGCGGCTGGCCTTCGAGGTCGTCCAGCCGCGCCCCGAGCGGCAGAAGGCCCGGGACGGCGTCCCCCGGCTGCGGGTCTGGGACGAGCGGCGGACCGTGTGGGAGGTCACGCGCATGCTGGACAAGCAGGGACTGGAGGTCGAGATGGTCGGGCTGCTCGAAACGCTCGACGAACGCCGGGTGACCGACCGGCGCTACTTCCCGCCGATCCGGATGTGCCTGCTGACCACGGCCGAGATCGGGCGGTGGGCGGCGGAGACCGGCTGGGAGGTGGAGAGCGCGCACGCCGGGTTCACCGGAGAGCCGCTCAGGCCGGAGTCCTCGACGGCCGTGTGGTGCCTGCGCAGGCCGGCATGAACGGGCCCGACGTCGGCGCGGAGCAGGTGGTCGCGGCCCTCGAGCTGATCACCGGCCAGGAGATGGAGACGCCGGGCGAGGTGCTCTACGTCGCCCGGCGTGAGCAGCCCTCGCTGGTGGCGACGCTGCTGAGCGCGTGGGAGAGCGAGGGGCGGCGGCTCAGTCCGGCCCTGGCGCACGAGCTGGAGCAGCAGCGCGGGCGGATGGCCTTCTACCGCGACCAGTGGGAGCGCCTGCCCGACCGGCCGGTCTCGCTCAAAGGGCTGGAGTTCGCCGACCGGTATCCGGACGGCCTGCTCAGGTACATGAACGACCTCGACCTCTGGGTGCCCGACCGCGACCGGCTGTGGGCGCTGACCGGGTGGCTGCTCGCCGAGGGCTGGTCGATGCACACCGCCTCGTTCGTCAGGCTCGGCGGCGAGATCCAGGTGGTCGTCAGCCTGCGACGCATGCCGGACGATCCGTACGCCCTATCGTACGGGATCGAGCTGAGCACGCTCGCCTACATCGGCGACGGCATCGGGGCGCCGCACCGCACGGAGGCGCCGGCGGACCCGGTGGTCAAGAATCTCCTGGCACTGCTGTACGAGCGGTTCGAGCAGCCCTACCGGGTCAGGGATCTGATCGACGCCGCGCTGCTGCTCGGCGGGGCGGACGAGGCCACGCTCACCCGGTGCGCGCCGGCGGTCGGCGCGGCGGAGCTCTGGCCCGAGTACGCCGAGCTGGCGCGGCTGCTGCGGCAGAGCCCGTTCGACGTGCCGGACCTGCCGGGCGAGCGCCGGGCGCAGGTCCGGCAGAGCCGGTCGCGGCGGCGGGCCAGGGTGCTGAGGGCGCTGCGCCGGCCGCTCCGGCTGGCCGCCACGACGCTGCAGCTGCGCAGGCCGGGAGCCGCGATCCTGGGCCGGCTGAGCCCTCGGGCCGCGCTGGAGGCCGGGCTGATCCTGTTCGCGCTGCCGGTCGAGGGCGGCGAGCGTACGGACGTACTGACGCTGCGTGAGTACGGCGGCGCGATGTGGGCGCACACGCCGGTGGGACGGTTCATCCTCGTCCACGGCACCGAGGTGGACGAGGAGCTCCTGGCCGGGGCGGAGCCGGCGGGTGTGCTGTGAGCCGCCCGATCCACGTGCACTCAAGCGGCGGGGCGCCCGCCTGGATCGCGCATCGGCCGGGCGCCGCCGTGACCACGGTCAGCGTGTGGCTGCGCGTCGGCTCCCGGTACGAGCAGCCCGGCACGGCGGGCGGCACCCACCTGCTGGAACACATGCTGATGCAGGCTCCGCTGGCCGGCGGGGAGCGGGTGGTCGACCTGCTGGAGGAGCTCGGCGGAGAGGCGAACGCCGTCACCGGTCGCGAGCATCTGGCCCTGTACGCGCGGGTGCCGACCGGGGAAGCGATCGGGGCACTGGACATCCTGGCCCGCGCCCTGGCCGAGCCCGAGCTGAGCGCGCCGGTGCTGGAGGCCGAGCGCAAGGTCGTACAGGAGGAGCTGCGGCTGGCCGCGGCGGATCCGCTGGACGTCGTCCATGACGTCTTCTTCGAGCTCGCCTTCCCGGGACACCCCCTGGGCAGGCCGGTCGGCGGGACGATCGAGGAGGTCGACCGGCTGGAGCTGGACGCGCTGCGCGACCACCACCGGCGCTTCCTCGGCTCGGCCGGTGTGGTGGTGTGCGGGGGCGCCGACCCCGACGGTTTGCTGCGCGTCCTGGACAAGGGGCCGCTGGCCGCGTTGCCGCCGTGGCAGGAGAGCGATCCCGGCGAGCCGCCTGTCTGGGGCGGCGGGCACGCCGCGCTGCGGCTGAACGCGGACACCGCCGGGGTGGTGCTGGGCGGCGCGGCGGCGCCGTACCGGGACCCGCTGCGCCACAGGTGGCCCGTGCTGATGGAGCTGCTGGCCGGAGCCAGCTCGGCGCTGCTCACCGAGGAGCTGCGCAACCGGCGGGGGCTCTGCTACGAACTGTGGCCGATGGTGGTCCCCTACCTCGACGCGGGGACCTGGCGGGTCTTCCTCGCCACCGCGCCCGAGCATCTGGACGAGGTCGTGGACCGCGCGACGGAACTGCTCACCGAGCCGCGGTGGACGGAGGCGGAGGTGGCGCGGGCCGCCAGGCGCGCGGCCGCGCTGCTGCGGCTGGAGGCGGAGCAGTCGCTGGAAGAGGTTCTGCTGTACGGCAAGCACGCCCTGGTGGCCGGCGCACCCGGCTGGACCCTCGCCGGCGAGCTGGCGGCGGTCGAGGCGGCGCGCGCGCCCGGCCCGGCCCCGGGACCGCTCGCCGTGGCGACCGCAGGCGGCACATGATGGCGTCTTGCTGCCAACAAAAGCGGCGGCCCGCGATAACGCCGCGGAAAACGGCGACCATGGGGCCCAGAAAATCGCCGTGCAGAAAGGAGAGAAATGGACCGCCGACGTCGAGTCAGCCATCGCCCCAAGCTGAACAGGAAATGAGGCAGGAAATCATGGACCGGCATCATTACATCGTCCGTCGTCCCAAGCTCCGGAGAAAGTGAGACGATCCCATGGACCGGCACATCCATATTGTCATCAGACGCCCCCGCATCAAGAAATCCCGTAAGGGCTAGATTCTAAGGAGTGACGGATGCCCGAGATCGTGTGGGACAGGACTGTCCTGTTCCTGTTTCCGCCCGACGCGCTGATGCGGCATCTCGTCACTCCGGTCCTGGAACGGCTGGAGAAGCACGGGTTCGAGCCGATCCGCTACGAGGTGCTGTGGCACCGGCCGCCCGGGCAGGACGCCTTCCACGAAACCAAGATCACTTCCGTCTGGAAGGCCTACTTCTACCGGCAGGTCGACGCGGTGTTCGATCTCGGACCGAGCCTCGCCCTGCTGGTAGAAGACAGGTCGCCCGCGCCGGACCCGCACCTGCGCCTCCGGGCGCTGAAGGGCGCCAGCGACCCGGCGGCGGCCGAGCCCGGCACGATCAGGCGCGACCTGCGCGGCGTCAACGTGCTGCTGGATCTGGTACACAGCGCCGACAGCCCCGAGGACTCCCGGCACGAGGCCGGGATCTTCATGGGCGGCGGCTACGGCACCCCGCTCGACGGCGACCTGCGGCCGCTCCGGGACCTCGTGGCGCTCCTGGAGGCCGGGACGCCTCGCGAGAGCAGGGAGTTCGACGACGTGCGCGCGGGGCTGCGCGCCCGGGTCGTGGCCGCGCTCTGGCACGAGCTGGACGACGAGGCCCGCAAACTGGCCCCCGAGCTGGCGGTGGCGGCCCGCGACGGCGCGGGCGCCGAACTCGCCGCGCTGCTGCCCGCCAGACACCCGCTCGCCGACTTCCTGGCCTGCGACTTCCTGCCCGGAGGCGAGCGTCACGACCTGCGCCGGGCGGCGGCCAGACTGGCGGTGTACGGCGTGTCGATGGACCGGTGGGAGCACGCCGTGCTGCAGACGTCGATGCTGTTCCCGCCGCTGCGCCGCTGGCAGTGACCCCTCACGGCGCCCCCCTCATGGCGCCGGCGTGGTCGTCCTGGCGCTCCACTCGATGAGCGGCTTGAGCTCCGGGTCCAGCGCCAGCACCCAGATCGGCAGCTCGATGGCCCGGCACCCGCGTGACAGCTTGGCCCGCCAGGCGCCGTGCCCGTAGTGCAGGCGGCCGACGCCGGCCTCGGCGGCGCGGGCGGCCGGCTCGTAGAAGGCGGTCGCGAAGTAGGTGTGCCGTGCCTCCCGGACGTCGTACGCCATGGCCGTGCTCACGCAGTACCAGGTGTCCCGGTGGGGGACGAAGAGCCCGTAGCCCAGCAGCCGCTCGCCGAGCTCCGCGCTGAACAGCAACGCGCCGCCCGAGCAGAGCGCCTCCAGGCGGCGGGCGGCCGCCACCGGGTCAGGATTACCGCCATATTTCAGAGAATGTCCGCATTTCAGGTCGACCATCCCCGGCACCGGCCGCGAGATCTCGCTCGTACGCAGCCGTACCCCCGCCTCCGCCAGCCGCCGCAGCTCCCGCCGCGCCTCCTTCGCCCGCCGCGCGGGCAGGGGCGCGCCCGGGGTGAGCTCGCACGAGTACGACATCGGAATCCCGGTGAACCCCTGCCCGCCGAGCGCCCGCTCCAGCGCCCGCCCCCGCGTGAACAGGAACGCCACCGCCCGCAGCGCCCGCCCCCGCGCCCAGGCGACGATCTCGCCCACCAGAGCCTCCACCGCCGCGGCGTCCTCCCCGGCCGGGCCGAGCGCGTGGCACTCGTAGCCGGGCAGCATGACCACCAGGTGCGGCGCGCACCCGGGCCAGGACGTCCGCCCGGCCCGCGCCGCCCTGGTGGCCGGGCTCAGCGGCAGCCGCGCGGTGTCCGCGGCCAGCAGGGTTCCGAGGTCGAACGCCTCGCCCGGATGCGGCCGTGCCACGACCGTCCCGTGCAGGATCGCCCCGCCCAGCTCGAAGGTGTACGGAGAGCCGGGCACCCGCCCGCTCATGGCGGCCAGCCAGCGGCCGGTGCTGAACAGCGGTCCCTCGGCCGGGAGCAGCCCGGCGGTCACCCGCATCAGACCCGCACCAGGCACGCGTCGAGCGCGAGGCGGCTCAGCCCGTGCCTGAGCTTGAACCGCGGGTTCCCCCGCCCGCCCTCCAGGACCTCGCACCCCTCGCGCACGGCCTGCTCGGCGGTCGCGAGGTGCAGCAGCGCGTACGGGCTGAACCCTCCGGTCACGTCGTAGTCCACCCCGCACGCCCAGGCGTGCAGGCGGCGGCCGTCGCGCAGCGCGATCCCGGCGGCGACGAGCCGCTCCTCCTGGCGGATCTCGATCGCCACGGCCAGGCCGCCCAGCCCGGTGACGAAGCCGGCGAACAGATCGGGCGGGTAGAAACCGCCGGTGCCGTGCCTGGCCGCGGTCCTGGCGCAGAGCCGCCCGATCTCCATGAGGTCCGCCTCGCCCGCGGGCCCGACCCGCTGCCACACCCCGGACTCCGCCGCCCGGCGCAGGCCCCGCCGCAGGTTGGTGCGTGCCTTCCGGGTGGCGTGGGCCAGCGGGTGCGGCAGCCCGCGCAGGTCGAGCAGGAAGCGGTCCTCGATGTGCTCGGCCGGGAAGCCCAGCTCGACCAGCCCGGCGCGGAGCGGCGAGTCACGCGGCACGTTGACGAACCCGTACCAGTCGGCGTCCAGTTCCACGGCCAGCGCGCGCATCGCGCCGGCCACGGCCTCCAGCTGCGGCGCGCCGGGCAGCCAGGCGTCGTAGCAGTGCCAGACGTGGGTCAGCAGGCCCCGCTCCGCGCCGGTCACCGGATAGCGGGCGCGCAACTGGCCGAGGGGGTCCAGCCCGTCCATCAGCGCGACGGGAAGCACCGCGACCGGGCGCCCGCCCTCGCGCACCACCAGATAGCGGAACGCCTTCACCGGCGTCAGCGGAGAACGGGCATAGGACCGCAGATATCGATGCCGATAGAAAACCGGTGCCCCGCAGGACGAGACGATCGCATCCCATTCCGCGCCGTCAAGGGCATCGATTGACGTGAAGATGCCAATGTCCAGGCTGTCGCTCATGGCGCCCTTTCGCCGACTGTAGAAACGATATTAAGCACAGGAAATAGCAAGGAGAAAGCCGTGGCCCAAGTCGTCTTCCATAACAAGGTGGGCGGTTCCGAAACCCTGGAGGCCGCCCCCGGACGGCCCCTCCTGGAGGTCCTGACCGCACACGGCATCCCCGTCAACGCGGTGATCACCACCCGCGACGGGAAGATCGTCCCCGAGGAGACGACGATCGTCGGAGAGCTCGACGTCCTCGAAGTGCGCCAGGTCCGCCACTACGACCTCGACGTCACCCGCCGCA
The DNA here is from genome assembly GCF_040675175.1 of Nonomuraea sp. NPDC049649. Taxonomy (NCBI): domain Bacteria; kingdom Bacillati; phylum Actinomycetota; class Actinomycetes; order Streptosporangiales; family Streptosporangiaceae; genus Nonomuraea; species Nonomuraea sp. NPDC049649. The sequence continues at coordinate 134,470 of NZ_JBFAOH010000003.1, forward strand.
CCCCGACCACGGTCTACGGCACGCCCGACCCGATCTACAGCAAGTCCATCCTGTTCGACACCATGGGCCGCCTGGAGCGGCGCGTGGAGCAGTTCGACGAGGAGAGCTTCGTCCGCTACGTCGAGGAGACCTTCGTCCAGAGCGTGCTCGGCCACGGCGTGCTCCAGGCGGACGACAACGTGGTCATCGGCCTGTCGGGCGGCCGCGACAGCGTCGCCTTCCTGAAGCTGCTGGAGCGCACCAGGGACCGGCTGCCCGCCTTCACCATGACCTCGGTGACGATCACCGGCCTGCCCGACTGGGAGGAACCGGCCACCTTCGCCGCCGCCCGCGCCTCGGCGGAAGGGCTCGGCATCGAGCAGGTCATCGTCGACGCCTCCGACATCGAGCGGGTCTTCAAGCTCCGCCGCCCCTTCGTGGAGGCGATGAACGACGTCGTCGGCGGCGACCGCAGCCACCTCAACATGGTCGTCGGCCACCAGGTGCTCCGGCGCATGCTGGAGGACCACGCCCACCGCATCGGCGCCGGGACGGTCGCGTTCGGCTTCAACGCCGACGACCTGGTGGCCAGCATGGTCACCTGGATCACCAGCGGCTTCCGGATGGGCGGCATCCCCGTCAGGCAGATCGGCGGGCTGCGCTACGTCTTCCCGCTCTACCGCGTCCCCAAGAAGGAGCTGACGATCTACCTGGAGCTGGTGGCCCCCGAGCTGAACCGCCAGGGCACCCCGGGCCGCTTCACCACCGGCCCGCAGGAGCGTTCGATGGCCTACGCCATGGCCGACCATCTGTACGGCCTCTGGCCCGGCATCGACTACTACCTGTTCGAGGCGTTCTCCACCATGCAGCGCTACATGTTCCCGCTGGTCGAGGAGAAGTGCCGGGTCTGCGAAGGCGTCTACGTGGCGCAGGAGGGCGTGCGCAACCCCGTCGACATCTGCGACGTGTGCGACTTCTTCGCGCGCCAGGAGTTCGCGTGACCCGTTGGTACACCGAGTACTTCACCCCCGACTACTGGAGCTTCGCCCGGCACGAGTACACCCCGGAGCGCACCGCCGCCGAGACCGGCTACCTGCTGCGGGTGCTGGCCGAGCACGCGCCGGGGCGGCGGGTGCTCGACCTCGGCTGCGGCACCGGCCGGCACGCCGTCGGGCTGGCCCGCCACGGCTACCGGGTGACCGGGGTCGACGTCTGCGCGTGGGCGCTGGAGCAGGCGAGAGCGGCGGCGGACCGCGCCGGGGTCGGGGTCGGGCTCATCGAGGGCGACCTGCTGGAGCGGGTCGAGCTGCCGGAGGCGGACGCGGCGATCTGCGTGCAGGCCTTCGGCTGGGGACGCGACGACGAGCAGCTCGCCCTGCTGCGGCGGGTGCGCGAACGCCTGGTCCCGGGCGGGCTGCTGGTGCTCGACCACTCCAACGTCGCGGCCATCCTGAGCCAGTACCGGGCCCGCGACCGTTTCGAGGCGGGCGGTGACACCTTCGAATTCCTGCGCTCGTACGACCCGCTGGACGGCCGGAGCCGCGGCGAGCTGCGCGTGGCGCACGCGGACGGCCGCGTCGCCGTGCTCCGCGACGACGTCAGGCTCTACCTGCCGAGCGAGGTCGTGTCGCTGGTGCGGGCGGCGGGCTTCGAGCTGGTACGGGCCGACGCCGGCTTCACTCCCGGTGCCGCCGTCCGGCCGGAGACCCGCTACGTCCAGATCCTCGCCGTCGCGGCGCCCCGCCCCCGTCCCGCCGTGCTCGGGCACCGGGGCCGCGGAGCCGAGGTGGACCTGCGCTGGGCGCCCGACGAGATCGACTTCGTACGGGGCGCGATCGACGAGGCGTGGGCCGCCGTCGGCGATCCCCGGGAACCCGCCCGCGCCTACGCGCTGGACGACCCGTACGGTTCGGGGAACGCCGCCCCGGTGCTCGCCCGCCACTTCGGCGTGCCGCTCAACCCCGGCCAGGTGGTGACGGGGGCGGGCACGACCGGGCTGCTGCACGCGCTGGCCAGGCCCGGCAGGATCCTGCACACCGCGCACGCCCACCCCGACCTGCCCGCCTGGTCCGCGCAGCGCGGAGCCGAGCTGCGCGTCTACACGCCCGGCCAGGACGTGACGGGCGAACGGCCGACCACCGTCCTGCTGGAACGGCCGGGAGTGCGCGGCGACGTGCTACCGCTGGAGCAGGTGGCGGAGCTGGCCCGGGCCGCCGCCGCGGCAGGCGGGCTGCTCGTCGTCGACGAGGCCTGCGCGAACTACCTCGGTCCGGCGGCCAGCGCGGTGCCGCTGACCACCCGGGTGCCCGGCCTGGTCGTGCTGCGCAGCCTGTCGAAGGGCTACTGCTGCGGCGGGCTGCGCGCGGGCTTCGCCATCTGCTCCCCGGACGTGGCGGGCGCGGTGCGTCAGGCGGTGCCGCCGCTGGGGACGTCGGCGCTGTCGCTGGCGGTGGCGCTGCGGCTGCTCGACCGGGGCGACGTGCTCGCCCCGCTGCGGCGGGCCGTCGCGGCGGCCAAGCCGGAGCTGGTGGAGGCGCTGGGCGGGCTCGGCTGCCGGGTGGAGGCGGGGCATCCCGAGCTGCCCTGGGTGGTGACGGAGGACGAGCTGCCGCCGTGGCTGGCCGGGCGGCGGCTGCCGGGGCTGACCCGGGTCAGCGTGCCGCTCTCCGCCGCCCGCCGTGCAGCGCTCCGCCGGGCCGCGCGATGAGAACCGTCGGCGACGCCGTACGGGACTGCTTCGAGCGGTGTGACGTGGCGCGGGCGGTCGAGGACGTCGCCGGGGTGGCGGCGTTCGACCGGTACCAGGCGTCTGACGGGATCCGCGAGGCCGCCGGGTACGTCGCCGCCAGGGCCGAGCAGGCGGGCCTGGGCGACGTGCGGGTCCTGGAGTTCCCGGCCGACGGCGCCAGGCGCTGGTGGAGCTTCCGCGCCCCGCTCTCCTGGACCCCGGTGCGGGCCGCGATCGACGACGTCGTGCGCTACCCGGAGCAGCCGTTCACGCTGGCCGCGGGGTCGGCGGCGACCCCGCCCGGCGGCGTCATCGTCCCCGTGGTCCCGCTGGCCGGCGCCGGTGCGGGGGCGCTGGCCGTACACGACGACCCCGGCACGCCGGTGCCCGCCGCGATCGCGCGGGCCACGAGCGCGGGCGCCTTCGGCCTGGTCACCGACCGCCTCCCCGGTCCCGGCCGGGTCGAGCTGCCCACCGGGAGCCGCCTGGCCGCCTTCAGCGTCACCCCCGGGCAGGCCGCCGAGCTGCTGCGGCGCGGCCGGGTCCGGGTCGAGATCGAGACGCACCGGCGGGCGGCCATGCCCGTCGTCACCGGCCTGCTGCCCGGGGCCGGGCCCGAAGAGGTGCTGCTCTCGGCGCACCTTTGCCACCCGCGGCCGAGCGTCAACGACAACGCCTCCGGAGCGGCCGCGCTGCTCGGCGTGGCCAGGGTGCTCGCGGGCAGGCGGGGGCGGCGCGGCATCAGGTTCCTCTGGGGTCCGGAGTTCACCGGGATGGCGGCCTATCTGCACGACGTCGCCGCCCGCCCGCCGGTGGCCGCGGTGAACCTGGACATGGCCGGGCAGGACCAGCGCAGGTGCGGCGGACCGCTCATCGTCGAACGCAGCCCCGACCACCTGCCCGGGTTCGTCAACGCGCTCACCGAGCACGTCGTCGCGGCGCTGCCGCAGGCCGGGCGCTCCTACTCCGGCGCGGTGGCCTGCGACACCTGGGCCTGGCGCGCCACCCCGTTCGTCGGAGCCTCCGACCACAGCCTGCTCGTGGACGCCTCCATCGGTTGCCCCGCGGTGTCGCTCGGGCACTGGCCCGACCGGTTCAACCACAGCGCCGCCGACACCCTCGACAAGCTCGACCCGGCGGAGCTGCGCCGCACGGCCACGGTCGCCGCGGCGGTCGCGGCGGTGCTGGCCGGGCTCGCCGGCGAGCGCGCCGAACTCGAGAGCATCGCGGTGGGCTGGGGGGCGGAACGGCTGCTCGCCTCCCGGCAGGGAACACCGGCACTGCTGCGGCACCGCACCGCCGTCGCCCTGGGCGCCCTGGACGGGCTGGATGCGCTCTGCGGTCCCGCGAGCGGCGAGTCGCGAGCCTGGCTGACCGCGCTGGCGGATCACGTGGCTGCGTTCTCACCGCCCGGAGCGGCCGCCCTGACGTCACCGTCCCGGGCGGGCGCCGGGGCTTCATCGCCCGGAGCGAGGGCCGCGCCGTCATCGGGCGGTGCGGGCGGGGGGCGGGTGCTCCGCCGTACCTGGGAAGGACCCTTCAATCTGCGGGGACTGGCCGAGGCGGCCAGTCCCGCCGGGCGGGAGTGGCTGGAGCGGCAGGCCACGCAGGACCGGGCTCGCTCGTATGCCCTGATGCTGGCCCTGGCGCACGGCATCGACGGCAGCCGGGACCGGGCGGCGGTCACCGCCTACGCGGAGTGCGCCGCCGAGCTGGCGGTGCCCGGGGAGTTCGCGGACGCGTTCCTGGCCGTGCTCGTGGAGGCCGGCTGGGCGAAGGAGGACTGATGCGCGAACTGCTGCGCGACCGCCGGTTCCTGCTGCTGTTCTTCGGCCAGACGGTGAACATGATCGGGGACCGGGCGCTCCTGGTGGTGCTGGGCATCTTCGTCAAGGAGCTGACCGGCTCGGACACGATGGCCGGAGTGGTGTTCATCCTGCTATCGGTGCCGTCGTTCTTCGCGCCGCTGACCGGGCTGCTCGTCGACAGGTTCCCGCGGCGGAAGGTCCTGATCGTCAACGACCTGCTGGCCGGGGCACTGGTGCTCTGCCTGCTGCTGGTGCGCCATCCGGGCGACCTGTGGATCGTGTTCGCGGTCACGCTCGGTTACGGCTTCGCCAACCACGTCTTCAACGCGGCCAGGGGCGGACTGATCCACTCCATGGTCCCCGCGCGGCTGCTCGGCGACGCGAACGGGCTGATCAGCTCACTCGGACAGGGGCTGCGGGTGCTCGGCCCGCTGCTCGGCGCGGCTCTCTACGTGGCGCTGGGGCTGTCCGCGGTGGTGATCCTGGACACGGCGACGTTCCTGGTGTCGGTGCTGGTGCTGCTCATGCTGCGGCGAGCGCCCGACCTGACCGCCCCGGCGGGCCGGGAACCGGGCAGGTTCCGCGCCGATCTCCTGGCGGGCGTACGCCACCTGCTGGGGGACCGCGAGCTTCGCGTCGGCGTGCTCGCGGTGGCCGCGGCGCTGGGCGCGGCGGGGATGGTCAACGCGGCCATGTTCGCCGCCGTGGATCAGGGGCTCGGCCGGCCGGCCGCGTTCGTCGGGGTCATCGCCGCTTTCCAGGGCGTGGGCTCGATCGCCGGCGGCTTCGTCGTCGCCGTGCTCATCAGGCGGTACGGCGAGCATCGGGCGGCGGCCGTCGGCTTCGCGCTCAGCGCGGCGGGACTGGCGCTGGTGATCCCCGCCACGGAGGTGACGATGTGCGCGGGCGGCGTTCTGGTGGGCCTTTCCATCCCGATTTTCATGGTGGCCACGACGACGCTCGTGCAGCGCCGTACCGAGAGCGGAATGCAGGGCCGGGCACTGACCGCAATGGACGCGATCATCGATCTGCCGTTCGTCATGTCCATGGGGGTCGGGGCGCTCGTCGTCGGGTTCCTCGATTTTCGAGTGATCTATGCCGGCGCGGCGCTGATTTTCGCGGCGGTGACGGTGTCGGTGCTGGTGGGGCGCGGGTGGCGGGTTGATGCCATGCTCGTGGACATTGATTGAACATGCTCGTCACGGTTCTTATCGTTACATCACAGGAAATAGGCAGAAATGCCTAGCAAATTCAGGAGGCGCCTGTGCTGCAGGAAAACACCAAGACCGCGGTGAGAACGCCCATCATGACGACACCGGAATTCGTCGAGAAAATGCTCGCCGCGCGTCAGGAAGTTCAGGTCATGAAGTTCCGCACGACGTGCACCGACTGCGTGCCGAACTACTGACATGACTGAGTCCGGGACGCTCGCTCGCCCCGGGCTCGACCTGTGTGCCGTCCCCGGACTGGTTCTGTCGGAGCTGGACGGGGGCGGCCGCGGTGTGCTCGTCCTGGCGGTGGATGGGCTCTCCTGGCGGGTCGCCCGGCGCGTCTGGCGCTCCGCCGAGCTCTCCTGCCTGGCCTCCACCTTTCCCAGCACCTCGGCCACCGCGTGGCTGACCTCGATCACCGGCGCGCCGGCGAGCGAGCATCTGGCCGTGGGCGCCGCCTACCGCGAACGGGCCGGCGGGCCGCTCGTCAACGCGATCACGGGGGAGGTCCTGGCGGGAGAGGCGGTGCCGCGCGAACCCGTCCGGCACCTGCCCACACTCTTCGAGCGGGCGGAAGGCGCCGAGCCGGTGGTGGTGGGCCGCGAGCTCGACCTGCTGTCCGGCCCCTGGGTGGACGCGCTCACCCGCGGCGCGGCGCGGCGGCCCGCGCGGAAGCCGCTGACCCGTGACCCGGAGCGGCTGGTCGCGGGGGTGGCGGCGGACGTCGGGGCGGCGATCGGCGCACGGCGGACCCGCCCGCTGCTGCTCTGGGTCTACGTCAACCTCGACGACCACGTACACCGGCACGGCTACGACGAGCGGGCCGTGCGGGCGCTCGCCGCCTTGGAACGGCACACGACCTCCTGGGCCCGGCGGGGGTGGAGCGTGCTCGCCTACGCCGACCACGGCCTGGTTCCCGTCGCCTCCGACCCCGGCCTGGCGCGGCGGTGGGCGGAGGTGGACACGCCCGGGCTGTGCGAGCTGCCGGGCGGCGGGGCCGGCCGGGTGCGCTGGCTCTACCCGCTGCCGGGCAGGGAGCGGGAGGTGGCGGAGCGTCTGGCCGAGGCCATGGACGGCCATGCCATGGTGCTGCCCGCGACCGCGCTCGGCGAGCTGGGCCTGATGGAGCCCGTCGGCCCGGTGCGGGAGCGGCTCGGCGCGGTGGTGGCGATCGCCACCTCACCGCGCTTCCCGCTCCCCGATCCCGGCCTGTCCTATGAGCACGGAGCGCTCAGCGACGAGGAGACGCTGGTCCCGCTGGCGCGCTGGGTCAGATCCAGCCGCGCCTGACCGCCTCCGCCCCGGCCTGGAAGCGGCTGGTGGCGTTGAGGCGCTCCATCACCCCCGCCACGCGCCGGGCGAACGTGCGCTTGCTGAGGTGCAGCCGGGCGGCGGCCCGGTCGTCGGTGAGCCCGTCGTCGAGCGCCCGCAGCACCTCGCCCTGCGCCTCGTCCTGCCACTCCTCGCCGAGCGCGCCGCTGCGACGGTCGTCGAGGATGCGGCAGATGGTGTCGAAGACCCCCGCCACGGAGGCCGCGACCAGAGGATGGGAGATCCTCTCCAGCCGCCCGCTGTGCGCCGCGCCCGGGTGGGCGACATAGGCGACCACGCGGTCCCGTACGAGCACCTGATAAGGCAGGCCGGTCACCGCCCGGACGGTCGCGCCGGCCTGCCACGCCTGTGCGAGAGGGGAGGTGCGGCCGGGCTGGCCCGGCCCGTGCAGGATGCGGACCGCGACCCGCCGCCGGGCCAGCCGGGCGAACAGGCGGGGCAGGGAGGGGTGGATGCGTTCGGGTTCGGCGGACAGCACGAGCAGCTCGGCGTGGGTCTGCTCGGCCAGTTCCAGTTCCAGGAGGGGCAGCCCCAGCTGCGCGGCGGAGTGTTCGGCGGGTCTGAAGGGGACGGTTCTGCTGCTGTTCGGAGACATCGCTACCCACCCGGTTGCCAGTCGGAGTACTACTACTCCGCACGCTAGACGGGAGGTATGTGCATGCGATTTCGGGGCGTTATCGTCCCGCTGCGGTTGACGTTTCGTCACAGGAGAGGTGGATGGATTTCGTCACCTCTTGTTCATGTCCGGCTTTGTGTAGATATCGTACGATTATCCCGTAGTGAGTCAGCGGGGACGCCATGGGCCCTAGCTGAGACGAAGCAGTGGATGTGTGCATGGATTTCCGCGTCCTCGGTCCGCTGACAGTAAGCACGGGAAACCTGCAAATCCCAATGCGTGGAGCACGACGGCGCATCATGTTGGCGACCCTCCTGCTCAATGTGGGCCGGGTCGTCTCCACCGACAGGCTCAGCGTCGCGATCTGGGGCGAGAACCCGCCCGCCACCGCCCGTAACCAGGTGGCCATCTGCGTGTCGGGGCTGCGCCGCGACTTCGTCGCCGCGGGCGTCGCGCACGACCCCATCGTCACCGCCTCCTCCGGCTATCTGCTGCGGCTCGGCGCGGACGACAGGTTCGACGTCAAACAGGTCGAGGAGGCGCTGTGCCAGGCGCGCACCGCGCGGGCGGCCGGTTACCTGGAGAAGGCCTCCGAACAGCTCTCCGCGGCCCTGGCCGTGTGGCAGGGAGACCCGCTGACCGGGGTCGAGGGGGAGCTGGTGCGCGCGGAGTCCGAGCGGCTCGGCGAGTGGCGCCTGGCCATCATGGAGGAGTTCTTCGAGGTAGAGCTGGAGCTGGCGCGAGACCTCCAGATCGTCGGCGAGCTGGTCGCGCTGGTCGCCGCGTACCCGCTGCGCGAGCGCCTGCGCGGCCTGCTCATGCTGGCCCAGAGCAGGGCCGGGCGCCGCGCCGAGGCGCTGGCCACCTACCAGGAGGGCTACCGGCTCAGCATCGAGCGGCTGGGGCTCGAACCCGGCCCGGAGCTGGCAGGCCTGCACGAGGCGATCCTGCGCGGGGAGACGGGCCGGCGGCAGGGGAGCCGCCTCGTACTCGAACCCGCCGCGCCGGAGGCCGCGCCGGCCGTACCCGCCCAGCTCCCACCCGACGTGACCGGCTTCGTCGCGCGCGACGCCGAGCTCGGGCGGCTCGACGCGCTCCTCGACCGCAAGTCCCAGACGGGCCAGCCGTTCATCGCCGTCATCACCGGGATGGGCGGGGTCGGCAAGAGCGGCCTGGCCGTCCACTGGTCGCACCGCGTCGCCGCACGCTTCCCCGACGGCCAGCTCTTCGTCGACCTCAACGGCTACGCGGAGACGGGCCCGCCGGCTTCGCCCTCCGACATACTCGACACCCTCCTGCGCGCGCTGAACGTGACCCGCCAGCCCCCGCCGCCCACGCTGGAGGAGCGGGCCGCGCTTTTCCGCACCGTGCTGGCGGGGCGCCGGCTGCTGCTCGTGCTCGACAACGCGCGCGACTCCGCCCAGGTCAGACCCCTGCTGCCCGGCGCCGGCGGCTGCGCCGTCGTCGTGACCAGCCGCGACCAGCTCGCCGGGCTCATCACCCTGGAGGGCGCGACCCCGCTCCGGCTGGACGTGCTCCCGCCCGACCAGGGCGTGGGCGTGCTGGCGTGCATCGCGGGGGAGCAGCGGGTGCACGCCGACCCGGAGGGGGCCAGGCAGCTCAGCGAGCTCTGCGGCGGCCTGGTGCTGGCGCTGCGCGTGGCCGCCGCCCGGCTGGTCATGCGGCCGTCGTGGACCAGCGCCGACCTCGTCGCCAGGCTCACCGACGAGAGCCGCCGGCTCGACGAGCTCAGCCGGGGCGAGGTAGACCTGCGCACCAAGTTCATCCTCAGCTACCGGGACCTGTCGCCGCAGGCGGCCATCATGTTCAGGCGGCTCGCGCTGCTGGACATGACCGAGTTCGGCCCGTGGCTGGGCGCGGCCTTGCTGGAGATCGATCCCGAGCACGCCCAGGACCTGATCGAGCAGCTCGTCGACGCGCAGTTGCTGGAGCCGGGCCAGTCCCGGGCCGGTGGCCAGGCCCGCTACCGCTTCCACGACCTGCTGCGCCTGTACGCCCGCGAGCGCGCCCTGATCGAGGAGAGCGAGCAGGAACGCAACGCCGCGCTCCGCCGGGCCCTGGGCTGCTGGCTGGCGCTGGCCGAGGCCGCCCATGCCCGCCTGCTCGGCGGTGACTACGCCGTCCTGCACGGACCGGCGGAGCGCCGCAGGCTGCCCTCCGTCGTCATCGACCGGATGATGTCCGACCCGGTCGAATGGTTCGAGGCCGAGCGCCCCCACCTGCTGGCGGCGATCGGCCAGGCGGGCGCGCTCGGCTTCAGCGCGCTCTGCTGGGATCTCACGATGACCTCGGCGACGTTCTTCGAGTTGCGGAGCTACTACGACGACTGGCGCTCGGCGCACGAACTCGCGCTCGCCGTCGCCCGCAGTGACGGCGACGTCCGCGGCCAAGGGGCGATGATCTACGGCCTGGGCAGTCTGGAGCTGTTCCGCCAGCGTTACGACGACGCCGACGGCCTTCTGCGGGAGGCGCTGCGCATGTTCGAGGAGCAGGGCGAGGAGCACGGCCACGCGCTGGCGCTGCGCAACCTCGCCCTGCTCGACCGCATCGCCGGCCGGTACGACCTGGCCCTGTCGCGCTACGAGCAGGCGGGGAAGATGCTGCACGAGCTCGGCGACCACGCCGCCTGGGCGCACGTCATGGCCAGCACCGCGCAGGTGCTCCTGGAAAGGGGCGACTACGGCGAGGCCGAACCCCTGCTCAGGGCCGCGGTGAGCACCTTCGAGGAGATCGGCTACCAGCGGGGCCTGGCCCAGGCGCTGTACCGGTTCGGCGAGGTGCTGCTGCGCACCCAGCGCGTCGACGCCGCCCGCCAGACCCTGGAGAAGGCCCTGGAGACGGCGCGTGAGCTACGTGACGTGGTCGGCGAGTCGTACGTGCTGCGGGTACTGGGCGAGACCTATGCCCAGCAGGGCCGCACGGACGGCGCGGAGGCGGCGCTGCTCACCTCCCGGCGGATCGCCCAGCGGATCGGCGAGCAGTTCGTGGTGGGGGTCACCTCGCTCGCGCTGGGCAACCTCTACTTCGGGACCGAGAACGCGACCTCGGCCCGGAACAACCTGACGCTCGCCTCGAAGATCTTCGAGGAGCTGGGTGCCAGGATCTGGCACGCGCGGGCGCTGGAGGCGCTGGCCGCGACGGAGGCCATGCTCCACAACGACCAGGGCGCCCACGAGCTCTGGGCTCGTGCGGCCGCCCTGCTCGCGGAGGATGGGGGGCACTGAATCAGGCGAGCGTCTGGATCCCCGGCGTGCTGGTCCAGTGGAAGTTCCGGCACGGGTCCACGTCCGGATCCGCAACGGCGGGCAGGGCGATCAGGGCGGCGAGAAACCCGGTCGTGATGGTGACGCGAGCGATGCGGCGTATCATTCGAGGTCCTTTCAGAGATGTCGGATCTGTCGCGCGCTAGAACGTGGTGTCGTCGGCCCGCACCGCCGAGGAGAGCGGCCATGCGTTGGGCCCCGGCACGTCCGTGGTGCCGCCGGTGCCGAAGGCGGACGTGGTCGCGCCGGCGATCTCACCGCCGTCCACGACCAGCTCCTGCCCGGTCACGAACGCGGCGGCCGGCGAGGCCAGGTAGTGGAAGGCCGCGCCGATCTCCGCCGGCTGGGCGTGCCTGCCGAGCGGGATCGAGCGGTTGACCTCCTCCAGCATCTCCGGCGTGTACTCCGCCTCCTGCATGGGCGTCAGCACCGCGCCCGGGCTGACGCAGGCCACCCTGATGTCCGGGCTGAGCTCCAGCGCGAAGGTGCGGCACAGCGCGAGGATCCCCGCCTTGGTGGCGTTGTAGTCGGCGTAGTACGGATAGGCGCGTGAGGCGTTGACCGACGCGGTCGCCAGCAGCACGCCGTGCCCCTGCCTCGTCATGTAGCCGGCCGCGCAGCGCCACAGGCCCAGCACGCCCAGCAGGTTGACGTCCACGACGCGGCGGGCGGTCGCCTCGTCGAGGTTGAGCACGCCGTGCCTGACGCTGACGCCCGCGTTGGCGATCACCACGTCCAGCCGGCCGCGGTCCGTCCAGACCGCCGCCACGGCCGCCTCTATCGCCGGCCAGTCGGTCACGTCCGCCTCGATCCAGGAGACCCCCGGGCTCGGGGTGGCGATCGGCGGCTGCACGTCGAGGTTGTAGACGGTGTCGCCGGAGCGCGCGAACTGCTCGGCGGTGGCGAATCCGATCCCGCTGGACGCGCCGGAGATGACCACGGTACGCATGACATCGCCTCTTAGAAGATCACCCGAGGGCTGGTCGTCGCCCGGTTGCCGATGGACCTGCGCAGGTTCCTGCTGACCGTCAGCTTCTTCAGCCACCGGTCGGTGCCGTCGTAGCGGGGGCGGAACGGCCTGCGCCCGTGGACGGCGAGGTAGTTGTCGACGATCAGCAGGCTGCCCGCGCCGACGACCACGTCCTGCTGCTTGGCCTCCAGCTCGGCCACGAGCGCGTCGAGCGCGCGCTCGGCCTCCGGATCCCCGTCCGCGCAGGTCATGAACGGGCGGTCGAGCCGCAGGTAGGGGTTGCCCGGCTCGCCGATGAGCACGGGGACGGCCTCGGGCCTGTCACGCATCTCGCGCATCAGGGACAGCGCGGGATGGCCGGGCCGGCTCGCCTCCAGCTGCCGCAGGTGCTCGTCGTCGGGCATGATGTGGAAGCGCGGGCGCGACAGCAGCCGGGCCTGCTCCTCCGGCAGCTCCAGGTCGCGCACCGAGGCCACGACCGTGGGCACGCGGTCGTGGTTGCGCAGCCCGAACAGCAGGAGATAGTCGCAGCGCAGCGGATGGAAGCCGTCCTCGGTGTGGAACTCCAGCGTCGACTGGCTGCCGTGACCGCTCTGCTGCATCTCGTCGCCGCGGATCGGCACGATGTTCTGGATCATCCGCCCCTCCTGCAGGGTGGACCAGGCGAACGGCTCGCCCAGCACCATCCCGCAGAGGGCGAGATAGACTTCCGCGTCGCTCACGGCGCCCGACCGGTGGGGGACCGACCAGTGGCCGGGCGTCGGCCCGACGGCTCCGTCGTCGACCGGGAAGCCGTGCACCAGGCACAGACCGGCCGGCTCGGTGCGGCGGAAGTCCTCCAGGAAGCGGCGGAGCCCGACCGGCAACTCCTCGCGGATGTGCCAGCAGCGCTCGTAGAAGCCGGGGTCGCCGGGATCCTCACCCAGTGCCCTGACCCGCTCGCCGACGGCCGCGATCACTTCCACCTCCTTGCCGTCGAGGACGTACTCGACCGTGTCGGTGCTCATGCCGGCGCGCTCCTCACACTGGCGGGCCGGATGTCGGTCCAGTTGGTCTCGACGTAGTCCAGGCTCTCGGCGCGGGAGGCCGGGCCGAAGGCGACGCTCCAGCCGCTGGGGACGGGGAAGGGCGCCGGCCAGAGCGAGTGCTGCTCCTCGGAGTTCACCAGGACCAGGAAGGATCCGTTCTCGTCGTCGAAGGGGTTGCTCATGTCAGCTCTCCGGGCTCAGGTCGAACAGGATGCCGCGGGGCGGGGCGGCGAAGTCCCGCTCGCCGTTCAGCACCCAGCCGGACTCGCGGAACGCCTCATGCCACTCCGCGCGGGTGGGGAGGTAGACCCCCATCGCGGCGTGCACCAGCTCGAAGCCCAGGGTGAAGATCGTCGTGTCCGCCCCCGGTGGCTCCTCGCTGCGTACCACGTCGCACAGCAGCAGCCGCCTGGCGTTGGGGAAGGCGGTGCGGAGCTTGCGCAGGCCCGCCACGCAGGTGGTCTTGGGCCAGAAGTCGTGACCGAGGAACACACAGGTGACGAGGTCGACGTCGGCGAACCCGGGCAGCGGCTCCAGGTCGCGCACGTCGCCGGTGACCACGCCGATGCGGCCGGACAGACCGGCCTCCGCCACCGAGCTCTCCGCCAGTTCCACCGCCGAGGGCGCGATGTCGACGCCCACACCGCGCACGCCCGGCCGGCGGGAGACCGCGTTGATCAGCCGCTGGCCGGACCCGCAGCCGAGGTCGGCGATGACCGAGTAGTCCAGCTCGCCGAGCAGCTCGGTGAAGTGCGGCTCGACCTCGGTCTCGCCGATCAGCTTGGAGCCGACCGCCACCGCCCTCATGTCCCGGGTGTAGTAGTCGCCGACGCGGTCCTCGGTCCTGCTCACCCCGGGCAGGACGGAGAACAGCTCGCCGCAGCCGCGGACCATCCAGTAGAAGTAGCCGCGCGCGCGGTAGGCGTCGTCGAAGCGCGGCCCGGTGACCGCCTTGTCGTCGGCGACCTCGACGATCTCCGCCCAGGAGAGCGTCACCAGCAGCCGGCGCACCAGCCGCGGGTCGAGCCCGGCCGCCTCCGCCGTCTCGATCGAGTAGCTGCCCTGCTGCCTGAGCGCGTCGAGGATGCCGAGTTCGCTGATGGCCGACAGGGACACCGCGGCGAGGTAGGACGAGAAGACGTCGGCGACCGGGCCGCGGGTGAAAGCCGTGTGCATCGGGTTCTCCATTTCGGTCGGCATGGTGCTCAAGCCCGCTCCGCCCAGAGCGCGTCCATGGTCTCGTGGGAGACGACCGTCTCCAGGTCGGGCTTGGACGCGTACCCCATGTTGATGATCGTCCGCACGCCCGCGGTGATCGGATAGACCCGGTGCAGCGTGGTGTTGGTGCGCATCACGTAGAGGTCGCCGGGGCCCACCTCGAACGACCAGATGGGGTTGTCGAGCAGCGTGCGGTGGATGGCGGGGTCGCTCTTGTCCCAGACGGTGCCGGCGACGCACTGGACGAACCCGCCGTGCTCCGGCGGCGGGCACTCCACCAGCCAGACCAGCGCGAAGCTGTAGTCGTCCCAGTGCCAGCCGTGGGTGTCACCCGTGTGCTCCAGACGGGTGATCACGAACTGCTCCGGCTCGTACGGACAGGCCAGCACCGGCTCGCCGACGATCTCCGCGAGCAGGCCGATCAGGGCCTCCGACTGGTACACGGCGGGGATGAGGGCGCTGCCCGCGGCGATCTCCGATCGCGTCACGTTACGCATCCGGCGGGGTGTGCCGCCGGTTTCCTTGAACCTGAGGTCGCGCCGGACCCCGGATTCCTCGATGAGGGAGAGCACGTCGTCGGCCACGGCCTGTTTGACACTCGCGGGTGCCAGGAACGACACCTTCGCGAATCCTCGCTCGGCGAACTCGCGCCGGGCGACCGCCACCTCGGCGGACAGCTCGGCCTGGCCTACATGCTGGTTCAGTTCCTGCACAATTCGGGCATGCACTGCGGGGATCCTTCGCTTCTCCTGAGGGGATCTCGCTGCCTCGGACGGTAGGGCCGCCGTCCGGGCCCGGAGAAGCGCCCGCCCTCGTTATGGCGAGAAATCGCCATTCGCTCGCTGCCCTGGCCGGGGCCGGACAAGGGCTTCCTACGCTGAGGCGCATGCTCACTGGGGTTCCGCTGTTCCTCCTGCAGCTCGTCGTGATCCTGGCCTCGGCCGTCCTGCTGGGCCGGCTGGCGTCCCGGTTCGGCCAGCCGGCGATCGTGGGGGAACTGGCGGCGGGGATCCTGCTCGGGCCCTCCGTGCTGGGCAAGCTGGCGCCGGAATGGGCCGAGTGGCTGCCGCGGCCCGGTTCGGGGGCGCTCATCGACGCTGTCGCCCAGCTCGGGCTCCTGCTCCTCGTCGGCCTCAGCGCCGCCGAGCTCGACCTGGGCAGGCTGCGCGAGCAGGCGGGCACCCTGGCCCGGGTCAGTGCCTGGGGGCTTATCCTGCCGCTCGGGCTGGGCGCGGCGGCGGGCTTCCTGGCGCCGGCCGCCCTGATGGGGCCGGGCGCCGACCGGGGCACGTTCGCGGCCTTCCTCGGCGTGGCGCTGTCGGTCACCGCCATCCCGGTCATCTCCCGTACGCTCGCCGACCTGAGACTGCTCGGCCACCGCGTCGGCCAGATCACCCTGGCCTCCGGCGCCTGTCAGGACGCCGTCGCCTGGATCCTGCTGACGGTCGTCGGAGCCCTGGCCACCAGCGGCGGAGGGCCGGGCACGCTGGGGATGCCGCTGCTGTGGCTGGCGGTCATGGTCCTGGCGGCCCTGGCGCTGCGGCCGTTCGCCCGGCGCGTGCTGAGCGCGGCCGACCAGGCGCCCGCGATGACCACCTCCGCCGTCGTGATCCTCACCGGCGCCCTCGCCGCGCACCTGGCCGGGCTGGAGCCGGTCGTCGGCGCGTTCGTCGCCGGGCTGGTCGCCGGGGCCGCCTCGGGCGAGGGCGCGCGGCACCTGGCAGGGCTGCGCACCGCCGTCATCGCCGTCCTCGCCCCGGTCTTCCTGGCCTTCGCCGGGCTGCACCTGGACCTCGCGGCGCTGGCCGAGCCGGTGGTCGCGCTGAGCGCGGCGGGGCTGCTGACCCTGGCCGTGGCGGGCAAGCTGGCCGGTGGCTACATCGGCGCCCGCACCAGCGGGCTGCCCCGCTGGGAGTCCTTCGCCATCGGCGCGGGACTGAACTCGCGGGGCCTCGTCGAGATCGTCGTCGCCACCGTCGGACTCCAGGTGGGCATCCTGACCCCCGCCGCGTACTCGATCGTCGTCCTGATCGCGGTGGCGACCTCCCTAATGGCGCCGCCGCTGCTGAGGGCGGCACTCAGACGAGCACCCCGACCGGAACAGAACGGAGAGCGGCATGGCCGTGGCGAGAGTGAACGGGACCAGCGTGACCTACACCGACCAGGGCACCGGTGACCCCGTGATCATGGTGATGGGCACCGGCAGCCCCGGGCACGTCTGGCACCTGCACCAGGTGCCCGCGCTGCTGGCCGCCGGCTACCGCGTCATCACCTTCGACAACCGAGGCCTGACGCCCGGCTCCGGGCCGCCGCCCGGGATCGGCGATCTGGTCGGCGACCTCGCCGGGCTGGCCGAGACCCTGTGCGGGGGACGCTGCCGCCTCGTCGGCGTGTCGATGGGCGCGTACGTCGTCCAGGAGCTGCTGCTGAAGAGGCCGGAACTCGTCGAGCAGGCCGTGCTGATGGCCACGCTCGGACGGCCCGACCACTTCCGCGCCAGGCTCACGGCGGCCGAGGCCGAGTTCAACTTCGGCCCGGTGGAGCTGCCCGCTGCCTATGGCGCGGCGCTGCGCGCCGTGCTCAGCCTGTCGCCGCACACGCTCAACGACGAGGTCCAGGCCCGGCACTGGCTGGACCTCTTCGAACTCTTCCCCACGGCCAAGGCGGTGCTGCGCGCCCAGAGCAGGCTGGAGATGACGGAGGACCGGCTGGCGGACTACCGCGCCATCCGCGGCCACTGCCTGGTCGTGGGCTTCGAGGACGACCTCATCACGCCGCCGCACCTCGGGCAGGAGGTCGCCACCGCCATCCCCGGCGCGAGATACGCGCAGATCGCAAAGTGCGGGCACTACGGCTATCTGGAGCAGCCGGACGAGGTCAACAGCCTGATCGTGGACTTCTTCTCCAACGCGACCACCTGGACAGACGCACTCACCGCACCCGTACCCGGGTCTTCGCGCACACCTCGCACCGCTGGGTGACGACGCGGCCGATCGTCTCGATCGTCACCCACCGGTGACGGAGGTGGATCCGGCGCACGGGAACGTTCTACCCGCCGCCCAAGACCGACACGCGCCGTCAGCGCCTTGTCACTCGGCGGGCTCGAGCCTCAGCGAGATCGAGTTGATGCAGTAGCGGTCGTCGGTGGGCGTCGGGTAGCCCTCGCCGTGGAAGACGTGCCCCAGGTGGGAGTCGCAGCGCGCGCAGCGGACCTCGGTGCGGACCATGCCGTGGCTGCGGTCCTCCACCAGCGTCACCGCGTCGGAGTCGGACGGCGCGTAGAAGCTCGGCCAGCCGCAGTGGGACTCGAACTTGGTGTCCGACCTGAACAGCTCGGCGCCGCACGCGCGGCAGCTGTAGACGCCCTCCGTCTTGGTGTCGACGTACTCGCCGGTGAACGGGCGCTCGGTGCCCGCCTCGCGCAGCACGTAGAACTCCTCCGGAGAGAGCTCCACGCGCCACTCGGCCTCGCTCTTGACCACCTTGTCCATGCCTCCAGCGTACGCAATGCGGCAAAAAGAGATCTCCACAGGGCGGGCATCCTTTCTGGGGCGAATTCGCGTCTTTGTCAGCAAGGGGGTGTCATCGCCTCCTGCCAAGGGGCGAGACCACTCGCCGGATCGTCTGAGCGGCACAGCCCGCGCCCGTGCTGGCGCCGCCGGCGATCGCCTGGCCGGCCGGGCGGCGCGCCAGCGCCCGGAACGGCCTCACAGGGTGGTCTCGTCGTTCGCGGGCCCGTTCCGTCGAGCCCCCGGTCCCGCCACCGGCGAGGCTCCGGGACGGGCCCCCTTTCTCGGCACGGGCGTGGTTTGTCGGAGGCGGCGGGTAGGTTCACCCCCATGGCATCGCCGTACATCGAGCTCGAGGTGGGAGAGCGGACCGTCAAGGTCACCAATCCCGACAAGATCTACTTCCCGGAGATCGGCGCCACCAAGCGCGACCTGGTGGACTACTACATCAGCGTGGGCGAAGGCGCGCTCCGATCGCTGAAGGACCGGCCCACCAACCTCAAGCGCCACCCCGACGGGGTGCAGAGCGAGGCCATCTACCAGAAGCGGATGCCCGCCAAACGCCCCGACTGGGTGAAGACCGTGACCGTCACCTTCCCCAGCGGCCGGACAGCCGACTCGCTCCGGGTCACCGAGGTCGCCGCCATCGCCTACTGCGCCAACCTGGGCACGATCGACTTCCACCCCTGGCCGGTCCGCGCCTCCGACGTGGAGCACCCCGACGAGCTCCGCGTCGACCTCGACCCGCAGCCCGGCGTCGGCTTCGATGAGGTTCGCGCGGCGGCGTTCCTCACCAAGGAGGTGCTGGAGGAGCTCGGCATGACCGGGTTCGTCAAGACCTCGGGCAAGAGCGGCGTCCACATCGCCGTGCGCATCGAGCCCCGCTGGGACTTCGTCCAGGTGCGCCACGCCGGCATCGCGCTGGCCCGCGCAGTCCAGGACCGCGACCCCCGCCTCGTCACCACCGCCTGGTGGAAGGAGGAGCGGGGCGAGCGGGTGTTCATCGACTTCAACCAGAACGCCCGCGACCGCACGGTCGTCAGCGCCTACTCGGTCCGGGCACGCCCGCACGCGCCGGTCTCCACGCCGCTCACCTGGGAGGAACTGGCCGACGCCGACCCGCGCGACTTCGACATCCGCACCGTCCCCGCGCGCTTCGCCGAGCTGGGAGACGTGCACGCCGCCATCGACGACCAGGCGTACTCCATCGAGACCCTCCTCGACTGGTTCGCCGACGACGAGCGCGGCGACCTGCCCTACCCGCCGAACTACCCGAAGATGCCCGGCGAGCCGAAGCGGGTGCAGCCCAGCAAGGCCCGCGACGAGTCAACTTCTCGGCCGTGAGCGACCGAGCTTGCAGCTCCTCGCCGTCGATGGCTTCGACGGTCCGGTCCGCGTCAGGCAGCGTGACTCACTGCCCAGCCCGTCGCACCGCGTAAGGCGATGTTCCGGGCTGCGTTGACGTCGGCGTGCTCAGCGAAACCGCACGACGTACAAGCGAAGGTTTCCTGGCTGGTCCGGTTGTTCTTGTCCACATGGCCGCAGTGCGAGCACTGCTGTGAGGTGTAGGACGGGTCAACGGCGATCACGGCGACTCCCGACCGGGCCGCCTTGTAGCCGACGAAAGCTCCGAGCTGGTGGAAACTCCAGGAATGCAGCGTGACCCGCTGGGGCTTGCGAAGCCGTACCCGTTCGCGGATGCCCTGGAGATCCTCCAGAGCGATCCCGCGCCCGGTGCGTTCTGCCTCGGTCACGATGCTCTTGGCGATGATGTGGTTGACGTTCGCGGCGAACCGCGCCTCCTTACGGCGACGGCGCTTCAGCAGCCGATTGGCCGATCTGGTCTGCTTGGCCTGCAGGCGGCGGCGGAGTTCGCGGTTGCGGCGGCGGACCGCGTTCAGCGCTTTGCCGCTGTGCCGGGTCCCGGTGCTGGTGGTGGCGATGTTGGCGATACCCAGATCCACCCCGACGAAGCCGTCCGGCACCGCGATCGGGGCATCGGCCACCTCGACCGTCGCATACAGGAACCACATCCCGTCCCGGCAGATCAGATCCGACTCACCGCGTCGATGGGCGGCCAGCAGCGCCAGTTGCTGCGCCGAGCCGGTGAAGGCCACCCCTTTCAACCGCCCGGCACTCGTCCAGATCGACACCGTCCGCGCATCATGCTGCCAGGACAGGCACCGGTCGTCATACGGCTGGGCCGCCAGCGACCGGAAGGAGATCGGCCGGGCTTCAGCTCTGACGCGGCGCGGCGATCCGGGCTTGCCCAAGTTCCCGGCGGCCAGGCCGGCGTGCAGGGTGCGGTAGGCGTCGCACACCTTCTTGATCACATGCTGGGCTGCCTGGGCGGCCAGAGCGTACTCGGCCTTGATCCGGTCGTAGGTGTGCCTGCGCAGATCGAAGTTACGGAAACACCGCCGCTCAAAGGCGATCTTCGCGACCAGGTTCGCCGCCCGGTTGGCGACATGCAGGGTGGCTTCCATCGCCGCCGCCTGCTGCGGCGTCGGCAGGAGCTTCACCTGCACCACCAGTTTCACAAGCGCACACACTACCCATTGGCTCCTGTCCCCGCGGTGGGAACCCAACTCCCGATATCCGGCGGGGACAGCGTGGTCTCCATCCTGCACGCCCATGTGGTCTTCACGCCTAGGTACCGGCGCGGGGTGTTCACCGGCGAGATCCTGCGCCGCTGGGGACACATCATGATCGAGGTGTGTGACAGCTTCGGCGCCACGCTGGTGGAATTCGACGGCGAGCACGACCATGTCCACCTGCTTGTGCACTATCCGCCCAAGGTGGCGCTGCCGACTCTGGTCAACTCTCTCAAGGGCGTCTCGGCGCGGCTGCTGCGCAAGGAGTTCCCGGCCCACATCCGCCGGTATCTGCAGGGCGGCCATTTCTGGTCCCCCTCGTATTTTGCCGCGTCCTGCGGCGGAGCCCCCTGTCGATCATGAAGGAGTACATCGAGAACCAGAAGCGGCCAGGCTGAGCTACCCACAGAGACCGACCGTCAGTGGACCGCTCGGACCTGGGGGTCCTCCCGTGCTGTCGTTTCCTCCCGGGGGTGAACGTCCGGGGTTCCACGCCAGATCACGCTGAAATTCGGTGGCGGGCCCTGGCCGGGGCTGGTTACGCTCCCCGATGTCCACGAACGAGTCACCACGGGCGGTACGCCCTGGAAAGCGGGGGAGTTTATGACCCGGACCGCGCCTTGCGCGCCTCGACGTTCCGTCACTTCGTCCGTGACACGTCACCTCTGACCGTTCGCGAGGCCCGCACGGCGCTTCCTTGCTGCCCTTTCCCAGTTTTTTCCGGCAAGGAGTTCCCCGGGTGTCCACCCACAAGACTCGACCAGTCCTCACCGACACGTTCACCTGCGTCCGCTGCGGGCTGACCGTGACCTCAGCCGCCCCCGGAGGCGGCCGCCGCAACCACTGCCCGAGCTGCTTGCACTCGCTGCACGTCCTCGACCGTGCCGAGGGCGGGCCGTCCGAGTGCGGTTCGCGGATGGCGCCGATCTCCATCGCGGTGCTGCGCAGCGGCGACTGGATGATCATTCATCGCTGCACCCGCTGCGGAGAGCTGACGTCCAACCCGATCAGCGGCGACGACAACCAGCTCATCCTCATGCGGATGGCGGTCCGGCCGCTCGCCCAGCCGCCGTTCCCGCTGGAAACCTTCGGCGACCTGTGACGGGGGACCGCATGTCACGCAGAAACCCGCGCGTGCGCCGCCCGCAGCGCCGCAAGGACGCCAGGCACGGTGACGCCTTCCGCTGCGTCGGCTGCCGCCTCGACGTCCCCGCCGCCGCACCCGGCACCGCCCACCGCAACCACTGCCCGCACTGCCTGACCAGCCGCCACGTCGACCACCGCGTCCCCGGCGACCGCCGGGCCGACTGCCACGGCCGGATGGCGCCGGTCAGCGTCACGGCACGGGACGACGGCGAGTGGCTGATCATTCACCACTGCCAGTCGTGCGGCGACCTCAGCGCCAACCGCATAGCGGGCGACGACAACGCCCTCGCCCTGCTCCGCATAGCGATGCGACCCCTCTCGGGTGATCGCCTCCGCGTCGGCGCCTTGCTGTCCCTGTAACCCTTGGGGCCCCGGCGTCTCTCCGGGGCCCCAAACTTCACCCCACCGACTCAATCCAGATTCCCGCGGGTTCTGAGGGAGTTGGGGTGGGCATACAGGCCTGGCTGTTCCCCGGGGGCCGACGGGACGCGAGACCGGAACCCTCCACAGAGAGATTCCGGCTGCTCGGCAGTTCGGAGGGTTGAGGAGGAGTCGCGTGGGCCCCGGCCGCTCGGTAGATCCGGGGAGGAGTAGCCGCATGTGCGGGCTCGGTCGCTGGGTGGGCGCTGGGTGTGCGATTGGGGAGTCGGGCGTTAAGGCTCGGCCGCTCGGCGGATGCGGAGTGCGCGGTTGGAGGGGAGCCGCGCGTGCAAGCCCGGCTGCTCCGCGCGGGTCGGGCAGGATCCGGCGGGAACCAGTTCCGCGGCGAGGAGTGCCGCTGTCAGGTGCCTGCCCGCAGCGTGGGCGCCCTCCTGTCCTTGTCACCCCGCACCCAGCCATCCCGGACTCCAGCGCCCCCGGACCCCAGCCACCCCCAGAGCCCCACCACCCCCCGGGACTCCGGATACCCCAAGACCTCGGCACCCCTGGGACCCCAGCCACCCCTCGGGACCCAGAACCACCCCCGGGCCGAAACCACCCACCAACCAGAACCCCCATACACACAGATCCGGCCGCTCGATGGGGGCTAGGGGAGTCGTGTAGCCAACTGTTGGGTGTTCACTTGTGGCGGGGGAGCCGGGTTAGTCCCCGAACTCCAGGTGGAGGGCGCGGGTGAAGTCAGCGATGGCTTCCTCGTGGCGGTCTTCTTCCTGAAGGATCTCGCCGCGGACCCGGTAGGCCCAGACGTACTCGGAGTCCAGTTCGATCGCGCGGTCGAGGTCCTTGAGGGCGGCCTCGTTCTCGCCGAGTTCGCTCAGTACGGCGCCGCGGCTGCCGAGGGCCCGGTCGTGGTCGGGGGCCAGTTCGATGGCCCGGTTCAGGTCCGCGAGGGCGTCCTCGTACTGGTCGATCATGCGCAGTGCCTCGCCGCGGCGGCTGAGGGCGCGGACGTGGTCGGGGTCGACCTCCAGGGCGCTGGTGTAGTCGGCGATGGCCTCCGGGTAGAGGCCCATCCGCTGGTAGAGGTCGCCCCGGGACAGCCAGGAGTGCGCCAGGCTGCCGTCCAGCTCGATGATCTTGGCGTGCTCGGCCAGCGCCTCGTCGAGCCGGTCGAGGTCGGCGAGCGCGTCCGCCCGGGCCTCCAGGATCCACAGCGACTCCGGGGACAGGGTCAGCGCGTGCTCGAAGTCGGCCATGGCCTCGTCGTGCCGGCCCAGCGCCGCGTACGCCTGGCCGCGCGACCCCAGCGCGTACGCGCTGTCGGGCTCCAGCCGCAGCGACTCGTCGAAGTCGGAGATCGCGGTCTCGTACCGCTCGATGAGCCGGTGACTCTCGCCGCGCAGCCGCCAGGCGCGCGCGTTGTCGGGGACGAGTGCGATCGACTCGGTCAGGTCGGCGATCGCCGCGTCGTGCCGGCTCAGCGCGATGTACGACTCGGCGCGGCTACGCAGCACCGAGGCCCGCGACCGGGCCGCCTCATCGTTGATCTCCTCGCTCATGGGTGAAATCTAGCGTTCCGGTGTGGATCATGGGATGCCGTTGGCGACATCGTCCCGGCGGGACGGCCGTAGGATCGGGGGCATGGAGCTGGCTCCCGGAGTGCACGTCGCCGTCACCGACCGCCACGGCGGTGTCAGCGCCCCGCCGTACGGGTCGCGCAACCTCGGCGGCCTGACCGGTGATGACCCCGCCGCCGTGCGGGCCAACCGCGACGCCGTCGCCGCCGAGCTGGGCGTGCGGGCGATCGTGTTCATGCGGCAGGTCCACGGCGCCGAGGTCGCGTACGTGAGCGAGCCGTTCGGGGCCGACGCGCCGCCGGTCGACGGGGTGTTCACCACGGAGCCGCGGCTGGCGCTGGCCTCGCTGGGCGCCGACTGCCCGGCGGTGCTGGTGGCCGACCCGGTGGCGCGGATGGCGGGCGCCGCCCATTCCGGCCGGCCGGGCACGGAAGCGGGTATCGCGGGCGTGCTGGTGGAGGCGATGGCGGCCAAGGGCGCCGACCCGTCCCGGATGGTGGCGTTCGTCGGCCCGGGGGCGTGCGGGCGCTGCTACGAGGTGCCTGCCGAGCTGCGTGACCGGGTGGCCGCCAAGGTGCCGTCCACCCGTTCCACCACGTCCTGGGGCACCCCGGCGCTCGACCTGCGGGCGGGCATCGAGGCTCAGCTCCGCGCGGCGGGCGTCCCCGAGGTGCGGCACGACGACCGCTGCACGATCGAGGCTGACGAGCTCTACTCCCACCGCTGCGGCGACCCCGGCCGCTTCGCCGGCCTGATCTGGCTCGCCTGACGGGTCAAGTACGGAGAAGTGCTCGCCTGACGGGGCAGGTACGGAGTCGCCCGACCGGTCAGAACGGGGAAGCGTTCGCCTATCTGGTCAGGAACGGAGAAGCGCCGGGGAAGGCACGAGTCCTAGCGTGGCTGTCGTGTGCATGTATCCCCGAGCACTCTGGAGACGGCCCATGAAAGCGCACGTGAGCTCCATTCTTCTCGCCGTCCGCGACCTGGACGCCGCCAAGCGGTTCTACGTCGACGGACTCGGCTGGAAGATCAAGAACGACTACGGCGTCTCGGTGTTCTTCGAGTCGGACGGCGCCTCGCCCGTCGGCCTCTACGGCCGGGAAGGTCTCGCCGCCCAGGTAGGCACCAGCCCCGAGGGCAGCGGCTTCAGCGGCCTGGTCCTCACTTACGTGGTCCGCAGCGAGGCTCGGGTGGACGAGGTCATGGCGGAGGCCGAGAAGGCCGGCGCCACCGTGCTCAAGCCCGCCGGCCCGCTGCCGTGGGGCGGCTACGGCGGCACGTTCGCCGACCCGGACGGCTACATCTGGAGCCTCGGCTACAGCGCCCAGGGCGACGACCAGCCCTACGCCGAGTAGGTCAGCCGCGCGAGCGGTTGAAGACGATGTTGACGATGATCACGCCCAGCCAGATCACCAGGAACGACGGTCCGTTGTCCAGGAGGGCGAGCGGGATCGTCGCGGCCGTGCCCAGGGAGAGGGAGACGATGGCGAGGGCGAGCCGCTGCGCGTGGGTCGGGCCGTGCTGCGCCCGGGCGGGCGCGGCCTTGAGGCGCTCGTCGACCCGGCGGTCGACCTCCTGACCCACCTTGTCGAGGAACGACGCGACGACCTCGTCCTCGTACTCGGGGCCGAGGTCGCGACGGGCGGACAGGGCAGCCTGCAGCTCATCACCTGTGCTCATATGCCGATATAACCAGATGTATCGGCTCAGCGCGCAAGGATGTCGTCGAGGCGGTAGGACACGGGCCGTTCGAGCTGCTCGTACGTGCAGGACTCGGGGGTGCGGTCGGGCCGCCACCGCCGCCACTGCGCGGTGTGCCGGAACCGGTCGCCCTCCATCTGGTCGTAGGCCACCTCGATCACCAGCTCGGGCCGGAGCGGGATGAACGACAGGTCCTTCTTGGCGTTCCACCGCGAGATCGCGCCCGGCACCCGGTGACCTCCGGCGGAGGGGGTGGCGGCCGGCTGCCCGAGGTTGGCCTGCGCCTGCTCGGCCCAGTGGCCCCACGGGTGCTCGCCCAGCTCGGCGATGTACGGTTTGAGCTCCTCCACCAGCTCGGCCCGGCGCTTCATCGGGAACGAGGCCGCCACGCCCACGTGGTGCAGCCGCCCGTCGTCGCCGTAGAGGCCGAGCAGGAGGGAGCCGACGATCGGCCCCGACTTGTGCTCGCGGTAGCCGGCGATCACCACGTCGGCCGTGCGTTCGTGCTTGACCTTGAACATGACCCGTTTGTCGGGGATGTAGGGCTGGTCGCCCGGCTTGACGATGATGCCGTCGAGCCCGGCGCCCTCGAACGTCTCGAACCACTCGCCGGCCTGCTCGTCGCTGGTGGTCACCGGGGTGAGCCGGACCGACCGGCCCTTCTCGGGGAACAGCTCCTCCAGCAGGGCCCGCCGCTCCGCGAACGGCGTCTCGACCAGCGCCCGGTCGCCGAGGGCCAGCAGGTCGAAGGCGATGAACGACGCGGGAGTCTGCTCCGAGAGCAGCTTGACCCGGGAGGCGGCGGGGTGGATGCGCTGCTGCAACGCCTCGAAGTCGAGCTGCGAGCCGCGCGGCAGCACGATCTCCCCGTCGACCACGCACCGCTCGGGCAGCTCCGCCTTGACGGCCTCGACCAGCTCCGGGAAGTAGCGGGTGAACGGCCGCTCGTTGCGGCTGCCGAGGTAGACCTCGTCGCGGTCGCGGAACACGATGCAGCGGAACCCGTCCCACTTCGGCTCGTAGAACAGGGTGCCGTCCTGCTTGGGCATCGCCTTGACCGGCTTGGCCAGCATCGGCCCCACCGGCGGCCGGACGGGCAGGTCGAGGTCCGGGATCGGCTCGGGCTCCTTGGCCTTCCGCGCCGGTTTGGTCGGCTCGCTCATGGTGTCGGCTCCCTCACATAACGGCAGAAGAGGACCCCCGCCTCCTCCAGCACGTGGCCGAGCGCCAGCCGGGTCCGGGACGGCTCGCCGTCGACGATCCGCGCCGCGTCGCCCCCCAGCAGCAGCGGGCTCACCGTCAGGCAGAGCTCGTCGACCAGCCCGGCGGCGGCGAGCTGGGCGTTGAGCCGCGGCCCGCCCTCGCACAGCACCCGCGTCAGCCCGCGCTCGTGCAGCGCGGCCAGCGCCCGGGGCAGGTCGACCGCGTCGTCGCCGGCCACGATCACCTCGCCGGCCTCGGCCGCCGCCTTCCGCCGATCGTCGGGGGCGCTCTCGCACGTGATCACCAGCGTCGGGGTCACCGCCTCGCGGAACAGCGGCCCGTTGAAGTCGAGGTCGAGGCCCCGGCTGACGATCGCCAGCGGCGCCGCCTCCGGCCGCCCCGCCCGCAGCTCCCGCCAGGACTCACGCGGCCGGACCGGACCGTACTGCTCGGCCCGGACGGTCGCGGCGCCCACGAGGACCACGTCGGCCAGCCCGCGCAGCACCCCGAACACCCGCTTGTCGGCCTTGCCGGACAGCCCGCCGGACAGCCCCTGGTCCCACGCGGCGCCGTCGGCGCTGGCCACCATGTTGAGCCGGAGCCACGGCCTGCCCTCAGGGTAGGCGTAGGCCCGTACGATGTCTGGATTGTCCTCGATGTCGGGATGGATGCGACGCACACCTCCACCTTGGCATACGCCTCCGACAACTCAGCCGCGCGGCCCGCGCAGCACCTGCATCGAGCGGGACGTCACCGCCACCACGTCGCCCGCCCGCCACCGCTCGTCGCCGAACAGCCCCTCGCCGCCCTCGTCGGCGGTGTCGAGCTCCGGCAGCCAGTGGTCGCCGAACGCCGCGCCGGGCAGCGTGAACGCCATGTCCTCATGGTGGGCGTTGATCAGCAGCAGGAACGAGTCGTCCACGATCCGCTCGCCGCGCGGCCCCGGCTCGGTGATCGCGTCACCGTTCAGATAGACCATCAGCGACTTCGCGTAGCCGACGTGCCAGTCGGCCGGCGTCATCTCGGCGCCGCCCGGCGTCAGCCACACCAGATCGCGCTCCCCGTTGTCGGGATGGCGGCCGTGGAAGAACCGCCGCCGCTGGAACACCGGATGCTCCCTGCGCAGCTTCGCCAGCTTCCGCACGAACTCCAGCAGCGGCGCCTCCGTGCGCAGCCCCGACCAGTCGATCCAGGCGACCTCGTTGTCCTGGCAGTAGGCGTTGTTGTTGCCCCGCTGCGTGCGGCCCAGCTCGTCGCCGTGGGACAGCATCGGCACGCCCTGTGACAGGAAGAGCGTGGCCAGGAAGTTGCGCCGCTGCCGATGGCGCAGCCGGACGATCGCCGGGTCCTCCACCGGCCCCTCGGCGCCGCAGTTCCACGACCGGTTGTCGTCGGTGCCGTCGCGGTTGTCCTCGCCGTTCGCCTCGTTGTGCTTGCGGTCGTACGAGACCAGGTCGGTGAGCGTGAACCCGTCGTGGCAGGTCACGAAGTTGATCGAGGCCACCGGCCGCCGCCCCGACGTCTCGTACAGGTCGGCCGAGCCGGTCAGCCGCGAGGCGAACTCCGGCAGCGCCGAGTGGGTGCCCCGCCAGAAGTCGCGCACCGTGTCGCGGTACTTGCCGTTCCACTCCGTCCACAGCGGCGGGAAGTTGCCCACCTGGTAGCCGCCGGGCCCCACGTCCCACGGCTCGGCGATCAGCTTCACCTGCGAGATCACCGGATCCTGCTGGATCAGGTCGAAGAACGCGCTCAGCCGGTCGACGTCGTGCAGCTCCCGCGCCAGCGCCGAGGCCAGGTCGAACCGGAACCCGTCGACGTGCATCTCCAGCACCCAGTAGCGCAGCGAGTCCATGATCAGCTGCAGCGCGTGCGGGGAGCGGACGTTCAGCGAGTTGCCGCACCCCGTGTAGTCCAGGTAGTAGCGGCGGTCGCCGTCGTGCAGCCGGTAGTAGGCGGCGTTGTCGATGCCCCGGAACCCCAGTGTCGGCCCCATGTGGTCGCCCTCGGCCGTGTGGTTGTAGACCACGTCGAGGATCACCTCGATGCCCGCCTCGTGCAGTGTCCGCACCATGGCCTTGAACTCCTGCACCTGCTCGCCGCGGGTCCCGGCGCTGGAGTAGGCGCCGTGCGGCGCGAGGTAGGCCATCGTGTTGTAGCCCCAGTAGTTCGTCAGCCCGCGCGCCACCAGGAAATGCTCGGGGATGAAGTGGTGCACCGGCATCAGCTCGACCGCCGTCACCCCCAGCGACAGCAGGTGGTCGACGATCGCCGGATGCCCCACCCCCGCGTACGTGCCGCGCAGCTCCTCGGGCACGCCGGGGTGACGCATCGTGAGCCCCCGCACGTGCGTCTCGTAGATCACGGTCTGGTGGTACGGGACACGCGGCGACCGGTCGTCACCCCACTCGAAGAACGGATTGATCACCACGTTCTTCGGCATGAAGGGCGCGCTGTCGACCCGGTTGACCTTCGCCGGGTCGGTGAAGTGGTAGGAGAAGACCGCCTCGTTCCACCGCAGCTCGCCGTCGACCGCCTTCGCGTACGGGTCGAGCAGCAGCTTGGCGGGGTTGCAGCGGTGGCCGTGTGACGGGATGTAGGGGCCGTGGACGCGGTAGCCGTAACGCTGGCCCGGCATCACACCCGGCAGGTAACCATGCCAGACGAACCCATCCACCTCGGGCAGCTCGACGCGTTCCTCGGAGCCGTCATCGTGGAAAAGGCACAGCTCGACCCGCTCGGCCACCTCGGAGAACACCGCGAAACCGGTGCCCACGCCATCCCAGGTAGCGCCGAGTGGATAGGGTTCGCCCGGCCAGACATCGCGCATGTGACCTCATTGTCGCATGCGACGGGGTCTTGCTACAGCAGTTCGGCGTTGAGCGTGATCGTGGTGCCGGTGAGCGCCTTGCTGACGGGGCAGTTGACCTTCGCGGTCTCGGCCGCCTGCTGGAACTGCTCGGCGGTGATGCCCGGCACGCGGGCCTTGCAGGTGATCACGATGCCGGTGATGCCCTCACCCGGCTGGAAGGTGACGTCGGCGCTGGTCTCCACCGACTCCGGCGGGGTGCCGGCGCCGGCCAGGCCGTGCGAGAGCGCCATGGAGAAGCAGGCGGAGTGAGCCGCGGCGATGAGCTCCTCCGGGGAGGTCTTGCCGTTGGCGGCCTCAGCCCTCGACGGCCAGGAGATCTCGAAGTTCCCGACGCCGGAGGAGTCGAGTGAAACCGTGCCGGAACCGTCGAGCAGCGCGCCCTTCCACTGCGTCGTGGCGGTGCGAGTCGTGGCCATGCTTATCGCTCCCTCTGTCGATCAATCGTCCTTCCGACCTTATCGCGGTGGCGGAGAGTAACCGCAGCGGGACATCCCTCCGCCGTTCCCCGGCGAGCAGGGCCGTTCCGGACCCCGGGAGGGCTCCTGAGTGCGGTGCCAGGTCCGGTTGTCGCTGACTCCCCGCTCCGGAGAGCTGTTCGAGCTGCGCGTACGGGTGGGTCTCAGGCGTCGTTGATCAGTTCGAGGAGTTCCGGGTCGTCGGACTCGGCTCGTACGCGGGCGGCGCCGTGGGCGGCGCGCGGGTCACCGCGTCGGGCTAGGCCCTGCGCCGCCTCCGCGACCGCGCGGAGGACGTCGTCGTCCAGGCGGGCCGCGAGCGCGTCCCGGATCTCCGGAGTGTCCGCGTCCAGCCCGGCCAGGCCCGCCGTGGCCCAGTCGCGCACCTCGGGGTCGTCGTCGCGGGTCATCTCGATCAGCAGGGCCAGGCCCTCGGCGTGGTCCGGCGGCAGCACGTCCGCCAGCGCGATCGCGTCGGTCGTCGTGCGCCGGTGACCGGGCCGGCCGATGAGGTCGAGCACCAGCGGCAGCGCCCGCGGGTCGCCCTGGTGGCCGAGCGCCGCCAGCACCGAGCGGAGGACCTGCGGGTTGGACTCGGTGACGGTCATCCGCCGCAGCAGCGGCAGCGTCCGCTCCAGGTAGGGCTTGTCGTCGTCGGTGACGCCGAACTGGGCGATCGCGTCGACGCCGAACTCGCGCTCCCGGGCGTCCGCGCTCCCGCACAGCCGCGTCAGCGCCTCGTACGTCTCGTCGTCGCCCCGCGCGGCCAGCACGTCGGCGACCGTCCACCACGTCTCGGCGTCCTCGTCCAGGTCGCGGTGGGCCAGCGCGCGCGTCACCAGCCGCTCGACCGGCACCCACTCCTCCGCCGCCGCCTCCAGCAGAGTCGCCACGGCGGCGTGGCCGCGCTGCGCCTGCACCTGCTCGGTCTCCGACCCGTCGGGCGAGGTGGCGGTGACCGTGACCAGCTCGGTGCCGTCGCCCGCCCACCGCCGGTGCACCGCGTACGTCCAGCCCTCCTGCTCGACCTGGTCGAGCAGCGCGCTCTCCAGGTGCACGCCCACCCAGTCGGCGGCGATGTCGAGCGGGGTGTCGCCGTCGCCGTCGAACTTGCCCGCCTCGGCGCCCGCGTCCAGCAGCTCCCGCACCACGCCGAGCGCGCCGCGGCGGGCGGCCAGCGTCAGCGGCGTGTCACCCTCCTCGTTGGCGGCGTCGACGTCGGCGCCCGCCTCGATCAGCACCCGCGCCGTCCCGGCGGCACCGTTCGTGGCGGCCCACATCAGAGCGGTCCAGCCGCCGCTCTCCCGGGTGTCGACGCCCGCCCCGGCGGCCAGCAGCATCCCGATGACGGCCACCTGGTCGCGGGCCGCGGCGGCGCAGATCGGCAGCCCGCCGTCGTCGCCCTCGAACGGCCGGTCCGGATCGGCGCCGTCGGCGAGCAGCTCGCTCACGGTCTTCTCGTCGCCGTCCAGCGCGGCCCGGTAGAGCTGTTCCTCATGCATGACAACGGACCCTAGCTTGGCCCGGCCGCGCCCCGGGACCATCGCCGGGGTCCGTGTCACTTTCTGGTACGGGATGCGTGCCGATAGCGGTTCACCCGAATTCCTCCTTCAGGAGGATCGCACCACCGGCAGAACGCGATATGTTGCGAGTATGACTGACCCCGGGGAGGTACGCGCCTCCGACGCCGAGCGCGAGGCCGTGGTGGAGCTGCTCCGCGAGGCCTCCGTCGAAGGCCGGCTCACGCTGGCCGAGCTCACCGACCGCACCGAGGCAGCCTACTCCGCCTCCACTCACGCCGAGCTCGCCCTGCTCACGCAGGACCTGCCCGCCGGGGCGTCCGCTGCCGCGCCGGTGGAGCGCCGCGAGGGCAAGAAGCGGCGCTGGTTCGTCGGCGTCATGGGCGACGCCAAACGGCGCGGCACCTGGCGCATCGACCAGGAGCTCGGGGCGGTGGCCGTGATGGGCGACGTCGTGCTCGACCTGCGCGAGGCCGAGGTACGCACCGACATGGTGGAGATCATGGCCGTCTCCGTCATGGGCGACGTGAAGATCATCGTCCCTGACGGGGTGAACGTCGACCTCGACGGCATGTCCATTCTGGGCGACAAGCGCGTCGACGTGCAGCAGGCGCCGCAGGGCGTCAACGCGCCGGTGGTGCGGGTCCACGGGTACGCGATCATGGGCGACGTCAAGGTGATCGGCGACTCGCGGACCAAACCGATCCAGCGCCGCTGGTCGGCCTGGCGCGAACACTGGCGCAAGCTCCACGGCGAAGACTGGAACGACCGCTCCCTCGGCCGCGGCTACTGACCCCCGTCACCGGAGAGAGCCGGAAAGGGCGAGGCTCGCCCCGGGCCGCGTGCGTTCCATGCGGTGCTGGTGGAAGGCTGAATAGGGCGGAGGCCCGCGTACGCGATGCGTACGCGGGCACCCCCGATGGTTCCGCCCGGCGGCTCAGGCGGTCCTGAGCGCGTCCGCAGGCGTCGTGAGCGCGGCGTCGTACCGTTCGAGCACGATGCGGGCCAGCTCGGGCGCGGGCCCGAGGACGCCCGCCACCACGTCGGCCCCCGCCTCCAGAGCGGTCCGGCGCACCTTGTCGGCGAAGTAGCCGGGCGCGAGCAGGTAGGGGGCGACCGCCACCCGGGGCGCGCCCGCCTCCCTGAGCCGGGCGACCGCCTCGGCGGGCGTAGGCCCGGCGGCGGAGGCGTAGGCGGCCTCCACAGCCCACCAGCCGCGCGGCAAGGCCGGCGGGCGGGCCCCGGCGACGCCGACGGCGGGGCGGCGCCAGGAGCGGGCCATCCGGGCGATCACCTCGTTGGCGCGCGCCGAGCCGGAGCCCGCCGACACCAGCACGACGGCGGTGTCCGGGTCGCCCGCCGGGACGCCCGCCTCCGCCAGGCGGCGCTCCAGGGCGGTGGTGAGCAGCGGGTGCGGCCCCAGCGTGGTGCCGTAGCGGACGCGCAGCCGCGGGTCGCGGGCGCGCGCCTCCCGCAGCTCCGCCGGCAGGTCGACCCGGCTGTGGTACGCCTCGGTGAGCAGCAGCGGCAGCACCACCGCCTCGGACAGGCCGTGCAGGGCCTGCCCGGGGGCGGGGGTGGCGTGGTCGAGGTAGGCGCCGCGCACCGGGAGCCCGGGGCGCAGCAGCCGCACCTCGTCGAGCAGCGCCTCCACGGTGGCGGCGGCACGGGGATCACGCGAACCGTGCGCGACCGCCACCAGGGGGACGTCCGGGCCGGCCCCGTCTGCCACCGGGACCGGCCTGCCGGGGATCACAGGTGAATGCCGCATTCGACCTTCCCCAGCCCCGCCCAGCGTCCGCTGCGCGGATCCTCGCCCTCCAGGACCTGCCGGGTGCACGGCGCGCACCCTATGGAGGGGTAGTTGTCGTAGTGCAACGGGTTGATCAGCACCCCGTTGTCGGTGATGTAGGCGTCGACGTCCTCCTGCGTCCAGGACGCTATCGGATTGATCTTCACCATCTGCCGCTTGGCGTCCCACTCCACGACCTTCGTGCGGGCCCGGGAGGAGGACTCGTCGCGCCGTATGCCGCTGATCCAGGCGAGGTACGGCTCCAGCGCCCGGTTGAGCGGCTCCACCTTGCGCAGGAAGCAGCACAGGTCGGGGTTGCGGCCGAACAGCCGCGGGCCGAGCTCGCGATCCTGCTCCTCGACCGTGCGCGAGGGCCGGACGTCGATCACGTTCACGTCGTACACCTGCCGGACGGCGTCGCGGGTGCCGATCGTCTCGGCGAAGTGGTAGCCGGTGTCGACGAACAGCACGTCGACGCCGGGCTTCACCTTGCTGACGAGGTCGATCAGGAGCGCGTCGCTCATGGAGGAGGTCAGGCAGAGCCGGTCGCCGAACGTGGCCGCCGCCCAGCTGACGATCTCGCGGGCGGAGGCGTCCTCCAGGACGCGCGCGGCGGACTCGACGACTTCCCGCAGGTCGAGGCTGCCCCGCCCGGCACTGAGATCGATCTCGATGTCGGCGAGCGTCATATCTTCACCCCGATTCCGAGGAACTTCAGTTTGAAGGCACGGGAGCAGGAGCGGCAGTACCAGCCGCCGTCGTCCTGGTAGGGCTCCAGGTCCTCGTCGCCGCAGTAGGGGCAGTGGAAGGGGACCGCGCGGCCGCTCATCTGAGATCGGCCTCGTCGGCGCGCTGCACCCAGTCGGCGAATGTCTCGCCTTCCTTCCTCTGTTCGTCGTAGTTGCGCGCCACCCGCTCGACGTAGTCGGGCAGCGCCGCCGCGGTGGTCTTGAGGCCGCGCACCTTGCGGCCGAAGCCGGACTGGGCGCCGAGCGAGCCGCCGAGGTGGATCTGGAAGCCCTCGACCTGCTTGCCGTCCTCGTCGAGCATGAGCTGGCCCTTGAGCCCGATGTCGGCGGTCTGGATGCGGGCGCAGGAGTTGGGGCAGCCGTTGACGTTGATGGTGAGCGGTTCGGAGAAGTCGGGCAGGCGGCGCTCCAGCTCGTCGATCAGCTGGGCGGCGGTGTTCTTGGTCTCCACGATGGCCAGCTTGCAGTACTCGATGCCGGTGCAGGCCATCGTCTGGCGGCGGAACGTGGACGGCTTGACCCGCAGGTCGTTGGCCTCCAGCTCGGCCACCAGCGAGTCGACCTGGTCGGGGGTGACGTCGAGGATGACCATCTTCTGCTCGACCGTGGTGCGCACCCGGCCGGAGCCGTGGCGCTCGGCGATGTCGGCGATGAGGTGGAGCTGGTCGCCGCTGAGCCGGCCGACCCGGGGGGCGAAGCCGACGTAGAAGTTGCCGTCCTTCTGGCGGTGGACGCCGACGTGGTCGCGGCGGTTCTCCCGGGGCAGCTCGGGCGCGGGCCCGTCGGGCAGCGGCTCCTTGAGGTACTCGGTCTCCAGCACCTCGCGGAACTTCTCCGGCCCCCAGTCGTTGACCAGGAACTTCAGCCGGGCCCGGTGACGCAGCCGCCGGTAGCCGTAGTCGCGGAAGATGCCGATGACGCCGGCGAACACGTCGGCCGCCTGCTCGGGCGTCACGAACACGCCCAGGCGCTTGGCCAGCATCGGGTTGGTCGACAGGCCGCCGCCGACCCACACGTCGTAGCCCTTCTCGCCCTGCTCGTTGACCACGCCGACGAAGGCCACGTCGTTGATCTCGTGGACGGTGCAGTGGGCCGGGCAGCCGCTCAGCGCGGTCTTGAACTTGCGCGGCAGGTTGGAGAAGGCGGGGTTGCCGATGTAGCGCTCGTGGATCTCACGGATCTGCTCGGTGGCGTCGAGCACCTCGTCCTCGTCGATCCCGGCCAGCGGGCAGCCCATGATCGTGCGCGGGGTGTCGCCGCACGCCTCCGTGGTGCCCAGGCCCACGGCCTCCAGCCGCTCCCAGATGTCCGGGACCGACTCGATCTCCACCCAGTGGAGCTGGATGTTCTGGCGGTCGGTCACGTCGGCCGTGCCTCGCGCGTACTCGTTGGAGAGGTCGGCGATGGTGCGGAGCTGGCGCAGGTCGAGCTGGCCGCCGTCGATGCGGATGCGCATCATGAAGTAGCGGTCGTCGAGCTCCTCCGGCGCCAGGACGGCGGTCTTGCCGCCGTCGATGCCGGGCTTGCGCTGGGTGTAGATGCCGTACCAGCGGAACCGGCCGCGCAGGTCGGAGGGGTCGATGGAGTCGAAGCCCCGTTTGGAGTAGACGTCGATGATGCGTTCGCGGACGTTCAGCCCGTCGTCGTTCTTCTTCAGCTCTTCGTTCTTGTTCAGCGGCTCACGGTAACCGAGTGCCCACTGGCCTTCGCCCCGCGGGCGCTTGTGGTGCCTTCTGGCAGGGATGCTCATTGCGCGTCCTTCGAGATCATGGGCGCGCGCACGGGCGACCTCCTGCCTCATCGTCGAGTGCAGGGGAAGAGGGGTGCGACGCGCACGAACAGTGGAAACGAGTGATTAACGGGCGTCGCAACAGATCGCACTGCGGACACGCAGAAGGTCGACGTGGCGTCGGCCGACAAGCATGGGGTCCGCTGGCATGCTTACGAAGATATCTTGGCCGTCCGGGATGTCCAATACCGGGTCCATAGTCTGGACGCCGTCACCCCTGCCGGCGCCAGCTCAGCTCCGCCTCACGCTCCTGCTGGGAAGGCAGGTGCTGACAGTCGCACCACGAGCCGCCCCGGCAGTCCTCGTGACGTCTGTCCTTGCAGCTCTCACAGATCACGACAGCATTATCACCCGGCGTCACGTCGGTATACAGCCTCCGCGCTGCGGTGATCGCGGTGCCATGCTGGAAGCATGCGCACCATTCTGAACGTCATCTGGCTGATCTTCGCCGGGCTCTGGCTGGCCATCGGATACGCCGTGGCCGGGATCATCTGCTGCGTCCTGATCATCACGATCCCGTTCGGCATCGCCTCCTTCCGCATCGCCGCCTACGCCCTGTGGCCGTTCGGGCGCAGCGTGGTGCGCGACCCCGACGCGGGGGTCTTCTCCCTCATCGGCAACATCATCTGGTGCGTCGTCGCCGGCGTCTGGCTGGCCATCGGGCACGTGCTCACGTCCATCCCGCTGTTCGTCTCGATCATCGGAATCCCGCTGGGCGTGGCCAACATCAAGATGATCCCCGTGTCGCTGCTGCCGCTCGGCGCCCGCATCGTCGATAACGACTAGGGCAGGACAAGCTGGGACGTAAGCTGTGCCGGAGAGTCACTGCGACAGAGCGTTGGGTGCCATGACGTCCACGAAAGCACCGAGCGGGCCGAAGGCGGCCAGGACCAAAGGGTCCCGCGCCTCCCTCGCCCGCGCCAGGCTGAGCTGGGTGCGCGACACCAGGTCGTGGGCGACCGTACGCGCCGCCACCAACGCCGGGGTCACCTACCGCGTCACCGGCCTGGCGGGCGAGGCGGCGTTCTTCGCCCTGCTGTCGCTGCCGCCGTTCGTGCTCGGGCTGATCGGTGTGCTGTCCAAGCTGGGCAGCTGGATAGGGCTGCGCGCCGTACGCGACATAGAGGTCTGGGTCATCGAGCAGGCCGGCGTGCTGTTCACCGCCGACACCATCGACACCGTGGTCAGGCCGCTCATCGCCGATGTGCTCAGGGACGACGCCAGCAAGGTGTCGATCATCTCGCTCGGCTTCCTGCTGTCGCTCTGGTCCGGGTCGCGGGCGCTGTACGTGTACGTCGACCTCATCTCCGTCGCCTACGGGCTGGGGGAGGAGCGCGGCATCATCCGCACCCGGCTGATGTCCTTCGGCCTGTACGTGATCGGGCTGGTCGTCGGCATCGTGGTGATGCCCATCCTGGTCATCGGCCCGACGCTGCTCAAAGGGGCGCTGCCCGCCGAGTACGCCGTCGCCGTCGACCTGCTCTACTGGCCCGTGGTGATCGTCGGCTCGGTGCTGTTCCTGAGCGTGCTCTACCACGTCAGCGTGCCCGTCCGCACCCGCTGGTTCCGCGAGCTGCCCGGGGCCATCCTGGCGCTGTTCCTCTGGATCGTCTGCGCCGCCGTGCTGCGCGCCGTGCTCGCCGCCTGGTTCTCGCCCGTCTCCGTGTACGGGTCGCTCGCGGCGCCCATCGCCCTGCTGCTCTGGCTCTACATCACCGCCCTCGCCGTGCTCATCGGCGCGATACTCAACGCCGAGGTCGACCGGCTCTGGCCCGGCGACGGCCGGACGAAGTGAATACGCCGCACAGGCGCCCGAACAGCGCAGATCGGGGCGGAGGGGAGCCGCGCCGGATCCGCTATCGTCGGTACGTCGCGACTGGCGCAGCAGGTGGGAACGACCACCGGGGAGCGGGAAGGAGCGGAGGCCGTGCGCCTGGGTCTTCGCAAGGGACGTCACCAATGACAGGAGAGTCATGAGTTCTCTCGCTAGCGTCGACCCGGAGATCGCCGAGCTGATCAAGGCCGAGGAGCGCCGTCAGGCCGACACGGTCAAGCTGATCGCCTCGGAGAACTACGTCTCCAAGGCCGTGCTCGAAGCCACCGGCACCGTGCTCACCAACAAGTACTCCGAGGGGTACGTCGGCAAGCGCTACTACGAGGGCCAGCAGGTCATCGACCAGGTCGAGACCGTGGCCATCGAGCGCGCCAAGGCGCTGTTCGGGGTCAACCACGCCAACGTCCAGCCCTACTCCGGCTCGCCCGCCAACCTCGCCATCTACATGGCGTTCCTGCAGCCGGGCGACACCGTGATGGGCATGGGCCTGCCGTTCGGCGGCCACCTCACGCACGGCTGGTCCGTCTCGGCCACCGGCAAGTGGTTCAACCCGGTCCGCTACGGCGTGCGCAAGGACACCGGCCGCGTCGACCTCGACGAGGTCCGCGAGCTGGCCCTGGAACACCGGCCCAAGCTGATCTTCTGCGGCGGCACCGCCATCCCGCGCACCATCGACTTCGAGGGCTTCGCCTCGATCGCCCGCGAGGTCGGCGCCGTCCTGGCCGCCGACATCGCGCACATCGCCGGCCTCGTCGCCGGCGGCGCCCACCCGTCGCCGGTCGGCCACGCCGACGTGATCTCCACCACCACCCACAAGACCCTGCGCGGCCCGCGCGGCGCCATGCTCATGGCCACGTCCGACGAGCACGCCACCGCGCTCAACAAGGCCGTCTTCCCCGGCCTCCAGGGCGGCCCGCACAACCACACCACCGCCGCCATCGCCGTCGCCCTGCGCGAGGCCGCCACCGACGACTTCAAGGCCTACGCCCACCAGGTCGTCGCCAACGCCAAGGCCCTCGCCGACGAGCTCGGCTCGCGCGGCTTCGACCTGGTCTCCGGCGGCACCGACAACCACCTGATCCTGCTCGACCTCACGCCCAAGGGCATCGGCGGCAAGCCCGCCGCCCAGGCGCTCGACCGGGCGGGCCTGGAGACCAACTACAACGCGGTGCCGTTCGACACCCGCAAGCCGTTCGACCCGTCGGGCATCCGCATCGGCACCCCGTCGGTCACCTCGCGCGGCATGAAGGAGGCGGAGATGCGGCAGATCGGGGCCTGGATGGACGAGGTCGTCACCGCCTTGGCCAAGGGCGACGCCGAGGACGTCATCACCCGCGTCCACCACGAGGTCAGCGAGCTCACCGCCCAGTTCCCGGCCCCAGGCCTCTGATCCACCACCCGGTCGCGCCCCCGACTCCGCCTGTGGCCGGCGGGCGACCGCTGGGGCGCGACCGGGCGAGAACCTCTCCACGCGTTGCCGCACCGCCTGGGAGGTCTTCTCGGAGGCGTGCGCCCCCGTCCTGCGCCGCTACGTGGCCCTGGATGTGGGGCGGCGTGATCGCCGTGTCAGGTGCCGGTCCTGTAGGAAAGCCCCGCCGTCTTCAGTCCGTGGCTGGAACCGCCGTCAGGCTGTCGTGTCCCGGCGGTTCGTCACCGCCGCCCGCCGAACATCCAAGGGTGCACCTCGATGTCGGCGTAGCGGTCCGGCGTCAGGACGGCGCGGGCCGCGTCCGGGTCCGGCGCCCGCACCAGCAGCGCCGTACCGAGCCAGATGGCGCCGTCGTCGGACAGCAGCGGCCCATAAGCGATCAGCTCGCCCCGCCCGGCCGGATCGAGGTCGGCCGCCTCCCCGGCACCGAGGCCCAGCACCAGATACCGGTCGCCGCCGTGAAAATGCCACATGGTGCGTTCCAGCACGGTCGGAGTGCTGCGGAGCCGGGCCGGTAACGGTGGTAGCAGAAGAACTCCACTGCAACTCCGCTCGTCCGTACGGAAACGTGGGCTGGAAAGGCTCGACTGTACGGGAACGTGCCGAAAAAGAGGCTCGCCTGCACGGGCACGGTGCAAGAAGAAGGCTCGTCCGTACGGGGAAGCGCCCGGAAAGGCTCACCCGTACGAGGACTTGTCGGAGAAGGGGACGCCCCGCCGCACGGGCTCCCGGTGTGCGGCGGGGCGTGGTCGCGGCCGGGGGGACCCGGCGGCGACGGCCGGCGGCTGGGTGTGGGGTGGGCCGCCACCGGCCGGAGGGGTTCGCCGGACGGCTCCTGAACGTGCCGGCGGACCGATCGCCGAGGAGGGGGTGACCGGCATGTCCCCTGACATGCCGGCCACTTCCTTGGAGGAATTGTCCGTCAGGCTGTACGGCCCCCGTGCCGCGCCGGGTTCAACGAATCGAGGGAATTTCTCCCGTACGACCGAAAAACGTCAGACGTCGACCGTGAGCAGGTTGCGGCCGGTCGCGGTGACCACCTCGAACCGGTCGATCTTGTCGAGCGGCAGCGCGGCCGCCCCGTGCATGTAGAGGGGCTCCGGGTTGGCCTCGGTGCCGTAGCCGCCGGGCGGCACCGCCCAGCCCATCATGACCCGCCGGTCGCCGGTCTTGCCGACGGCCACCAGCTCGCACTCCAGCGGCCCCCGCACCCCCGAGAGCTTGAGCGCCGCGTGGGTGCCCCAGCCTTTGGACTCCAGCACCAGCCCGCCCGTCACGCCGTCCCTGCCGGTGCCGGGCACCGGCGTGCCCATGGCGTAGAACTGCTCGGCGGGGCCGAGCTGGGTCTGCGCGGCCGGTGGGGCGTTCTGCGCGCCGATCTGGGCGCCGAGCACCAGCCCGCCCGCCACCAGCGCGATGCCCGCCGCCAGGCCGGTGAGGAACGTCCCCCTGCGTGAGCGCCGGTCGGCGGCCTGTTTGCGGTGGAGCAGGTCGATCACCTCGGCCGGCTCCTCCTCGGGAGGGTCGCCGAGCACCGGCCCCAGCCCGTGCAGGGCCTGGGCGACGCCTGCCAGCTCGGACAGCTCCGCCGCGCAGGACCGGCAGCCGAGCAGGTGGGTCTCGAACGCCAGCCGGTCGTCCTCGTCCAGCAGGCCCAGGGCGTAGGCGCCCACGTCGGTGTGCTCCACTCGCGAGCTCACGCGGTCACCCCCCTCTCCTGCAGCGCCACGCGGAGCGCCCGCATGGCGTAGTAGACGCGGGACTTGACGGTGCCCACGGGGATGCCGAGCCTGAGCGCGGCGTCGTTCACCGAGCGATCCCGCAGGATCGTCTCGTTGAGGATCTCGCGGTGCGCCGGCGACAACGCCTTGAGCGCCTCGGACACGACCACCTGGTGCAGCAGCTGCTCCATCTCATCCGGCACGGGCATGTGCTCCAGCGGGCCGTCGCCCTGCTCCTGGGGGCGGGCGTCCCTTCGCCGCCGGTCATCGATGACGATACGTCGTGCGACGGTCGCCAGCCAGGGCATCAGCGAAGCCGCCTCCGGGTCGAGCTGTTCGGCGCTGCGCCAGGCACGGATCATGGTCTCCTGCACGACGTCCTCCGCCCACTGCCGGTCACCCGCGGTCAGCCGTACCACGAAGGCCAGCAACGGCCGGTGGTACTGCCGGTAGAGAGCGGAGACGACCAGCTCGGGGTCGGGCCGTGAGCGTCTCAACCAGTGCCGTAATCGTGGCTTGGCCATGGGGGCTGCTCCCTCGGCCGAGGGTGGGGGATACGCGCTCAGTCGCATCATTCCCCTTTCTCAAGTCCGTCGGGAGGTGGTACGGGGAGGTCGCCGCCGCGGTTCAACCGGGGGTGACCGAAAAGCCGTTGCGCCGCCGGGCGCGGGGTGCGTAGAGTCACCGCGAAACGGATCGAGGAGGTGAGGACTATGCGGGTCGTCCTGGTTCGCGTGCTTTCAGTCCCCCTCCGGGTGCTCGCCTGAGTCCACCCGGGTCCTTCTCGACCTGCAAAGGTGTGTTCCGTTGTCTTTCGATCTCTCTCTGCTCGGCTGGACCGAATCCCGTGCCGCCGAGCTGCCCGATGGCACCGTTCCGGGCCGGGTCTCCCGCGTCGATCGGGGCGCGGCCGAGGTCATCGCCGCCGACGGCCGGCATCAGGTCCGTTACGGCGCACGGGTCCGCCGGGCCTCGGCCGCCGACCCGGTCGCGCTGCCCTGCGTGGGCGACTGGGCGGCGCTGCATCCGCTGCCCGAGGGCCGTTACGAGCTCGCCGGGGTGCTGCCCAGAAGCACCGCGTTCGTCCGCGGCGGCGTGAGCCGCGACTCCCGCGGCGGGCTCTCCGGCGACGGCCAGGGCCAGGTGCTCGCGGCCAACGTCGACGTCGTGTTCGTCGCCGAGCCGTCCATGCACGCCACCGACCTGGCCGACCTGGGCCGGATCGAGCGCCTGGTCGCGCTCGCCTGGGAGTCGGGCGGCACGCCGGTGGTGCTCGTCACCAAGTCCGACCTGTACGGGTTCGGCCTCGGCGACCTGCTGGCCGACGTGCGGCAGGCCGCGCCGGGCGTCGACGTGCACGCGGTCTCCTCGCTCCGCGGCGAGGGGGTCGGGCTGGTGCGCGGCTATCTGGACGGCTCCCGTACCGCCGTCGTGCTCGGCCCCTCCGGGGCCGGGAAGTCCACCCTCGTCAACGCGCTCGCGGGTGGCGAGGTGATGGAGACCCAGCGGGTGCGCGCCGCCGACGGGCGCGGCCGGCACACCACCGTCCACCGGGAGCTCATCCCGCTGCCGGGCGGCGGGCTCGTCATCGACACGCCGGGCATCCGGCGGGTCGGGCTGTACGAGGTGAACGAGGGCGTCGACCGGGTCTTCTCCGACCTGGAGGAGCTGGCGGCGCGGTGCCGCTTCCACGACTGCGCCCACGAGACCGAGCCCGGCTGCGCGGTGCTGGCCGCGGTGGAGAGCGGCGAGCTGCCGGAGCGGCGGCTGCACAGCTGGCACAAGCTCCAGCGCGAGGCGGTGTGGATGGCGGCCCGGACGGATGCCAGGCTGCGCAAGGACCTGCAGAGCAGGTGGAAGTCCATCCACAAGGACATGCGCCGGTCGGGCCGTAACCGGCCGTGATCCGCCCGGTCCCTGCCTCCATCGGGTGATTCGAGAGGATTCGCCTGATGGAGGCGTGGATGAGCGGGTACGGGGCCCTTATGCAGCGCCTCTTCGCCGACCGCCGGGATGCGGGGGAGCGGCTCGCCGCGCGGCTCGCGGGCATCCGCGACCCCGTGGTGCTCGCGCTGCCGCGGGGCGGCGTCGAGGTGGCCGAGCCGATCGTGCGCCGGCTCGGCGGGGTGCTGGACGTGCTCGTCACCCGCAAGATCGGCTATCCGCCGTCGCCGGAGTTCGGTGTGGGCGCGATCGCGGAGGGCGGGGAGCCGGTCTTCGACCTGCCGATGCTGCACCGGCTGGGGATGACGCCCGAGGATCTGGAACCCCAGGTGGCCGCCGAGCGGCGGGAACTGGCCCGGAGGGTGGCGGCGTACCGGGGCGACCGGCCGCTGCCGGACCTGGCGGGGCGCGAGGTGATCGTGGCCGACGACGGGCTCGCCACCGGGGTGACCGCGCGGGCCGCGCTCCGGGCGGTGGCGGCGGCCCGGCCGGGCCGGGTGACGCTGGCCGTGCCGGTGGGCGCGAGGGAGACGGTCGAGGCCATGCGGGGCGAGGCGGACGAGGTGGTGGTGCTCTGCGCGCCGGCCGACTTCCGGGCGGTCGGTCAGTGGTACGAGCGTTTCGACCAGCTCTCCGACGCCGACGTGCTGGCAGTGCTCGGGCGGAACCCGGCGCCGGGCTAGACCGGCAGCACCGCCCAGACGAACTTGCGCGAACCGCCTGGCGTGAGCCAGCCCCAGGCGCCGCAGAGGGCTTCGACGAGGCGCAGCCCGCGGCCGTACTCGGCGAACACGTCCGCCTCGCGGGTCGCCGGCGTCGTCGGCGGAACCGGACTGTGATCGCTAACAACGCAGGCAAGCTCGGCCTCGGATAACAGCAGCCGCAGGTCGATGGCTCCGCCGCCGTGACGCATGGCGTTGGTGACCAGCTCGGAGACGATGAGCTGGACGTCGAACACAGCCTGCTCGGCCCCCCACGAGCCGAGCGTCTGGTCGACGAACCGCCTGGCCACCGAGACGCACCCGGGCTCGAACGTGCTGAGTTCGTGGAAGCCGAACACGCGGTCGCGTTCGAGGGACCGGCCTTCGGTCAGGGCCGCCGACAGCCATCCCGGCGGCCGGAGACCGCT
The DNA here is from genome assembly GCF_040675175.1 of Nonomuraea sp. NPDC049649. NCBI lineage: Bacteria > Bacillati > Actinomycetota > Actinomycetes > Streptosporangiales > Streptosporangiaceae > Nonomuraea > Nonomuraea sp. NPDC049649. Next base: position 177,986 of record NZ_JBFAOH010000003.1, read on the forward strand.
GGTCGTTTGCGGTCCCGCGTCGAAAGTCGTCATGCTGGCCCCCGAAGCGCGCTCTGGTGTCCAAGACCATCTTTACGGGGCGACGCCTGTGATGCAAGACTCTTTCGTGATTTACGGATGCAGATCGCATCTGCACGTGCAGATGAACAGGGAGCGATGAGGGTGAGCGCGGAGCGGGCCGAGCGGCCGGGGAGCGACCTTCTGCGGCACTCGCCGGGCAGCCCGACCGTCCTGCGGATCCTGCTCGGCACCCAGCTGCGCCGGCTCCGCACCGAGCGGGGCATCTCCCGCGAGGACGCCGGCTACTCCATCCGCGCGTCCCACGCGAAGATCAGCAGGCTGGAGCTGGGCCAGGTCAGGTTCAAGGAACGCGACGTGGCCGACCTGCTCACGCTCTACGGCGTCACCGACCCCGACGAGCGGGCGCCGCTGCTCGCGCTGGCCAAGCAGGCCAACGCGCCCGGCTGGTGGCACAAGTACAGCGATCTGCTGCCCAGCTGGTTCGAGGTCTACATCGGGCTGGAGGGCGCGGCGTCGCTCATCCGTACGTACGAGAACCAGTTCGTGCCCGGCCTGCTGCAGACGCCCGCCTACGCCAGGGCGGTGATCGAGCTGGCCCACGAGCACGCCCCCGAGGAGGAGCTGGAGCGCCGCGTCCAGCTCCGCACGGCCCGCCAGCGGCGGCTGACCGGGGAGAACTCGCTCACGCTCTGGGCGGTGATCGACGAGGCCGCGGTCCGCCGGGTGCTGGGCGGGCCCGAGGTGATGCGCGAGCAGATCGAGCACCTGCTGGACCTCACCGCGCACGAGAACGTCACCCTGCAGGTCATGCCGTTCGACCGGGGCGGGCACGCCGCCGCCGGCGGGCCGTTCAGCATCCTGCGCTTCCCCGAGCGCGAGCTGCCGGACGTGGTCTACATGGAGCAGCTGACCAGCGCGCTCTACCTGGACAAGGTGGCCGATTCCGAGCACTACATCAGGGTCATGGACCGGCTGAGCGTGCAGGCGGAGCAGCCCCGGCAGACCCGGAGATTCCTGGAACGGCTCCTGAACCGGTAGCTATCCCTGTGATCTATCACATAGGGATTTTTGGTCATCCGCTATATGCGATTGGGCAAGCCGCCCTATTCTCGGCTCGTAAGCGCGGATGCACGTGCATCCGTAAGGGCCGAGGAGCAACACCCATGCACGAGTTCCGCAACGGAACGCCCGCCGGTCGCCTCCCCGTCGACTGGCGCAAGAGCGCGCGGAGCAACCCCAACGGCAACTGCGTCGAGGTGGCGACCCTGCCCTCAGGTGAGGTGGCCATGCGCAATTCCCGGTATCCGGAGGGTCCCGCGCTCGTCTACACCCGGGCCGAGATCACCGCGTTCGTCCTGGGGGCCAAAGACGGAGAGTTCGACGACCTGCTGGTCTGATCACTCGGACGATCTGCTCGTCTGACCACATAGAGGCCCGCTCCGCGGGCATGCGAAAGCCGCCGTCCGGATCGGACGGCGGCTTTTTTCGTGCTCGGGGTCGAGGTGCGCCTGATCAGGCAGTTGTCCCGACCGGGTTCTCCGGAGCCCGGCCGTGCCGGGCCCCGGGTCATCGGGACAACTGCATGATCACGCGATCGTTCGAGACGCTGCCGGGAGTGTGTCAGGCGGCGGAGATGCCGGCGCTGGCGGCGCGGCGCATGCGACGGCGACGCTCGGAGGCGCGCTCGTCCTCGTTGAGGCCACCCCACGTGCCGTACTTCTCGGGCCGGGACAGTGCGTAGTCAAGGCACTCCGTGCGGACGGGACAGCCGGCGCAGATCGCCTTGGCCTTCCGCTCACGTACGTCACGCTCGGGCTGCCGCTCCCCGTCGGGGCCGAAGAAGAGCACGAGGTCCTCACCCCGGCACGCGGCATCATCCTGCCAACCCCAGCTGGGGCGCGGGCGGGCGAGCTGCCGACGTACCTGAGACATGAGAAAACCACCTTCGTGAGAGGTATTTCGGGTTTGAGCCGCATTGGACGCTTTGGACGTCACTGTTCCAACGCAATGCAGGACCGTGATGTTCCCTTGGTCAGGCGAAGGCAGGCGTGGCGTACCGCACAGGCGAGAGCCTGTCCAGCGAAACCAGCCGGTAGGTGGTGGCCTTGTCGGCGCAAACCGAGCCACACGGCGCTTGCCACGCCGAAGGCTGGACCACAACCTTGAGCCGGACGCCGCCGCAGCGCACGATGGCTTCGGTGACGTCGCCGTCCGACTTGGAGGATTCCACGGCCACCGCGCCGACCGAACGCTCTCCCGTATGGGCTCGGGTGAAGTGCTCGACGGCTTGCAATGGCTCAGGGATGCCCGCGCGTCCCCGGAAACGGTCGAGAATGATCTCGCCCGACCGGTACGCGTTAGCCGCTGCGATCGCAGCAGCCTGAGACATGCTGCCGTAGAAAATTCCGTGTGGCAAGCACACCAGGTTGGCGGCGTACCGATCGCCGCCAACATGTGACGTTTCCCATACCCTGCCGTCCGGCAGTTGATCCGCCAGAGCGCGGGCGAGGGGCAATCCAATGCGGGCGCAGCACACGTTGCGCTTCGCGTGCGTGCACACCAGAAATACCGGCTCGTCTTCCAGTATGCAGGACTCGGGGACCACTCCGGCCACCAGCGCGTCCAGGTCAAGATCGTCAGGACCTGCGATGACGCCGCCGGCGAGCCACGGCCGCTCCCCGGTCCCGTAGCCGACCATCACCCGGATGCCCTCGTCCGTCGTGCGGACCCGGCGGCCGGGGCGGCGGATGAGCTGCGGCCTGATGCCCCGGTCGAGCGCCCGCGCCACCAGTTCGGCGATGTTCTCAGGAAGTTCGAAGCTTTCCAGGTGTGACGGCCACGGGCCGGTGTGCTCGATCAGAAGCCAGAGCCGCGCGCCGACCGTAGCGCTCGCCAGAGTGGGCACACCCCCGGTGTGACATCCCCTCGCGTGCTCACAGCCCTTCGCCACACCCTTCCCCCTTCCAGTATTTAGGTAAGACTAACCTAACGGAACGGAGAGTTTAAGCCCGGCCCCCCACCACCCCCAGCTACGCGGGCCCACCCACCCCCGTTCACAGCGGCCCCGACACTCCCCAATCTCTCGGCAGAACGACGCGAACGCTCCCTCCCTTCACGGTTGGGAAGCCCCGTGCTCTTCAGGGTGGGGAAACCGCGTCCTCTTCACGGTCGGGAAGCCGCTTCCCCTCTGTCGCCGTCAGCGCGTTAGCAGTCGGCGGACCAAGCCCGGTGTGGGTGTAGCGGCGAGAAGGATGGTCGCGTTCAGCGCTGCCGGGCCGCGCGGGAAACTCGTCTTCCACGGTCCGGGGGCCGACACGAACGCGCTCCGCTGTAGTGTGCTCGCCGTTCACGTTCCGGAGCCCGGCCTCGGCCCGTCCAGTGCTCTGGGACCCCGGCTTATGACTGGGGGCCGCCGCGCACACTTTCCCAGTCACCGTGGGCGGGCGCGGCGGCCGTAGGTCGGGGTCTTCGACGCTGTGCGAAGTTCGCCGGTTACGGCGGGGTGGCCGAGGCGAGGACTTCTTCCGCTGCTGCGAGGGCGTGTTCGCGGTCGGCGGGGATCAGGCCGATGCGGGTGCGGCGGTCGAGGAGGTCGGCGGCGGCGAGGGCGCCTTCGTGCTGTACCGACCAGAGGAGGTCGCCGCGGGTCAGGCCGAGGCCGACCGGTTCAGGATGGGCTTCGACCAGCCGCAGGGCCTCGGCCGCTTCGGTGCCGTAGCGTTCGGCCAGTCTGTGCGGCACCCCGGACGGCGGGCGGCCCGCGCCCACGAGCGGGATGGAGGCCGTGCGGCCGGGGCCGGCGGGCAGGCCGTGGAGGGCGACCGCGCGGTCCACCGCGTCCTGGGCCATCCGCCGGTAGGTGGTCAGCTTGCCGCCGACGACCGTGACCAGCCCGTCCGAGGACAGGACCGCGTGGCGCCGCGACAGGTCGGCCGTCTCGCTCCCGCCGCCCGCCAGAAGCGGCCTGAGGCCCGCGTACGCGCCCGCCACCGCCTCCCTGGGTATCTCGATCTCCAGGATCCCGTTCAGCACGTCCAAGAGCGTCCTGACGTCCTCCTCGGGCGCCTCCGGGACGTCGGGGACCGGCCCGTCCACCGCGACGTCCGTGAGCCCCACGTACACCCGCCCGTCCGCCTGGGGCAGGACGAGCGCGAACCGGTTGCTCTCACCCGGGATCGGCACGTGCAGCCCGGCCCGCAGCCCCGGCAGCGTCCCCGGCGCGAGCACCAGATGGGTGCCGCGCGAGGGCCGCAGCCGCACCCGCGGGTCCAGCCCGCCCGCCCACACCCCGGTGGCGTTGACCGCGGCCCGCGCCCTGATCTCGAACTCCGAGCCGGTCAGCTCGTCGCGCACCCGCGCCCCGCCCGCCCGCAGCTCCAGGGCGCGGCAGCGGGTGAGGATCGCGGCCCCGTGCGCCGCCGCCGTCCTGGCGACGGCGACCACCAGCCGGGCGTCGTCGAGCACCCGCCCGTCCCACGACAGCAGCCCGCCGCGCAGCCCGCGGCGCCGCAGCACCGGGGCCAGCTCGCCGGCCCGCCCCGCCGTCAGCCTGGACGGGCCGGGCAGCAGCCGCCGGGGCGTCCCGGCCGCGCGCCGCAGCCCGTCGCCGAGCCGGTAGCCGGTCATCACCACCGCCGCCTGCGCCCCGCCGACCTCCGGCGTCAGCGGCAGCAGGTACGGATGAGCCCTCACCAGGTGCGGGGCGGTGCGCGCGAGCAGGATCCCGCGTTCCACCGCGCTCTCGTAGGCGACCCCCACCTGACCCCTGGCCAGATAGCGCAGCCCGCCGTGGATCAGCTTCGAGCTCCACCGGGACGTCCCGAAGGCCAGGTCGTGCGCGTCGATCGCGGCCACCCGCAGCCCGCGCGAGGCCGCGTCCAGCGCCGCCCCCGCCCCGGTCGCCCCCAGCCCCACCACGAGCACGTCCACCCGCTCCTCGGCGGCGCGGGCCAGCTCACGCGCCCTCCTGGCGGCGTTCAGCGAGCCCCTCACAGTTCGGCCCCGCCCTCGGACGCGGCCCCCGGGCCCAGGTAGGCCGTCAGGAGAGCCGCCAGCTCGGCGTCCAACTCGTCCAGAGTGACCGGGTCCAGCATGGTGGGCGCCGACAGCAGGAACGACTGGGCCACCAGCAGCACCGCCCTGGCCTTGGCCGCGTCGCCCAGCGCGGGCTCCAGCGCCGCGAGCACCGCCTCGTGGCTGGTGCCCCGCCGGTCGAGCAGGTAAGGGAGCAGCAGCTCGGGATCGGCCTCCACGATCTTGCGCCAGAGCGGGTGCTCGCGCAGCCCGCGGACCCCGGCCACGACCGCCCGTACCGGATCGGCCAGGTCGAGCCCGTCGATCACCCGTACCCACTCGCGCGTCATCAGGTCGGCGACCAGCGCGCGCATGTCCGGCCAGTGCCGGTAGATCGTCATCCGCGACACCCCGGCCCGGCGTGCCACGTCCGTGAGCGTGGTGCGGCGCACTCCGTAGGCCAGCACGCAGTCACGGGCCGCGTCCAGCACGCCGTCATTGTGACGAATAGCCGTCATGTGTCACAGTGTAACGGTGCGATCGGAACCCATGCTCTGGTCCGGCTGGGGCGACCCGGCCCAGGCCCGCGAGCTCCCAGAACAGATCCGCAAGCTCCTTCACGACCTGCTCGGCGTGCGCGCGCCGGCGGTGCCCGCCGCCGAGCTGGAGTCCGTACGGGTGCCACCCGCCGCACTGACGCCCCGGGTGCTGGAGGCGCTGGCCGGGCTGGTCGGCGCGGAGCACGTGCTGACCACGCACGAGGCGCGGGTCCGGCACGCCCGCGGCAAGTCCACCCCCGACCTGCTCCGGATGCGGGCGGGCGACGGCACCGGCGCCCCGGACGCGGTCGTGCTGCCCGGCGGGCACGACGAGGTGACGCGGGTGCTCCGGCTCTGCGCGGCCGAGCGGGTCGCGGTCGTGCCGTACGGGGGCGGCACCTCCGTCGTCGGCGGGCTCACCGCCGCCCGCGACGGCTTCACCGGGGTGATCTCGCTCGACCTGAGCCGGATGAACCGGCTGGTCGAGGTCGACACCGAGTCGCTGACCGCCGTCTTCGAACCCGGCGTCCGGGCCCCCGAGGCGGAGCGCCTGCTCGGCGAGCAGGGCCTGACGCTGGGCCACTTCCCGCAGTCCTTCGAGTACGCCACGCTCGGCGGCTTCGCCGCGGCCCGCTCCAGCGGCCAGGCGTCGGCCGGGTACGGGCGCTTCGACGACATGGTGGCCGGGCTGACCGTCGCCACCCCCGAAGGCGACCTCGACCTGGGCCGGGCGCCCAAGTCGGCGGCCGGGCCCGACCTGCGCCAGCTCGTGCTCGGCTCCGAGGGCGTCTTCGGCGTCATCACCTCCCTGCGGCTGCGGGTGCGCCGCGCCCCGGCAGAGAAGGCGTACGAGGGCTGGCGCTTCCCCGACTTCGCGACCGGCACCGCCGCGCTGCGGGCGCTCGCCCAGGAGGGCCCGCTGCCGACGGTGCTGCGGCTCTCCGACGAGACCGAGACCATGATCGGCCTGGCCCGCCCCGACGAGATCGGCCGCGGCGAGCCCGGCTGCCTGGTGATCGCGGGCTACGAGGGCGCGTCCGTCGCCGCCCGCCGCGAGGCCGCCGCCGCGGTCCTGTCCCGCTGCGGCGGCGTCCCCCTCGGTGAGGAACCGGGGCGGGCCTGGGCGCACGGCCGCTTCTCCGCGCCGTACCTGCGCGACTCGCTGCTCGCCGCCGGCGCCACCGTGGAGACGCTGGAGACGGCCGGCTTCTGGGCGAACCTGCCGCGCCTGTACGACGCGGTCCGGCTCGCGCTGCTCGGCTCGCTCGGCTCGCCGCTGGTCATGTGCCACATCTCCCACGTGTACGAGACCGGCGCGTCGCTCTACTTCACCGTCGTCACCGCCCAGGAGGACGACCCGGTGGCGCAGTGGGACCGGGCCAAACAGGCGGTGAACACCGCGATCGTCGAGGCGGGCGGCACCATCTCCCACCACCACGGGGTCGGCCGCGACCACCGCGCCGCCTACGCCGCCGAGATCGGCCCCCTCGGCGTGGCGATCCTGCGCGCCGTCAAGAACCAGGTGGACCCCCAGGGCGTGCTCAACCCGGGCGCGCTCATCTGACGGACGGCGGACCCGGCGACCCGGAGGACCGCGTGGACCTGTAGGGGCGTGCTGAAGGGTCCGGGCGCGCTCATCAGAATGTCCGTCTGAAGGAGGGCGGGCCGGGGGAGGCGTCTGAGGGACGGGCGCGAGTCCTGGCCGCGACCTCACGGGGCCGCGATCGACGCGCCGGGCGCCGAGCCGATCCGGGGCGCGCCGGGCCGGAGATCGCGTGCGGTCGCGGGGCGCACGGGCTGGGCCGGCGTGCCAGGAAGGGGGCGCGCCGGGTTGAAGGCCGTGTGGTTCCCGCGGAGTGCTCTCAGTCGAGGTCCATGACGCCGTTGGCCTCGTCCGCGGCCTGGGCGGCCTCGCTGAAACGCTGGAGCGCCTCGTACGCCGCCGAGAGGGCGAACAGGGAGCGCGCCAGCGGCGCGCCGCCCGCTTTCCGGGCCAGGCGCACGGACTCCTCGGCGGGGGCGAGCGCCCGGTTCGGGCGTTTGCGTCTGAGGTGCAGCCCCGACTGCATGACCAGGGCGCGCACCAGCAGGGAGGTGTGCTCGGGGTGCTCGGCCGCCAGGTCGCGGCTCATCGCCACGGCCCGGCTGACCTGCCGCAGCGCCTCACGGGCGCTCCTGGTCGCGGCGTACGCGAGCAGCCCCTCGATGGCATCCACCCGGGCGGTGTCACGCCTGAGCGCGTCATCGGAACCGTTCCGGGCCATGCCAGCCCCCCTTGGCGACGACAACCGCTTGCTTGGGGCGTTGAGGCTACACCATCGTGAACCACCCGTGTCGGCAACGGCACGCTGCGTTGGGACGTCCCGATCGGGCGCGCGCGAAGTGATCGGGAACGTAAAGATGGGGTCATGGCGGAATCAACGGCTGAACGCGGGAAGCAGGCGTCGTCGCGGGTGTCCCAGGAGGGCGCCGGATGGGTCTGCGGGCAGATCGGCACGTTCGACCGGCTCCGGCCGCATCGGAAGGGCTTCACCTGGCTGAACCCGGTCACCCTCTGGAAGTCCAGGAACGAGGTCCTCGCCGGCCTGTTCGGCGACCCGTCCGGGGAGGTGCGCGAGGAGTGGGTGGCGGCCCTGCACGCGCGCGGCGCGGACCCCGGCTTCCGGATCACCCCCGGGGTCGGCGACAGCTTCGACTTCCTGCTCCTGGGCGACACCGGCGAGGGCGACGCCTCCCAGTACGCGGTGGTGCCCGGCATGCTGAAGGCCGGCGAGGGCACCGCGTTCGCGATCCTGGCCAGCGACATCATCTACCCGGCGGGGTCGGGCAACGACTACCGCGACAAGTTCTTCCGCCCCTACCAGGACTACGACGCGCCGATCTACGCCATCCCCGGCAACCACGACTGGTACGACGGGCTCGGCGGCTTCATGCGGGTCTTCTGCGACGCCACCCTCAAGCCCCGCCCCGACCGGGGGCTGCGCGGGCTGCTGTGGCGCAAGCCGGAGACGATCGACGAGCAGGCGCTGGAGGAGGCCCGCGCGCTGCGGGGCCGCCCCGCCCAGCAGGCCACGCAGCCCGGCCCGTACTGGGTGATCGACACCCCGAGCCTGCTGATCGTGGGCGTCGACACCGGCATCAAGGGGACCATCGACGCAGGGCAGACCGCGTGGTTGCGCCGCGTGTCGCTCGACCCGCGCCCGAAGCTGCTCGTCACCGGCAAGCCGATCTACACCGGCAACGCGTACAAGCCGTCCCGGCTGGAGGGCGGCGGCACCATCGACGACATCGTGCGCGACCCCCGCCACCGCTACGTGGCCGCCATCGGCGGCGACGTGCACAACTACCAGCGCTACCCGGTCCAGGTCGGCGACCGGGTGATCCAGTACGTCGTGGCCGGCGGCGGCGGCGCGTTCATGCACGCCACCCACACCATCCGGCGCGTCGGGGTGGGCGGCGTGCACGAGGACGACTTCCGCTGCTACCCGCTCCGCGGCGACTCCCTGTCGTTCTACAGCCAGCTGTACGCCAGGCGGCTGCGGATGAAGTGGCTCTACCTCACGCCGGACGAGGCGGCCTGCATCATGGCCGGCCAGATCGAGAACACGCCGGTGCGGCCTGTGGGCGGGCCGGTGACGATCACCCGGCGGATGCGGTGGGCGGCGCGGTTGCTCGGCGCCTGGCCGTGGCCGTTCCGGCTGCCGGTGGACCGGGTGTTCCAGCACTTCCTGTCGGAGCTGTCCGACTGGGACCATCCGCCGTTCTTCAAGCAGTTCCTGCGGCTGTCGGTCACGCCCGGCACGCTCACCATCCGCTGCCTCGCCGCCACCGGATGCCTCCAGCAGGAGCTCGAACCGCCGGTGGAGGACGAGGTGCGGATCTCTTTGTCGTAGCCGCCTGGCACTCTGGTGGCGTGCACGTCGTACTGGCCGGGGAGCGGCTGCTCCCCGAGGGAGAGCCGCCCCGCCACGCCGGCGACCTGCCCGGCGCGGTGCGCGAGCTGGAGGCGGCGCGGCCCCGGTGGGTGTGGGCCGACACCCGCGACGCCTACCCGCCGCTGCTCGCCGCCGGGGTGCGGGTGAGCCGCTGCCACGACCTCGCGCTCACCGAGGGCCTGCTCCTCGCCTACGAGGGCCGCTACGGCGAGCCGCGCTCGGCCCGGGCGGCGCACGCCAGGCTCCACGGCCTGCCGGTCCCCGACGAGCCGCCCGACGATCCCGGCACGCTGTTCCCGCCCGAGCCGCTGCCCGCCGAGGCGGCGGCCGAGGTGCTGGCCGACCAGCTCGCCCGCATCGCCGCGCTGCCCGCTCCCGGCCGGTTCCGGCTGCTGGTGGCCGCCGAGTCCGCGGGCGCGCTCGCCGCCGCCGAGATGGCCCACGACGGCATGCCCTGGCGCCGTGACGTGCACGACGCCCTGCTCACCGAGATGCTCGGGCCGCGGCCGGTCCACGGCATGCGCCCGGCCAAGCTGCAGGCGCTGGCCGACCAGGTCTCGGCCGCGTTCGGCCGCCCGGTCAACCCCGACTCGGTGCGGCAGCTCGTCAAGGCGTTCAAGGACGCCGGGGTGGCGATCAAGTCCACCCGGTCGTGGGAGCTCAAGCGGATCGACCACCCGGCGGTCGAGCCGCTGCTCGCTTATAAGGAGCTGGCCCGGCTCCACAGCTTCCACGGCTGGGCGTGGGCCGACCAGTGGGTGCGCGGCGGGCGCTTCCGGCCCGAGTACGTGGTCGGCGGCGTGGTGTCCGGCCGCTGGGCGACCAGCGGCGGCGGCGCCCTGCAGATCCACAAGGTGATGCGCAAGGTGGTGGTGGCCGACGAGGGCTGGACGCTCGTCGTCGCCGACGCCGCCCAGCTGGAGCCGCGGGTGCTCGCCGCGATGGCGGGCGACGCCCGGCTGGCCGCCGCGGCGGGGGAGATCGACCTCTACTCGGCGCTGGCCGCCTCGTTCGGCGGGCAGCGCGACCACGCCAAGATCGCGATGCTCTCCGCGATGTACGGGGGCACCAGCGGCGACGCCGCCCGCCTCCTGCCGATCATGCGCCAGCGGTTCCCGAAGGCCTACCAGTTCGTCGAGGACGCGGCCAAGGCCGGCGAGGAGGGGCGGCTGGTGCGGTCCTGGCTCGGGCGCACCAGCCCGCCGCCGTCCGCGTCCTGGCGCGAGCTCGTCTCCGGGCCGGAGGGCGCCCGGGCGGCGCGCGACCGGGGCCGGTTCACCCGCAACTTCGTGGTCCAGGCCACCGCCGCCGAGTGGGCGCTGGCGCTCCTGGCCATCCTGCGCGGGCTGCTGCCCGGCCCGGCCAGGCTGGTGTTCTTCCAGCACGACGAGGTCATGGTGCACTGCCCGCTCGGCCTGGCCGAGCAGGTCGCGGAGGCGGTGCGCCAGGCCGCGGCGGAGGCCACCAGGCTGCTGTTCGGGGCCACCCCGGTGCGGTTCCCGATGGAGGCGGTCGCGGTCAGCTGCTACGCGGACGCGAAGTAGGGCCGGTCTGCCGGGCGGCCAGGGCCAGCCAGATCCCCGCCAGCGCCACCATCACGCCCACGCCCACACCCAGCACCCCGTACGACAGACCGCCCACGATCACGCCGGCCACGACCGTGCCGGACGCCCCGCAGACGTTCATGAGCAGGTCCGACAGGCCCTGCACGGCGGGCCGGCCCTCGATCTCCACCGACTCGCTGACCAGCGCGGAGCCCGCGACCAGCCCGCACGACCAGCCCAGGCCGAGCACGAACAGCGCCACCGTCACCTGCCACACCCGGTGGTCGGCGGTGGCCGCCAGCACGGCGGAGGCGAGCAGCAGGCCCATGCCGAGCAGCAGCACCGGCACCCGGCCCGCCCGGTCCGCCAGCCAGCCGACCACCGGCGACATCACGTACATGCCGGCGATGTGCAGGCTGATCACGATGCCGATCACGTCCAGGTCGGCGCCGTCGTGGTGGAGCTGGACCGGGGTCATCGACATGATCGACACCATCGCCGTGTGGCTGACGGCGATCATGATCAGGGCCTGGCGGGCCGCCGGCGTAGTGCGCAGGATCCGCCACGCGGTCCGGATCGTCCGGCTGCCCGCCTCCGTCGTGGGCTTCCTGCCGTCGTGCTCCCTGGCCAGCTTGAGCGGGTCGGGCCGCAGCCCGGCGAAGACGACCAGCAGCGCCAGCGCGAACGCCAGCGCCGCGAACGCGAACGGCCCGGCCTTGCCCGCCATCCCCGCGGCCAGGCCGATCCGGTCGGCGGGCTCGGCCAGGTTGGGCCCGGCCACCGAGCCGACGGTCGCCGCCCACACCACCAGCGACAGGTGCCGGGCGGCGTGGTTCTTCGGCGACAGGTCGGTGGCAGAGTAGCGCGCGGCCAGGTTGCCCGCGCTGCCGCCGCCCACCAGCACCAGCCCGGCCAGGAGAAGCTGCCAGGAGCCGAGGCCGATCGCGACGACCGAGACCACGCAGCCGAGCAGCGCCGCCAGGTACGCCAGCGACAGGCCGGTCCGCCTGCCGCCGCGGCCCGAGGCCTTGGCGGTCGGCAGCGCCAGCAGGGCCGCCCCGAGCACCGTCGCCGTGCCCGCGAACCCGCTGATCATGGTCGAGCCGGAGAGCTGGTCCACCACCACGGAGCTGAGCGCCAGCCCGACGGCGACCCCGACGCCGCCGAGGATCTGCGCGGCAGAGAGCACGGCCAAGGTCCTGCGCTGGACCGCCCGGAGGCGGGCGGCGGACGGCGAGGCGTCGGAGGTTGCGGGGGCGCTGGTCACCCGTGAAGTCTCGCATAACCCCAGAGATCGCCTCAAAAGGGATCTTTCTCGGGCTAGAGCACTGTGACCTGGTCGCCCTGCCTGATGACGCCCGTGCCGTCGGGGATCAGGTTGACCCCGAACCACACCTTGCCGTCCCACTTGCGGTGGCGGCTCAGGGTGCGGATCGGCTCCTTGCCCTTGACGTACGTGGCGGGATCGACGGTCGTCAGCACACAGCGGTCGCACCCCTTGACGACCCGGAACTCCACCGCGCCGATCCGCAGCCGCCGCCACCGGTCCTCGGCGAACGGCTCGTCCGCGCCCTCCACCACCACGCTCGGCCGGAACCTGCGCATCCGGAGCGGCCCCGGAAGCTCCTCGCCCCGCTCGGCCGCGGTCTCCGCGATCCAGTCGTCGAGCTGGGCGAGCGAGGCCGTCGAGGTCAGCAGCAGCGGGTAGCCGTCGGCCAGGCTCACCCGGTCGTCCGGCCGTCCGTAGGCGGGGTCGACCGGGCGGCGGGTCGGGTCGTCCAGCCAGGCCAGCCGCGCGGGGCGGCCGATCAGCGCCGACACCCACTTCGCCGCGTCCTCGCCGCAGTCGGTGACCTCCACCGGGGTGCCCCAGACGCTGATCTCGACCAGACTCGTGCCGGGGGTGACCAGGAGGGGGTCCGCGTGCGGGCCGGTGAGCTCGATCGTCCCGCCGGTCGGCCGGGCCGCGCAGGCGAGCATGATCGGGTGTTCACGCGCGGTGAGCGGCTCGCCGCGCTCGTCGACCACGATGTAGCGCCGGTCGCCGGCCAGCCCCCACGGCTCCACCTCGGCCTCGGCGACCTCGTGACCCGAGGTGGACTTGACCGGATAAAAGAAGATGCTCCCCAGCCGCATCCCCGAACGGTACAACAACGACCCCCGCCTCCGGCAGGGTCAGGTGTTACGGCGAGCGCCGTCTCCGCGCGGGGGCAGGGGGTGACCGAAGGCACGCCACCTCTGGGGGTCGGCGGTCGCCTGTCAGGTGGTCTGGCGGAAGGTGTCGAAGAAGACCTTGCGGGCGCGGGCCTGGTCGTCCCAGACCAGTTCCGGCATGTCGAAGGTGATCTTGAAGGCGGTCTGGTCGTCGATGGTGACGAACCGGGTGAGGGCGTGCATGGGCACCTCGTTCTCCGAGGCGTAGGTGTACTCCCAGTCGGTCGCCTTCCAGCCGCGGTAGTTGACGTTGCGGAGCTGGACCTGGATGTAGCCGTCCTTGCCGCCGTCCGCCTCCTCGCGGGTCAGCTCGGACAGGCCGCCGTCGGGCTGGGGCGCCACCTGGGAGACGACCACCTCGATGCCCGAGTCCTTCGGCCCGGTGATCTTGGTGAGGCCGTCCGACGTGCTCATCTTCCAGCCCTGGCGCAGCCCGACGCTGAACCCGGGCCCGGTCTCCTCGGTGTACCCGTCGAGCACGGGGGAGGCCTCGGCCTTGGGCGCGGGACTGTCGGTGGCCGCGAGCGGGCTGGCCGCGGGCGCCTCGGACCCCACCGACGAGAACAGCACCAGCACGGCCACCACGGCGGCCACCGCGCCCACCGCGGCGGCGATCAGCAGCGGCGTCGGCCGCCCGTCGCGCACCCACGCGTTGCCGGTCTCCTCGGGCCTGCGCCGGCTGGTGGCGGGCCTGGGGGCGGGCTTGGGGGCGGGCCGCTGCGGGCCGCCCGGCAGCTGGGCCAGGCGGCTGCGGCTGATGTCCTTGGACAGCTGGTGCGCCTGGTCGCGCAGGTCGTCGTCGGTGGCCAGCGGCCAGCGCGCGGAGACGCCCGCGCTCCGGCTGTCGCTGGTCAGCGGCAGGATGGGCGGCGCCGTCTGCTCGCCGGTGTCGCTGGACTGCCAGGGCCGGTCCCCGCTGGAGAAGGACGGGCCGCCCCCGGCTCCGGGCGCCCCAGGCATCGGATCCGGCGTGCTCTGCCCGGGCATCGAGTAAGGGCCGGACGTGCTCTGGCCGGGCATCGGGTAGGGCCCCGACGTGCTGTGGTCCGGTCTCGAATACGGTCCCGACGTGCCGTGGTCCTGTCCCGGGTACGGCCCCGACGTGCTCTGATCGGGCATCGGGTACGGGCCGGACGTGCTCTGGTCCGGCATCGGGTACGGCCCGGAGGTGCTGCCCGGACCGGAGTAGGCGCCCGGGGCCGGGTCCGACAGCGACCGCGAGGCCGACCCGCCCAGCCCCGGAAGGGACTGCGGGCCCGAGGAGAACGCGTCGAAAGCCGGGGGAGACTGGCCGCCGGTCGGCGCCGCGTACCCGCCGGACGTGCCGCCTTCGGATTCGTACGGGACGCGTACCGGACCTGAAGGCGTCTCCACGATCCGCGAGGGCAGCGGCCCGGACGGCGTGTCGAACGGCGGCAGCGCCCCGGAGGCCGCCGGATCGTCGATGGAGGGCAGCGGAGACGGAGCCTCCGGGGTGCGCGGCCGGGTCGAGCCGTGCGCCAGCAGCACCCGCTCCAGCAGGTCGGCCGCCTGGTCGGAGGTGAGCCGTTCGGCGGGGTTCTTGTGCAGCAGCCCCTCGATCACCGGCAGCAGCGCGCCCGCCCGCTGCGGCCTGGTCGGTTCCTGCGTCATCACCGCGCCGAGCACCGCGACCGCGTCCGGCCCCTCGTAGGGCGGCCGCCCCTCGACGGCGGCGTACAGCGTCGCGCCGAACGACCACAGGTCGGCCGCCGCCGAGATCGGCTGCCCCGACAGGCGCTCCGGCGGGATGTACGCGGGCGAGCCCATGAGCAGCCCGGTCTGGGTGATGGTGACGTCGCCTTCGATGGCGGCGATGCCGAAGTCGGTCAGCACGACGCGGTCGGAGGTGAGCAGCACGTTCCCCGGTTTGACGTCGCGGTGCAGGATGCCGGCCGCGTGCGCGTGCCGGAGCGCGTCGAGCACCCGGATGCCGATCTCGGCGGCCTGGATGACGGGCAGCGGGCCGCTCTGCCGCACCGCCTGCTCCAGCGACCAGGAGCGGACCAGCTCCATGACGATCCAGGGGCGGCCGTCCTCCTCGACCACGTCGTGCACGGTGACGATGCCCGGGTGCTGCAGCCGGGCCGCTGACCTGGCCTCGCGCAGCACCCGCCGGTGCGCGGCCTGCTTGCCCGCGTTGTCCAGCCCGAAGGGCAGCAGGAGCTCCTTGACGGCCACGTCCCGGTCGAGCAGGACGTCGTGGGCGTGCCACACCACGCCCATGCCGCCCCGGCCCACAGGAGACATCAGCCGGTAGCGCCTGCCGATGAGCTTGCCCTGGCTGTCTGGAGCACCGCCTTCAGCGCCGGGGCCGCTCAGCACGCGGTCGGCTGACATGTCCGCTCCCATCTCAAGCCTCGAACGTCACAAGTCGCGCCATAGGTTCACGTTATGGGATTCGCCACCATATAGGCAGGTGAACCGGGTGGGAACCGTGGTCCCACTTTTACCCAGGCCGACGTGCGGATCGGCTATGGATCGGAGGGGTCGGCCGCGTTCTCGGCCAGCGCCCGCAGCGCCGCCGTGAACGCCTCCACGGGCGGGCTCACGAGCCCCGCGCCGACCTGGCCGGTCCCCGCGACCTTCCCCGCGATCCCGGTGTTCACCACCGGCAGCAGCCCGGTACGGGCGACGAGTGTGACGTCGATCCCGGTGGGCGTGCCGCGGAAGCCGAGCCCCGGGATCTGGTAGGCCGGATGCTCCGCCAGCGTGATCTCGTACATCGACCGGGTGGCCGCCACCGCGTCGGCGACCTCGCCGCCCACGAACCGGACGATGGCCGGAGCGGCGGCCATCGCGAACCCGCCCAGCCCGGACGTCTCGGTGATCGTCGAGTCGCCGATGTCCGGGTTGGCGTCCTCCGGCCCGTACGCGCCCAGATACAGCCCGTCGGGCACCCCGGCCGGCCCGGTGAACCACCGCCCGCCCAGCCCCGACACCTGCACCCCGAAGTCCGTGCCGTTCCGCGCCATCGCCACGACCATGCTCGAACCCGGGATGTCCCGGGCCGCGTCGGTGCTCACCTTGGCCGCGGCCATGCCCGCGTTGAGGAAGAAGTGGTCGTTGCCCGCGATGAAGCGCAGCACCTCCGAGGCGCTGCCCGGGGCCGCGTCGGCGATGGCCGGGGCCAGCTCGCGCAGCATCAGCGAGGTCGCCGCCCGGTTGCGGTTGTGCAGCTCGTCGCCCATCTGCAGCGCCTGCGCGATCATGTTGCGCAGGTCGATCGGCCCGGCCAGCTCGATGGCCGCCGACAGCACCGGCCCGAGCACGGTGTCCATCCAGCGCAGCCGGTCGAGCACCTCGGCCCCGTACGCGCCGTACCGCAGCACCTTGCCCAGGCCCTCGTTGAGCGAGCAGTACGCGGTGCCGCCGTGTTCGAGGTCGCGCACCTCGTACAGCCACATCGACGGGCTGACGACGCCCGCCATCGGGCCGACGGCCGCGTGCTGGTGGCACGGCTCCAGCCGCACCTCGCCGCCCGCGAGCCGGGCCACCGCCTCCTCCTCGTCGTGCGCGTACCCCTCGAAGAGCATCGCGCCCACGAGCGCGCCGCGCATCGGCCCGGACGCCCGCTCCCACGTGATGGGCGGGCCGGCGTGCAGGAACGTGGGCTCCGCCTGGCGCAGCACCTCCGAGGCGCGCCGTACCCCGGTGAGGTGCGGGCGGGCGGAGGTGAGGCGGCGCACGGCCAGGTCGTTGGCGGCCTGCCTGCGCGGGTCGGCGAGCACTCTGGCCAGGTCGCCGGCGGTGCCCGCCAGGGGCGGGCGCCAGGTGACGCCGGTCACCGCGGCGGCCTGTTCGGCCAGCGCGTCGGCGAGCAGGCCCGCGCCGGCGGCGATGACGTGAGGCGGGCCGTCGAGCAGAGTCATGACTGGTTCCCCCGGTGGATCGAGGCGGCGTGCCGGGCGGCTCGCGCGTTGGAGGTGAACACGGCGGCGCCGGCGTCGCGCAGCGTCTCCGCCTGCCGGCGCAGGTCCTGGGGGTCGGCCTCGGTGCCGATCAGCGCGACCACCACGGTGGCGTGCCGGGCGGCGATCGCCGGGGCGAGCGCGGCGGCGGGGTCGGGGTCGGCCGCGTGGCCGAGCACCACGTCCAGGAGCACCACGGCGCCCGGCGGCGTCTCGCGCAGGGCCTCCAGGCGCAGCGTGGGATCGATCATCGGGTGGGCGCGCCCGCGGGTGTAGGCGTCGTCGCCGTAGTCGGTGAACTCCCCGGTCCCGGCGATCAGCGCGGCCTCCGAGCAGAGCGTCCCCCCGGAGTAGATCCCGACGAGCGGCCCTCGTACGCCGTCCGGGCGGGAACCGTCCCAGGAGAGCCAGTCCGGCACCGGGCGGCCGAGCGCGCGCAGCGCGTCCTCGGCGGCGGCGGTGAGGTCGGCGCCGGAGCCGAGCAGCGCCTCCACCACCGGCGTCCGCAGCGACTCCACCACCTTCCGCACCCGGCCCGCCACCTCGGGGTCCGGCGGCTTGGAGACCAGCACGATCAGTTCGGTGGCCGGGTCCTCGTCCAGCATGCGCAGCGCCCGCACCGTCGACAGGCCGCCGACCTCGGCCGACAGGTCCCTGCCGCCGACGCCCAGCACGTGGCTGACCCCCACCCCGGCCTGGTCCAGCAGGCAGCTCACCTGCTGGGCGCCGGTCCCGGAGGCGGCCACCAGCCCGACGGGCCCGGGACGGAGCACGTTGGCGAAGCCCAGCCCCACCCCGCCGACCACGGCCGTGCCGCAGTCGGGCCCCATGACGAGCACGCCGCGCTCGTCGGCGCGCTCCTTCAGCAGCCGCTCCCGCTCGGCGGGCATCCCGTCGCTGAAGATCATCACGGGCAGCCCGGACTCGATCGCGTCCATCGCCTCGGCGAAGGCGTGCTCGCCCGGCACCGACACCAGCGCCAGGTCGCCGCCGCGCCGGGCCGCGGACCGGGTGGTCAGCGGCGGCTGCTCGGTCTCCTGCCCCGGCCCCGCCGCGGAGAGCGCGGCCAGGTGGCGGTCCAGCTCCTGCGCCGCCGTGGCCGTGTCCGGCCCGCGCAGCGCGACCAGCAGATCGCCCGGGTCGGCCGCGGGCAGCTCGAAGCCCAGGTCGCGGGCGAGCCCCAGGTTGAGCTCGGTGGCCATGGCGACCACGGCCACCTCCGTGCCCGGCAGTTCCGACAGCGCCCTGCTCACCCGCATCAGCGTCACCGAGTCGTGGTAGACGCCCTTGCGGACGAAGACCGCGTCGCTCATTTCCGTCCTCCCAGCGCCCGTACCGTCTCAAGCCCGATCGCGATGCCCTGCGCCAGGTCGGCGCCCGAGGTGTGGCCCAGCCCGCGCAGCCGCCGCAGCGCCGCCTCCAGCGGCCGGCGCCCGGCCAGCCCGCGCAGCACCGCCAGCACCTCCGGGCAGGCCTCGCCGCGCGCCGCGCAGTGCAGCAGCGTGGCGGAGATGGGGGTGGTACGGGTGCGCGCGTCGAACGTCACGGCCGCCCCCAGCCACCCGGCGAGATCGACGGCCTTCTGACATCCGGTCGCCGCGCCCAGGTGGCGCAGCGTCACCAGCAGCCCGGCCAGCACGTCGTCGCCGCTGGGCGTGAGCCCGGGGCCGAGGCCGACCAGCTTCTCGGCCGCCGTCACCGCGCCCAGCAGCCATTCCGAGGCACAGCTCGTCGCCAGTAACTCGACCGCGTCGTTGCCGTCGAGGCCCGGCCTGCCCCGCCGGGCCAGCGCCGACGACGGCGGCAGCGCCGCGGGATCGACCGCGCCCAGCGGTGGCGAGGGATCCCACCAGCGGCGGGCGCGCAGGATCAGCCCGCCCACCTCGACCGTTCCGTCGCCGACGAACGCCTCGTCACCCATCGTCACGCGCGGCAGGGCCCCGGCGAGCAGCACCGAGTTCGGCAGCCGGGTGGCGAGCCCCGTCACGACGGCGATCACGGAGGGTTCCAGCTCGGTCCGGACCTCCAGGTAGATCCCCGCGGGGAACGCGGCGAGCACCCGGGCGGGCCGCCTCGAAGCCTCCAGGACCGGGCGGACCGCGGTGCTCGCGGCGCCCGTGACGTGTGTGCGTACCCGTCTCGCGTGAGTACCGACCGTCACCGGACCTCCCTACCGACCTTGGACCTGACCGTAGAACGGCGGCGCAACCCTCCGTACGGAGAAATTTGCCAACAGTCAGCGGGAAGACTGGGCTCTTCCTGACAGACGGCCCCGTCGGCCACAATCACTCCATGGAGCCCCCCGTCCGTCTCGCCAGTACAGGAACGATCATCCACGGTGTGTCCGTCGGAGAACTGCTGGGCGTGTCGACACTCGCGGAGGCCCGGCTGATCGCAGGAGAGAGCGGGCTGGGCCGCGTCGTGCAGCGCCTCAACGTCATGGAAGTCCCCGACATCCTGCCCTGGGTGAAGCCGCACGAGCTGCTGCTCACCACCGGCTACCCGCTGCGCAACACCCCGCAGTCGCTCGGCCGGCTGGTGGCCGACCTGGACGAGCGCGGGCTGGCCGCGCTCGCGATCAAGCTCGGCCGGTACGTCGACGAGCTGCCGCCGGAGATGGTCGAGCAGGCCGACCGGCTCGGCTTCCCGCTGATCCTGCTGCCGAACGACGTCGGCTTCGACGACATCCTCAACCAGGTGCTCACCGACATCCTCAACCGGCAGGCGGCCGTGCTCGTCCGCGCCGAGGAGGCACACCGCGCGCTGGTTCACGTGGTGCTGGCCGGCGGCGGGCTGGACGAGGTCACCGCGGAGGTGGCGGAGCTGCTGGACATATCGGTGGCCGCCGTGGACGGCCGCGGCCGGGTGCTGGCGTCCGCCGGGCGGCACGAGGCGGCGCTGCGCGACTCCGTCACCCGCGACCTCGCCCGCGAGGCGGCGACCGGCTCCGGCGCCCGCGCCTGGGTCTCGGTGCCGGTGATCGCGGGCGGTCACCACCACGGCCGGATCATCGCCTACAGCCCGGCCGGGGCGATCCGCGACAGCGACGTGAGCATCCTGGAACGGGCCGCCACCGTCGCCGCGCTCGCCGTCACCCGGCAGGAGGCGGTGAACGCGGTCGAGAGCAAGTACCGCGCCGACTTCCTGCGCGACGTGCTCACCGGCCGGGCCGGGTCGGGTGAGCGGGTGGTGGCCAGGGCGCGGGCGTTCGGCTGGGACCTGGAGCGGCCGGTGACCGTGCTGGTGGCCGAGCTCGACCCCGAGGCCGACGAGCGCACCGCCCAGGACCGGCTGGTCACCTGCTGGACGGCCGCGATGCGCCGGCACGACCCGCGCGGCGCCGTGGCGGGCTTCTCCCACGAGGTGGTGGCGGTGCTGGACGCCGCCGTGGACGCGGCCCGCGTCGCCAAGGACGCCGCCTCGGCCTTCGCGGACACGCCGCCCATAACGTTCTCCACCGGCACCTCCCGCCCCAGCAGCGGCCCCGAGACGCTGCCCGAGGCGTACTCCCAGGCGCTGAAGGCGGCCCGGGTGGGCCGCCAGTTGCACGGCCCCGGCGCGGTCGCCCACTTCGACCAGCTCGGCGTCTACCGGCTGCTGTCGCTGGTCAGCGACACCGCCGAGCTGCACGCGTTCGTCCGCGAGACGCTCGGCCCGCTGGCCGCCGACGACGACGCCGAGAACGCCGACCTGCGCCGCACGCTGCAGGTCCTGCTGGAGACGAACCTCAACGTGGCCGAGACCGCCCGGCGGCTCCACTTCCACTACAACACCCTGCGCTACCGCATAGGGAAGCTGGAGCGGATGCTGGGCAACTTCACCGACGACCCGCACCTGCGCCTCAACCTGACCCTGGCCCTGCACGTGCTGCGCATGCGCGGCATCTAGTCTTGGCAGGCGTGGACTTCGAACTGCGCTCCGACTACATCCCGCTCTGCGACCTGCTGAAGTACTGCGGGGTGACCGAGACCGGCGGCATGGCCAAAATGCTGATCGCCGAAGGAATGGTGCAGGTGGACGGCGAGGTGGAGCTGCGCAAGACGGCCAAGATCCGATCGGGTCAGCGGGTCAGCGGCGACGGCTTCACCATCCACGTCCACTGAACGATCACCGGGCCCCGTTGGCAGATGTGCGCAACGGGGACACTGGCCCGCCCGGCGAATTTGGCAGATCATGCCCGTGTACCAATACGCGCGCTCGCCTAATGTGCCCGCAAGCACGCGGCCCGGTGAAAAGGGGTTCACATGGCATTCGGGTGGACCAAACACGGCGATGGTAAGACTCTGGCTCCCGGTGAGGTGGTCAAACCCGACGAACGGCTGAGCTGGCCCCGCATGGTGGGCTTCGGCGCCCAGCATGTGGTCGCGATGTTCGGCGCGACGTTCGTCTTCCCCCTGGTGATGGGGCTCAGCCCGAACATGGCGATCATGATGTCCGGGGTCGCCACCATTCTCTTCCTATTGATCGTCAAGGGGAGGGTGCCCAGCTACCTGGGCACGAGCGCCTCCTTCGTGGGCGGCGTCCTGGCCATCAGGGCGCTGTTCGGCGGCGACAGCCCCGAGGCGAGCTCGATCGTGGTCGGCGCGATCCTGGTGGCCGGGTTCGTCCTGGCCCTGGTCGGCCTCGCGGTCCACTTCCTCGGCGTCCAGATACTCAACAAGATCTTCCCGCCGCCGGTCACCGGCGCGGTGGTCATGCTCATCGGATTCGGGCTCGCGTACGTGGTCGCGGACGTCTACTGGCCGCAGGACCAGTGGATGGCCCTGATCACGATGCTGATCACGTTCGTCGTGGTGGTGGCGTTCAAGGGCTTCATCGGCCGGATCGCCATCCTCGTCGGGCTCGTCGCCGGCTACCTGCTCTCGTGGGGCGCCGACCGGATCTTCGGCATGGTGCCCGCCTACGACGACGGGGCCACGCAGATCGCCGCCCACTTCCGGGTCGACCTCAGCGGGGTGGCGGACGCGGCCTGGATCGGCCTGCCGCCCGTCACCTGGCCCAGTTTCGAGACCTCGGCCGTACTGCTGGTCCTGCCCGCCGTCATCGCGCTCGTCGCGGAGAACATCGGCCACGTCAAGGCCGTCGGCGAGATGACCGGCGAGGACCTCGACCCGTACATGGGCCGGGCCGTCGCCGCCGACGGCCTCGCCACCGTGGTCGCCAGCTCGGTCGGCGGCTCGCCCACCACCACCTACGCCGAGAACATCGGCGTCATGGCGGCCACCAAGGTCTACTCCACCGCCGCCTACTACATCGCCGGCGTCATCGCGATCCTCTTCGGCCTGATGCCGAAGTTCGGCGCGCTGGTCTCGGCCACGCCGTCCGGCGTGCTGGGCGGGATCACGGTCATCCTGTACGGCATGATCGGGCTCCTCGGCGCCAAGATCTGGATCGAGAACCGGGTGGACTTCGCCGACCCGGTGAACATGGTCCCGATCGGCGCGGGCATCATCCTGGCCATCGGACCGGTGAAGCACGTGATCACGAGCGACTTCAGGCTTGAGGGCATCGCGCTCGGCACCATCGTGGTGGTGGGCGGCTGGCACCTGCTCCGGGCCATCGCCCGGCGCTCCCCCCAGACCGTCGGGAGCGAGGCCGGGTGAAGCCGCCGCCGTTCGAGTACCACGCCCCCCGCGACCTCGGCGAGGCGCTGGAGATCCTGGCCGAGGCGGGGGAGCGCGGCAAGGTGCTCGCCGGCGGGCAGAGCCTCATCCCGATGCTCAACATGCGGATCGCCGCGCCGGACCACATCGTCGACATCAACCGCCTGCCCGGCCTCGGCACGGTCGGCACCGGCCCCGGCGGGGTCACGGTGGGCGCGCTGGCCCGGCACGCCGACGTGGAGCGGGCCGACCCGCACCCGCTCCTCGCCCAGGCGCTCCGGCTGGTCGCCCACCCGGTGATCCGCAACCGGGGCACCGTGGTGGGCAGCCTCGTGCACGCCGACCCGGCCGCCGAGCTGCCCGCCGTCCTGTCCGTACTCGGCGGCTCGGTCCGCCTGGCCCGCCGCGCGGACGGCGGGTCGGGGACGGCGACCAGGGACGTGCCCGCGGACGCGTTCTTCACCGGCCCGATGGAGTCGGCGGCAGAGCCGGGAGAGCTGGCCGTCTCGGCGTTCTTCCCGGAGCTGCCGCCGCGCACCGGCACCGCCTTCCGCGAGGTGGCCCGGCGGCACGGCGACTACGCGCTGGCCGGGGTCTGCGCCGTGGTGACGCTCGACGACGACCTGTGCGTCAGCGCCGCCAAGGTCGGCTGCATCGGCGTCGGCCCGGTCCCGGTCGTGGTCGACGTGACCGAGGCCTGCGCCCACCGGCCCGCCGCGACCGTCCCCTGGCCGGACGCCGCCGGGGCCGTACGGGAACGCGCCGAACCGGACGGAGACGTGCACGCCTCGGCCGCCTACCGGCTCCACCTGGTCGGGGTGCTGGCCGAGCAGGCGCTCAAGGACGCGGCCAGGGAGGCGGCTGGATGAATTCGGAGCACGAGATCACCCTCAACGTGAACGGCACCACGCGCCGGGCGCGGGTGCCGGGCAGGCGGCTGCTCTCCGACTGCCTGCGCCAGGACCTCGGCCTGACCGGCACCCACGTCGGCTGCGAGCACGGCGTGTGCGGCTGCTGCACGGTGCTGCTCGACGGCCGGCCGGTGCGCTCCTGCCTGATGCTGGCCGTCACCGCCGACGGGCACGAGATCACCACCGTGGAAGGGCTGGCCGGGCCGGACGGCATGTCGCCCGTACAGCGGGCGTTCGCCGAGTGCCACGCCCTGCAGTGCGGCTTCTGCACGCCCGGCTTCCTCTGTACGGTGACCGCGCTGCTGGAGGAGAACCCGGCGCCCACCGACGAGGAGGTGCTGGAGGGCATCTCCGGCAACCTGTGCCGCTGCACGGGTTATCAGAACATCGTCAAGGCCGTGCACCGCGCGGCCGAACTGAAGGCCGAGGAGTCATGACCACCAGGCTGTTCGGTGAGCCGGTGCAGCGCCGCGAGGATCCCAGGCTGCTCACCGGGCAGGGCCGTTACGTCGACGACCTGGGTTCCGACGCGCTTGCAGCCGCGTTCGTGCGCTCCCCGCACGCGCACGCCCGCATCCGCGACATCGACGTCAGCGCCGCGCTCGACGTGGACGGCCTCATCGCCATCTACACGTACGAGGACCTGCCCGAGCGGGTCGGCCGGCCGCTGCCGCTGCTCATCCCGCACCCGGCGCTCACCCACGGCCGCACCGCCTACCCGCTCGCCAAGGACGTCGTCCGGCACGTCGGCGAGCCGGTCGTCATGGTCGTGGCCACCGACCGCTACCTCGCCGAGGACGCCTGCGCGCTCATCGAGGTCGAGTACGAGCCGCTCAAGCCGGTCGTCGGCGTCGAGGACGCGGTGCAGGGCGGCCACCTCGTGCACGAGGACGTGCCCGGCAACGTCGGCGCCCACCTCGTCCAGGAGGTGCCCTCCACGGCCGGGCTGAGCGCCGGGGAGGCCATCGACGCCGCCCCGCACACCCTGACGTTCCGGCTCGACATCGAGCGCAGCGCCAGCATGCCGCTCGAAGGCCGCGGCGTCTACGCCCGCTGGGACGGCTCCGACCTGCGCGTCTACTCCAGCACCCAGACCTCCACCAGCGTCCGCATGGCCATCGCCGCCGCGCTCGACCTGCCCCTGACCAACGTCGAGGTGATCGCGCCCGACGTCGGCGGCGGCTTCGGCGTCAAGATCATGCACCCGTGGCCGGAGGAGATCCTGGTGCCGTGGGCCGCCAGGCTCCTCGGCCGGGAGATCAAGTGGACCGAGGACCGGCGCGAGCACTTCATCGCCTCCGCCCACGAGCGCGGCCAGGTGCAGCACGTGCGGGTCGGCTTCGACGACGACGGCCGGGTGCTCGGCCTGGACGTGCGCATCCTGCACGACCACGGCGCCTACACCCCGTACGGGATCATCGTGCCGATCATCACCTCCACCCAGCTGCTCGGGCCGTACAAGCTCGGCGCCTACCGCGTGGAGTTCAGCTCCGTCTACACCAACACCGTGCAGGTCACCCCGTACCGGGGCGCGGGCCGCCCGCAGGGCGTGTTCTGCATGGAGCGGACGATGGACAAGATCGCCCGCTACCTGGGCAAGGACCGCACCGAAGTGCGCGCCGCCAACTTCATCCAGCCCGACGAGTTCCCGTACGACCAGCGGATGACCTTCCAGGACGGGCGGCCGCTCATCTACGACAGCGGCGACTACCCCGAGATGCTCCGCATGGTCAAGGAACTGATCGGCTGGGACGACTTCGAACCCGCGCCCAACCGCGGCATCGGCATCGGCTGCTACGTCGAGGGCACCGGCGTCGGCCCCTACGAGGGCGGGCACGTGCAGATCACCTCCGACGGGCGGGTGCACGTCTCCACCGGGCTCACCTCCCAGGGCCAGGGCCACCAGACCGTGTTCGCCCAGATCGCCGCCACCGAACTGGGCGTGCCCATCGAACGGGTCTCCGTCGTCACCGGCGACACCCGCAGGTTCGGGTACGCGGTCGGCACCTTCGCCTCCCGGGCCGCGGTCATGAGCGGCAACGCCATCGCCCTCGCCTGCCGCAAGGTGCGCGAGAAGGCGCTGCGCATCGCCGCCGACGCCCTGGAGGCCAACCCCGACGACCTGGAGATCACCGACGGCGTCGTGCACGTGGTCGGCGACCCCTCCTCGGCCGTCCCGCTCTCCACGGTGGCGGTGCTGGCCAACCCCCTGCGGTACGCCTTCGACGACGAGGCCGCCAAGGCCACCCAGTTCTCCGGCGCCTCCTCACCGGACCGGCCGCCGGTCGCCGAGGGCGACGAGCCCGGGCTGGAGGGCCGCGACTACTACTCGCCGATCCGCTCCACCTTCGCCTCCGGCATGCACGCCGCCATCGTCGAGACCGACCCCGTCACCGCCGAGATCAAGGTGGTCAAGTACGCGGTCGTGCACGACTGCGGCAAGCTGATCAACCCGATGATCGTCGAGGGGCAGATCCACGGCGGGGTCGCCCAGGGCATCGGCGGCGCCCTCTACGAACGGATGGCGTACGACACGCACGGGCAGCTCGTCAACGCCTCCTTCATGGACTTCCTCATGCCCTACGCCACGGAGGTCCCGCACGTCGAAACCGCCCACCTCGAAACCCCCTCCCCGCTCAACCCCCTGGGCATCAAGGGCGCGGGCGAGGCGGGCGTCATCCCGGTGTCGGCGGTCATCGCCTCCGCCATCGAGGACGCCGAAGGCATCGACATCGACCGCATGCCCATCTCCCCCTCGGAGCTGTTCGACCTGCGCGGCTGACCGGCCTCGCCGCGGGCATGCGGCCCGCGCGCCTGATCGGCCGCGCCTGGCATGATCGCGGGCATGAGCACGCGTGACCCCGGCCCCTCCGGCGAGCCACCTCCGCCCGCCGCCCCGGACCCGTCCGGCGGCGTGGCGGAGGTGCGCGCGCCCGGCGCCGGCCTGACCCGGTTCCCCGGGGCCGCGCCCTCCGGGGCCCGGCTCATCGACCTGGCGTGGAACGAACTCACCGAGCTGCCCGCCTGGACCGGGGACCTGTCCGAGCTGGAGGAGCTGCGCCTCGACGGCAACAGGCTGCGCGCCCTGCCCGACCTCTCACCGCCTCCGCGAACTCCACCTGAGAGGCAACCGGCTGACCACCCTGCCCCCGTCCGCCGCCGGGCTGGCCGACTCGCGCGTGCTGGACCTGCGCGATCTCGCCGCCCGCGGCTGCGTCATCCTGCGGTGAACCCTCCTCGCGAACCCCGCGTATCTCCGCACATGACGACTTTTCCACGTCTGCCCGCCTTCGCGCTCCTGGCCGGGCTCCTCGTCGCATGCAGCCCCGGCGGCGGGGACAGCAGCTACGTCGCCGCCGGCCAGAAACAGGAGCAACTCCCGGCACTCACCGTGGAGCAGCTCGCCGACAAGGTGGGCTGCGCCCCCCGCATCCAGGTCGACGCCGCCGACATCCGCACCGGCTACTGCAAGACGGAGGACGGCGAGTTCTTCGTGAGCACCTTCGCCACCGAGGAGGGCAAGGACGCCTGGATGGACCAGGCCCCCGAGTACAAACCGCACCTCGTCGGCCCCAAGTGGACCGTCCTGGGCGACCTGGAGGTCCTGGAAGCCCTCCAGGTGCCGCTCGACGGCGACCTGCACCTCAGCGACCACCGCGTCAGCCAGTCCCCCGCCCCCGGCAAGGAAGCCGGCTCCGGCTACTGACCGGCGGCGGTCAGGACCCGCTTTCTGAACACCCAGTAGGTCCAGCCCTGGTAGCCGAGGACGAAGGGGAGCGCGATCAGGCCGATCCAGCTCAGCATCGTCAGCGTGTAGGGGCCGGAGGCGGCCTCCGCGAGGGTCAGGCCGGGCAGCGGGGCCGTCCGCAGCTGGGTGAAGACGGCCGTGGACGCCAGCACGATCGTGCCCGCCATGGCGAGGAACGCCCAGCCTTCGCGGTGCCGCCACACCAGGGCGGGGGCGGCGGCCAGGGCGGCCATCGCGGCGAGCGCGGGGATCGTGCCCATGCCCGACAGCGCGATGACGCCGATGGGCAGCGTCACCGCGCTGAGGGCGAGCGCGGCCGTCCTGGCGCGGGCGCGGACCCGGCCGTCCGTCTTGAGCGCCAGGAAGACGGCGCCGTGGAGCAGGCACACCGAGAGGGAGAACGCGCCGCCCAGCATGGCCGCCGCCGCGCTCCCGTACAGCAGGTCGGCGAAGATGGTGCCCCAGACGAAGGCGGGGAGCGCGCTGCCGACGACGATGCCGAGGTCGCACCAGGCGGGGTTCTCCACCTTGCCGCGCCACTCCAGGCCGACGCCGCGCACGATGAGGCCGACCAGCACCAGCATGACCGGCAGGTAGAAGCCGCTGAACATGCCCGCGTACCAGGCGGGGAAGGCGGCGAACATGGCGCCGACCGCGGTGATCAGCCAGACCTCGTTGCCGTCCCACACGGGGCCGATGGTCTGCAGGCTCTGCCGCTGCTCCGCGTCGTTACGGCTGACGAACGGCGCCAGCAGCCCCACGCCGAAGTCGAATCCTTCCAGGACGAAGTAGCCCGTCCACAGGAAGGCGATGATGACGAACCAGAAGTCGATCACTGCGGGCTCCTCAGTACATGAGCGACGGCTGGAGCTGTTCGGCCGCGGGAGCGTGCTCGGTCTCCTCGGGGCCCTTGCGTACGTGGCGGGCGAGCAGGATGATCTCGACCACGGTGAGCGCGCCGTACACCAGCGTGAAGACCGTCAGGGAGATCGCCACCTCGGTCAGGCTCACGCCGGGGGAGACGGAGGCGGCCGTCAGCAGTTCGCCCGCCACGGTCCAGGGCTGCCGGCCGATCTCGCTCAGCAGCCAGCCGGCGGTCACGGCGAGCAGCGGCAGCGGCAGGGCCAGCAGGAACGCCCGCGACAGCCAGTCGGGCATCCGCCGCCGGCGCCGGGTCAGCCAGAGCCCGAGCACCGACAGGCCGGCGGTCGCCATGCCGAAGCCGATCATCAGCCGGAACGACCAGAAGACCACGGTCTGGTCGGGGCGGTAGTCGCCGGGGCCGAACTCCTGCTCGAAGCGGCGCTGCAGGTCCTCGGTGCCCGGGACGACGGCCTCGGTGTCGTAGGTGGACAGGAAGCTGAGCAGCTTGGGGATCTCGATGCCGGGCACGACGGTGAAGCCGGCCCCGGCGGTGTCGTGTTCCAGTGCTTCGGCGGCGGCCAGCTTCATCGGCTGCTGCTCGTACATCAGCTTGGCGGACCAGTCGCCGGTGCCCGCGACGACCGCGCCCGCGATCGCCGTCATCACCAGCGCCGCCCGGGCGGCGCTGCGCCACATCTCGGCCTTGCTCCGCAGCATCCAGTAGCCGCAGACCGCCAGCACGAACCCGCCGGCCACCACGAACGCGGCGGAGACCACGTGCGGCACCTGGGCGAGCGCGGTGGAGTTGGTGAGCACCGCCCACAGGTCGTTCATCCTGGCCTTGCCGTCGATCACCTCGTAGCCGACGGGGTGCTTCATCCAGGCGTTGGCGGCGAGGATGAAGTACGCCGACAGGTTGGAGGCGAGCGCCGCCGCCCAGATGGAGGCCAGGTGGAGCCGCTTGGGCAGCCGGTCCCAGCCGAAGATCCACAGGCCGATGAAGGTGGACTCCAGGAAGAAGGCGAGCAGCGCCTCCATCGCCAGCGGCGCCCCGAACACGTCACCGACGAACGTGGAGTACTCCGACCAGTTCATGCCGAACTGGAACTCCTGCACGATGCCGGTGACCACGCCCATCGCGAAGTTGATCACGAAGAGCTTGCCGAAGAACTTCGTCAGCCGCAGATAGTGCTCTTTTCCTGTACGGTGCCACGCGGTCTGCAGCCCGGCCACGAAGATGCCCAGGCCGATCGTCAGCGGCACGAACAGGAAGTGGTACACGGTGGTCACGCCGAACTGCCACCGTGCGAGATCAAGTGCGTCCATGTCCCCTCAACCGAGCTCTACGGCTTGTAGTTCAATCTACTTGCAGTAGTACTACAGGCTGTAGAGCAATGTGGTGCGACCTTCGTCACAAGAGCCCCTGGACCTGATCACAGGGCGGCGCCCGAACGTTGGTCAGGTGTTGCCCTTATCCCGGAGGGAGGTCGCTTCCTAGAGTGACGGTGTGAAAGTCGCAGGAAGCGCCGAGATCGGCGTCGAAAGAGATCGCGTGTGGGCAGCCCTTCAGGATCCGGCGGTCCTGGTGCGGACCATCCCCGGATGCGAGCGCCTGGAGGAGTGCGGCCCCGACACGTACCGGATGACCGTCAACGCCGGCGTGGCGTCGCTCAAGGGCGTCTACCAGGGCGAGGTCGCGCTCGCGGAGCCGACGGCTCCGGAGCGGTTCGTGCTGCGGGCGCGCGGCCAGGGCGCCCCGGGGACGGTCGAGGCCACCGTCCAGGTACGGCTGAGCGAGGTCGACGGCGGAACCCGGGTCGACTACGACGCCGACGCGGTGATCGGCGGCATGATCGGCGGAGTGGGGCAGCGCATGCTCGGCTCCGTGGCCCGGAAGACGGCCGGCGAGTTCTTCGCCGCCGTCGAACGCCACCTCTGCACGGAAACCCCTGAAACGGCTCCCGCCGAGGTCGCGGCTCCGGCGGTGACCCCTGCCGAAATCCGCGCCGAGGCGGAACCGAGCACCCCGGCGGCGCCCCGCCCCGCCGTCTTCGAACGCCCCGCCGCGCCGCCGAAACGCCGCACGGAGACACCGCCGTGGGTGATGCTGGCCGCCTTCGGCATGGGCGCCGGCGTCGCACTCGGCAGCGCCGCCATCGGCTGGCTCTTCGGCCGCTCCCGCCGCTGACGCATCCCGCTGTTCGTACGGACGGACGCCCCGCCTTCCTGCGCCGAGGCCGAGGGCGGTCCGTCCGTGCCCCTTGTCGCGGCGCGGTCCGATAAGCAGGGAAAGGAGCAGGTCAGGGATCTCGCAGAAAAGGATCTACGGGCGTAGCGTGGCAGTATGCGGCAGGCTCATGCTGAAGACGCGCGTACCGAGGCCCGGCGGGTGGTGCGTCACCTGCTGGGCGAGGAGACCCCGACCGCCGACGCGCTGATCGCCGGCCTCCGGCCGGTGATCGGGGCCGAGCGTTGCGATCGGTGTGTCGGGCTGGTGCTGGGCGCTCCGCTGACCAGGCGCTCGGCTGAGCTGGCCGCGCTCGCCGCGCTGCTGGTCGGTACCCGTGAGCTGGGCGAACGGTGGTGGACCCGGCCCCGGGGCGGCAAGCTGCCCGCCCCCGACGAGGTGCTGCGCACGGCGGTGGCGATCGAGCCGTGGACGGACCTGACCGCGCTGGAGATGCTGGCCGCCTGGGTGTCCGACGACGCCGCCGACGAGCTGTGGGGCAGGCCGGTCGCCGAGGTGGACCTGAACTCGTGGCAGGCCGAGGACCGCTTCGCCCTGCCCCGGGGAGCGAAGCCGGGTCAGCGGCTGGTGGTGCACTTCGACGCGGGCGGCCGCCTGGACGCGGTGGTGACGCGCCGCCCGGACGGCGATTTGGGCTCCAACCTGGACTTCCACTCGCTGCGCTACTCGCGCCCCGCCGAGGCGCAGTGGAGCTGGGGCGTGGCCGCCGGCCTGGGGCCGCACCGGCTGCCGGGGGAGAAGCCCGACCCGTACGCGAGAAGGGTGGACGCCCGGGCGGCCCGGATCCTGCGCGACTGGGGGCTGCGCCACGGCGCCACCGTCAAGGAGCTCGGCGAGCGCTGGGACACCGTCGGCGATGTGGTGGCCGCGATCGAGCGGGCCGACTGGATGTGGCGCAGCGGCGAGTGGTTCGGCTGGTGGCGCGGCGCGTCCGCGCTGGTCGACGACTCTGACTACCTTCCGTTCCGGCTGGAGGAGCTGGCGGCGGGCTGATCCGGAATGGACGGCCGGGCAAAGCCGTTGCCAAAAGTATGAAGGTCGAGATTTTCTCCGACGTCGTCTGCCCTTGGTGCTATGTCGGGCATGCTCGTTTCGCCCGTGCCGCGCAGGCGTTCCGCGACAAGGGCGGGACCATCGAGGTCACCATGCGCCCGTTCCAGCTCAACCCCGACGCGCCCGCCGAGGGTGAGCCGCTGCTGCCCGCGCTGGAGCGCAAGTTCGGCGGCAACGTGGCCCAGATGACCTCCCGGGTGACGGAGGTGGCCGCGGGCGAGGGCCTGGAGCTCCGCTTCGACCAGGCGATCAGCGCCAACACCCTGGAGGCGCACCGGCTCGTCGAGGTCGCCACCGGCCAGGGCAAGGGCGAGGAGATGGCCGACCTGCTCTTCCGCGCCCACTTCACGGACGGCCTGAACGTCGGCGACCCCGAGGTGCTCGCCAAGCTCGCCGCCGAGGCGGGCGTACGCGACACCGGCGAGGGCGCCGCCGAGGTCCGCGAGCAGATCGCCCGCGCCGGGCGGCTGGGCATCACGGGCGTGCCGCTCTTCCTGTTCGAGGGGAAGTTCGCGGTGTCGGGCGCGCAGCCGTACGAGACGATGACGGCCGCGATCGACGAGGTGGCCGAGCGCATCGGTGAGACGCCGATCCAGCAGCTCGCCACCCCCGGCGACGGCTGCGACGACGGCTACTGCGCGGTCTGAGCCGTTCCGGCGCTCTCGCCGAGGAGTCCCGCCCGGTGATGGCGCCGGCACAGCACCTGGTAGCGGACGGGTGAGGCGTCGGTGTCCCCGATGACCACCTGCTCGCCCGTACGGACCATCTCGCCGCCCACCACGCGGGCGTTGAGCAGGCCCGGCCGCCCGCACCAGCACAGCACCTCGACCTGCAGCCGGCACACCTCGTCGGCCAGCTCGAAGAGCCGCTGCGCGGCCGGGAAGAGCACCGAGCGGAAGTCCGAGGCGAGCCCGAACGCGTACACGTCGACGCCGTGCCCGTCGACCAGGTCGGCGAGCTGCTCGATCTGCTCGACGGTGTAGAAGCACGCCTCGTCGCAGATCAGGTAGTCGATGCGGTCGTGGGCGCGGACCAGCTCCACCAGGTCCATCGAGTCGACCACCTCGATGGCCTCCCGGCCGAGCCCGATCCTGCTGGTGACCTTGGGTTCGCCGGACCGGTCGTGCTTGGTGAGCACCAGGCCGCGGCGGCCCTGACGGCCGTGGTTGTAGTTCATCTGCAGGGCCAGAGTGGACTTCCCGCAGTCCATCGGGCCGAAGTAGAACTTCAGGACGGCGTCGCGGGATCCAGGGGGCGCGGGGGACAGGGCGGACAGTTCGGTCACGGGGTGCCACCTTAGCGCTTGGCTACATACCTGACCTCATGGGAGATTTCTCCTCTGAGGATCAGGAGGAACAAGTGGTCACCGACAAACCCCCCACGCTCGACGCCATGCTGGCGCCGGACGACCGCACCGCGGCCCAGGCCGACGCGGCACGGTGGCGTTACGGCTTCTACGTGGTGCTGACGGGCATCATCGCGGTCATCGTCGCCTTCGCCGCGACCGTGTTCGCGACCGGGGAGTCCGCCGCCCTGTTCGCCGGGGTCGCGGGCGTGATCGGCACCATCATCGGGGCGTACTTCGGCGTCCAGGCGGGCCAGTCGGGCAAGGCCAGAGTCGAGGCCGAGCTCGGCAGGACCCAGGAGCTCGTGGTCAGGCTGGCGGCGTACGTCGGCACTGAGAACGCCCCCCGGGTCATCGACGAAGTGCTTGGCAAGCGCCGAAGCTGAGGAGCCATGCGTAGCGTCCGAATCGGAGTCGACACCGGCGGCACGTTCACCGACGTGGTCGCGGTCGACGAGCAGACCGGTGACATCATCACCACCAAGACCCCTTCGACCCCCGCGAATCCCGCGGACGGGTTCGTCGCCGGCATAGAGAAACTCGGCGAGCTGGAAGCAGCCGCCATCGTGCACGGCACCACCGTGGCCACCAACCAACTGCTCGAGGAGCGCATCGCCAACCTCGGGCTGATCACCACCGAGGGCTTCGAGTTCCTGCTGGAGATCGGCCGGCAGAGCGTGCCCGACGGTTACGGCAACTCCTACTTCTGGGTCAAACCGCCCCGCATCGTCCCGGTACACCTGGTGAAGACCGTCGGCGGGCGGCTCGACCACCGGGGCGAGGAGGTGCGTCCCTTCGACGAGGCCCAGGCGGCCGAGGTGGCCCGCTGGTACCGCGAACGCGGCATCACCGCCATCGGCGTCTGCTTCCTGCACTCGTACGCCAACCCGGACCACGAGCGGCGCATGCGCGAGGTCCTGGAACGGGAGTTCCCCGAGGCGGTGGTCTCGCTCTCCAGCGACGTGCTGCGCGAGTACCGCGAGTACGAGCGGGCCGTCACCACCCTGGTCGACGCCGCGGTCAAACCCGCCATGCGGGCCTACATCGCCAACCTGTCCGGCCGCCTCGGCCGGCCGTTCTCGGTGATGAAGTCCAACGGCGGCGTGCTGTCGGCCCGCGAGGTCGTCAACCAGCCGATCACCACCGTCCTGTCCGGCCCGGCGGCCGGCGCCCTCGGCGCCGCGCTCATCGCCGCCAACGCCGGGCACGGGAGCGTGATCACGCTGGACGGCGGCGGCACCTCCACCGACGTGACCGTGGTCGTCGACGGCGACCCGTCCGTCACCACCGAGGGCACCATCGGCCGGTTCCCGTGCAAGATCCCGATGATCGACATCGTCACCGTCGGCGCGGGCGGCGGCTCGATCGCGTGGATCTCGCCCGAGGGCACGCTCAAGGTCGGCCCCCGCTCCGCCGGCGCCGACCCGGGCCCGCTCTGCTACCGGCGCGGCGGCACCGAGGTGACCGTCACCGACGCCCACGTCTACCTGCGCCGCATCCCGCCGCACCTGCTCGGCGGGGAGATCCCGCTCGACTACGACGCAGCCCGGATGGGCATCGAGGCGCTGGCCGACAAGCTCGATCTCAGCCCCGAACGGACCGCCAACGGCATCCTGGAGATCAGCGCGTTCAACCAGAGCAACGCCATCCGCCAGCTCACCGTCAAGCGCGGCCTGGACGTGCGCGACTTCCCGCTGGTGACGTTCGGCGGGTCGGGGCCGCTGCTGGCCTGCCGGCTCATCGACATCCTCGGCCTGCCCGCCGTGCTCGTCCCGCCCGAGCCCGGCAACGTCTCCGCGTTCGGCCTGCTCACCGTGGACGTCAAGAACGACTACGTGCGCACGTACGTCACCCGCGAGCTCGCCCTCGGCAAGGCCGCGCAGATCTTCGGCGAGCTTGAGGGCCAGGCCGCCGAGGACCTGGAACGCGAGGGCTTCGCCGAGCCCGTCTTCGCGCGCAGCGCCGACCTGCGCTACTACGGGCAGGCGTTCGAGGTCCGGGTGCCCGCCCCGGCCGGCCCGCTCGACGACGAATGGCGGCAGGAGGTCACCGACCGCTTCCACGAGGCGCACGAGAAGCTCTACGGGTACGCCTACCGGGACGACCCGCGCCACCCGGTCGAATGGGTCAACCTGCGAGTCTCCGGCATCGGGCCCATCACCCGGCCGGCGATCCGGCGTAACCCGTACCAGAAGATCGAGCCCGTCGAGGAGACCAGGCGCGTGATCTTCGAGGAGCCGCACGACACCCCGATCCTCCAGCGCGCCGCGCTGGAGGCCGGCACCGTCATCCACGGCCCGGCCGTCATCGAGGAGTACGGCTCCACCATCCCCCTGCACCCTGGCTTCACCGCCACGGTGGACGAGTACGGCAACGTGGAGATCCGACGTGACTGACCCGATCCTCATCGAGATCGTCGAAGGCACACTCGCCTCCGTGGAGAAGGAGGTCGAGACCGCCATCGCGCGCACCGCCCGATCTCCCATGATCCGCGACGCGCACGACTTCCGCGCCGGCATCCACGACCGGCGGATGCGCAAGCTGACCGGCCGCTCCTACAGCGCGCTCGTGCAGCCCGTCGTCCGGGACTTCCCCATCGAGACGATGAAGCCCGGCGACGTGTTCTTCCACAACGACGTCTACCTGTCCGAAGGCGGCATCGGCCACCTGCCCGACCTCTGCGTCACCGTGCCCGTCTTCCACCGCGGCGAGGTGGTGGCGTTCGTGCAGGCGTTCGGGCACCACGACGACATCGGCGGCGCCGTGCCCGGCTCCATGCCGTCGGACGCCCGGTCGGCCTACGAGGAAGGGCTGATGGTCCCGCCGATCAAACTGTGGCACCAGGGCGTGCCCAACGAGGCCGCGCTGCGGATCATGACCCGCAACTCCCGGATGCCGGACTCGCTCGCCGGCGACCTGGACGCGGAGTGCTCCGCCTGCCTCATGGGCGCCCGCCGGCTCGGCGAACTGTTCGACCGGTACGGGCGCGACGAGGTGGAGGCGTGCTTCGACGCCATCATCGACAACACCACCGAGACGTTCCGCCGCGAACTGCTGTCCAAGATCCCCGAGGGCACGTACGTCTGGGAGGACTACGCCGAGCACGACGGCGTCGACGAACCCCGCCTGCACACCCAGCGGATCACCCTCACCGTCGACCACTCGGCCGAGGCGCCGCTCACCATCGACTTCACCGGCACGTCACCGCAGGCCAAGGGGCCGATCAACCACGCGGGCGACTACGCCGACGGAGTCTTCCTCAAGAAGTGGCTCGCGCCCATCCTGCGCAACCTGGCCGACACGCCCGAACGGATGGCCGAACTCGACGTCAACGAAGGCGTCGTGCCGCTCATCAAGATGGTCTTCCCGCCCAAGGGAACCCTGCTCACGCCGATCTTCCCCGCCCCGACCAACGCCCGCACCTTCGTCATCCTGCGCCTGCTCGGCGTGCTGGCGGGAGTGCTGGCCAAGGCCACCGGCGGGCGGATGCCGGCCGACCAGGAGACCATCCGCTACACGGGCGTGTACGGGACGGACGCCGACGGGCAGCCCTACCTGATGCGGGAGGTGCTCGGCGGCGGCTCCGGCGGGCGCTGGTACGCCGACGGCGAGGACACCATCCACGTCGTGCCCGACTCGCGCAACATCCCCGTGGAGTTCGCCGAGGCCCGCTGGCCCTTCCGGGTCGAACGGCTCGGGCTCGCCTGCGACTCGGGCGGCCCCGGCATGTTCCGGGGCGGCCTCGGCTACGACAAGCACATCCGGATGCTGCGCGACGCCTCCTACATGTCCATCGCCGACCGGTCCATCCTGTCCTGCTGGGGCGTCAACGGCGGCCTCGCCGGACGGCCCTTCCGGGTGGAGGTCGGCGGCAAGGAGATGGAGGGGCTGGTCGACGACCACCCGGTCCAGGCGGGCGAGATCATCCGCATCCGCACCACGGGCGGCGGCGGCTGGGGCTCCCCGTACGACCGCGACCCCCGCGCTGTGGCGGCCGACGTCCGCGACGGCAAGGTGTCCATCGCCGGCGCCCTCGGCGACTACGGCGTCGTCCTGGACGGCGAGCGCATAGACGAACAGGCCACCGCCGAGCTCCGCGCCAACCTCCGGCGCGCCTCTGGCCGCTTCTTCGACCGCGGCCCGGGCTTCGCGCGGCTCTCCGGCGGCAAGACCCACGCGGAGGTGGACGAACTGTAAGGCGAACGGTGAGCGGGGGCGAGACTCGTCACTCACCCCCGCTCACCGCTCACGTCGGAAAACGCGGTCTCTCTGGCCAGGTGGCTCCGGCGGAAACCGGACGCCACCGTGCCGGCCCGCCTGCCGCAACACCGCCGGTGGAGACCGAACAGGCGCGAAGCCCGGGCTTCCGACGTCCGGCGGTCCACCCGGGCTCACTTCTCATCCCCCCGTAGGAGGCGGCAGGCCCAAAGTACCCGCCCGTGTACGGTGTGTCACCGGAATGCGGCGGCTGGAGAGCGCGAAGCCCGGGGTTCCACCGTGCCCTCCGGTGGGGTCAGAGGGTGAGGCGGTAGAGGGTGAGGGGGCGGCCGCCGGCGCCGCTGGTGAGGTTGCCGGTGCGCTGGGCGAGGCCGGCGAGCTCCAGGCGGTGGAGCATGCGGCGGGCGGTGCGCTGCTGGATCGCGAGGCGGTGGGCGAGTTCGCGGGTGGTCAGGGGTTCGTCGCCGGCGGCGGCGCGGGCGCTCATGAGCTTCTCCAGGGTGGGCACCGAGAGGCCGACCCGGCGGGCGATCACTGAGAGGTTCTGGTCGGCGGCCGGGGCGGGGGAGCCGGGTTCCAGGACGATGTCGGTGTCGGCGCGCAGTGACAGGACCGCGGCCACGTCGCCGATGCGGCGGGCGCGGGAGAGAGCGCGGCGGGCCAGGCTCTCCGCCTCGGCGGCGCTGCGGCCGAGGCCGAAACCGGCCCGTACGACCCGGTTGCGGCCGGCCAGGCGGGTCAGCATGGGCAGCGCGGTGAAGCCGCCGGTGGCCTCGTGCAGCGGCCCGCGGGTGGTGACCAGCAGGTGGGTGCCGCCGCGGAAGGCCGCGACGGTGCCGCCGAGCACGGCCGCCTCCCGCAGCAGCCCGTCGTCGTCGTCCGCCTCGACGAGCCCGAGCGCGATCTGGGCGTCCTCCTGGGCCCGGCGCTCGGTGGCCAGCAACAGACGGCGCAGCGCGACCCGTACCGAGTGGGCGGCGGGCGCGAGGCGCAGCACGTGCGGCAGCTCGCCGCGGAGCGCATCGTGGACGGAGCTCAGGCAGGTGATCACGGGGTGGGCGGGGCCGCGCCGGTGGAAGGCGGCGGCCTTCTCGGGCGTCAGCTCCCGCCGGTACGGCAGGACGCGCACGTCCCGGACGGGCAGCCCGGCCTCCTCGAAGGCGGCGGCGACGGCGGAGGCCGGCAGCGTGTCGATGGACAGCCGGGTCACGTCCTGGCCCTCGTGCTGGAGCCGTACCAGGGCGCTGAGCAGCGTCGCGCCCGTGTAGTCGACGAACGCGGCCGGTCGGGTGAGCACGCCGGCGTCGCGGCAGAGCAGGTGCGGCACGGCGCCGGTGAACAGCCATCCCTCGACGGCCGGGGCCTGCGCCTCCACGATGGCGGGGGCCTGCGGTTCGCGGTCGTAGTCCAGCCGCAGGGCGCTGACGCCCGGCCGCTCCTCGCAGGTGGCCGCGACCTGGTCGACCAGGTCGTGCGGTCCGACGACACCGATGACGACCGTCACCCACGTCTCCGTCTCGCTCGTCACGGGCTGTCTCCGAGGCGCGGAAGGCCGCCCGGCGGCGAGGCCGGGCGCGCGGCGCTGCCGCCCATCTTGGCGCAGAACGCGGCCCGTGTCTGCACCCGCGGCGATCTCTTCCGGTTAGGCTCGGGCCATGAGCGAAACGATCTTGCAGATCTCGACGAAGGTCGTCTACGACAACCCGTGGATGACAGTCCGGGAGGACGAGATCGAGCGCCCCGACGGCTCCCGCGGCGTCTACGCGTACGCCGACAAGCCCGACTTCGTGCTGATCATCCCGATGGAGGACGACGGGTTCCACCTGGTGGAGGAGTACCGCTACCCGGTGCGCCGCCGTACCTGGAGCTTCCCGCAGGGCACGGCCACCGCGCCGACCCGCGAGGAGGAAGCCGGGATCGAGCTGGCGGAGGAGACCGGGCTGCGGGCCGCGCACTGGAGGCTGCTCGGCGTGCTCGACAACGCCCACGGCCTGACCAGCCAGCGTTTCCACGTCTACCTCGCCACCGGGCTGGAGCGCGGGCAGGCCGTCCGGGAGCACACCGAGCAGGACATGCGCCAGCGGTGGGTGAGCCGCGGCGAGTTCGAGCGGATGGTCCGCGCGGGCGAGGTGTGCGACTCCTCGTCGGTCGCCGCCTACGCGCTGCTCGGCCTCACGCCAGAGTCTGGGTGATCTCGTTCCGGTCCCCGTCGTACGTGACCCGCGCCCGGGCGCCGTTGACCAGCGGCAGGTACGGCGGGACGTGGCCGCACTCGACGTCGGCGATGATCGGCACGCCGAGGCCGCCGAGCGCGTCGAGCACCGCCTCGTGCTGGGTGAGCGTGCGCATGTCCGGGGCGCGGGTGCGGCCGACGAGGATCGCGGCGGCGTGGTCGAAGAGGCCCGCCAGCCGCATGCCGTGCAGGTTGCGGCAGATGGCGTACGCGTCGTCCTCGCACGCCTCGAGGTAGACCACGAGCCCGTCGCCGGCCAGCGGCGTGACGTCCAGGTACGGGGTCCCGGCGAGGTTGATCAGCATCTCGACGCAGCCGCCGATCAGCCTGCCCTCGGCGGTCACGGCGCCGTCCCCGTCCAGGCGGGTCCACCGGCCCGGGGTGTCGAGGGTGTACTCGTCCACCTCCGGCTCGTGCCGGAAGTCGTCATAGCCCTGCGCCCGGTAGCGTCCGGGCGGGGTCTGCGTGAAAGTCGCGCCGGGCGGCATCGTCACGATGTCCAGCCAGCCGGCCAGGCCCTCGGGGATCTTGTACGGGGTGTCCATGAGGTTGTTGCCGTGGACGGTCGCGACGCCGGTGAGCAGGGTCAGCGGGGTATCGTGGGATCGGTCAGCATGCCCGTCAGCTCCCGCGCCCGCTCGGCCGCCGGAGCGCTGACATGCCCGCCGCCGTCCATGCAGGAGCCGACGACCACCTCGTAACCCCGCGCCTCGACGGCCCGGATCGCCACCTTCAACCGCTCGCGCAGGCTCTCGTCGACACCGGAGGAGGGGGCGGTGACGCCGATCCGGTCACCGGGACGCAGGGGAGGGGGATATCTCATCCCCGAGTCCTAACACAGCCCCTGCGCGCCAAACCACGCAATATCCGGCCCGGCGCGGCGTTCCGTCCGTCCACCCCAGTGTGTTCGCGGGTGCGGCGGATACGCGTGAAACTTCCGTACTGCCGCGCGACCGGCCCAGTGCGGCGCCCCGTCCGTTCACCACAGCGTGGTCGCGGATGCGCGTTTCCAGACTGCCGCTAGGAAGGACGCGCGCGGTGGGCCGGTCCAGCAGGCGCGGTGTGGCTTAACCCTTTCCAGGTCTACTTTGTAAAGGGGCCCTCAGCTCGCCGTGGAGACGATCAGGTCGGCGCGGGCGCGGGTGTCGTCGGCGGTGAACCAGTCTCGTTCGGCGGCGAACCACTCCCGCCACCGCTCCTCCAGCCCCGGCCCGTCGCGGTCGAGCACCCGGCGGAGGCGGAGGTCGTCGGGGGCCTCCAGCCAGATGACGTAGGCCAGCAGGTGGGCGGCGGACTTCCGGGCGGTGCCGACGCCCTCGATGATCAGAGCCGGGGCGACGGGGACGGTCACGTGTTCGGCGTAGGCGCCGCGGACCCAGTCGTAGCGGCGGAAGCCGCCGGGGCGCCCCTGCCGGAGCGGTTCCAGGACCTGGTCGAAGAGGGCGGCGAACCAGGTGGCGGGGCCTTCGTGCCAGGGTACGGGGAAGTCGTCGGCGTGGATGACCTGGCATTCGAGCGTGGCCGCGAGGGCGCCGGCGTAGGTGGTCTTGCCGGATCCGGCCGGACCGTCGACCGCGATGAGCCGTACGGCGCCGCATGACGGGGGGAGCGCCCGGATGCGGCGGGCCAGGGTTTCCACGGCCCCCAGGGTAGATGACTGAGGTGATGGGGGAGAATGTGTCCCCACTCCGACCGGACGCAGGAGGTTGACGTTGCCCGGACCCCTCGGTGACATCGTGGTGCTCGACCTGTCGCGGGCCTTGGCCGGCCCGCATGCCGCGCAGATGCTGGGCGATCTGGGGGCGCGGGTGATCAAGGTGGAACATCCGGACGGGGGTGACGAGTCGCGTGGCTGGGGACCGCCCTTCGTAGGCCCAGATCACGACATATCCACCTACTTTCTGGCGGCGAACCGTAACAAGCAGTCCATCGCCGTCGACCTGAAGAGCGCGGAGGGCAAGACCCTCGTCGAACGCCTGGTGAAACAGAGCGACGTGCTGGTGGAGAACTTCCGCACCGGCGTGCTCGACCGCTTGGGCTTCTCCGCCGACCGCCTGCACGAGCTGAACCCGCGCCTGGTGCTCCTGTCGATCACCGGGTTCGGCCACGACGGCCCGGAGGGCGGCCGTCCCGGCTACGACCAGATCGCCCAGGGCGAGGCGGGGCTGATGTCGCTGACCGGCCCGTCCGCCGACGAGCCGTACCGCGTGGGCGCGTCGATCGCCGACCTGCTCGCGGGCATCCACGGCGCGTACGGGGTGGTCGCGGCGCTGTACGAGCGGCAGCGCACGGGCCGGGGCCGGGTGGTGCGGACGTCGCTGCTGGCGGCGGTCACCGGCGTCCACGCGTACCACGGCACGGCGTGGACGGTGGGCGGGAAGGTGCCGGGCGCGAACGGCAACCACCACGCCTCGATCGCCCCGTACGGCGCCTTCCGGTGCGCCGACGGGATGCTGCAGATCGCGGCGGCGAACGACGGCCAGTGGAGAAAGGTCGCCGAGCTACTCGACATTGATCCAAATATGGCGAAATATGCCACCAACAGGGACAGATTCGCTCACCGGGATGAGCTGATCGCCGACATGGAGAAGGCCCTGGCCGCCCACGACCGCGCCCACTGGCTGGCCAAGCTGAGCGAGGCCGGGGTCCCGGCCGGAGCGATCCGCACGATCGACGAGGTGTACGCGTGGGAGCAGACCCGCTCACAAGGCCTGCTGGTCGAGGTCGACCACCCGGTGCTGGGCCCGATCGAGCTGCCGGGCCCGCCGCTGCGCTTCGACGGGCTGACCGGGGTGAGCCACACCGCGCCGCCGATGCTCGGCCAGGACGAGGACGCGGTGCTGAGCTGGCTCGAAGAGCGCGAGCGATGACCAGGAACTGGTTCCGCCCGCGGGTGACTACGAGGGAGTGATGGTGAGCCGTCCGGATGCGCGCACGATGATCGAGACGGTCCTCGACGAGGGGTCGTGGCGGTCGTGGGACGCGCCCCCCGACCAGCCGGCCGAGCCGGGCTCCTCGTACGCCGAGGAACTGGCGGCGGCGCGGGCCAAGTCCGGTTACGACGAGGCCGTGGTTTCGGGGGAGGGGCTGCTGGACGGCCGCCGGGTGGCGGTGGTGGCGTGCGAGTTCTCGTTCATGGCCGGGTCGATCGGGGTGGCGGCGGCCGAGCGCCTCGTCACCGCGATCGAGCGGGCCACCAGGGAGCGGCTGCCGCTGCTGGCCGCCACCGCCTCGGGCGGCACCCGGATGCAGGAGGGCGCGCTGGCCTTCGCCCAGATGATCAAGATCACCGTGGCGGTGCAGGCGCACCGGGCGGCGGGCCTGCCGTTCGTGGTCTACCTGCGGCATCCGACGACCGGCGGGGTGTTCGCCTCGTGGGGCTCGCTGGGTCACGTCACGGCGGCCGAGCCGGGCGCCCTCATCGGGTTCCTGGGGCCGCGCGTGTTCGAGTCGCTGTACGGCTACCCGTTCCCGTCGGGCGTCCAGCTCGCGGAGAACCTGTACGAGAACGGGCTGATCGACGCGGTGGTGCCGCCGGAGGACGTGCGCGAGGTGGCGATCCGGGCGCTCAGCGTGCTGGCGGCGGGCGGCGAGCACGTCCCGCCCGGCGAGGAGCCGGAGGAGGACCTGCGGCCGGTCGAGGCGTGGGACGCGATCACCCGCTCGCGCCGCGACGACCGGCCGGGGGTGCGCGAGCTGCTGAAGCTGGCGGCCACCGACGTGACGCCGCTGAGCGGCACCGGCGCGGGCGAGAAGGAGCCGGGGCTGCTGCTGGCCCTGGCGCGGTTCGGCGGGGCCCCGGCCGTGGTGCTGGGGCAGGACCGGTACGGCCAGCGGGCCCGCGCCCCGCTCGGCCCCGGCGGGCTCCGGGTGGCCAGGCGCGGCATGCGGCTGGCCGAGGAGCTGCGGCTGCCCCTGGTGACGGTGATCGACACCTCGGGGGCGGCGCTGTCGAAGGCGGCCGAGGAGGGCGGCCTGGCGGGCGAGATCGCCCGCAGCCTGGCCGAGCTGGTCACGCTCGACGCGCCCACGGTCTGCCTGCTGCTGGGCGAGGGCGCGGGCGGCGCGGCGCTGGCGCTGCTGCCCGCCGACCGGGTGCTGAGCGCCCAGCACGGCTGGCTGTCGCCGCTGCCGCCGGAGGGCGCCTCCACGATCCTGTACCGCAGCGTCGACTTCGCCCCCGAGATCGCCCAGGCCCAGCGGGTGCGCGCCACCCACCTGCGCGAGGACGGCATCGTGGACCGGATCATCCCGGAGCGGCCGGACGCCGCGTACGAGCACCGCGCGTTCTGCGAGCGGGTGGGGCGGGCCCTGGAGTACGAGATCGGCATGCTGCTGCGGCGCAGCCCGGCCGACCGCAAGGCGGCCAGGCTCGACCGCTACCGCAACCTGGGCGGCTAGTTGGCAGACATTGCCAGTGAAATGCCGGATCCTGCGTCACTAATGTGAACCACGGGTATGCCGCTGACGCGGTTTGCACTGGTGAGAAAGGGCGCGGGATGCCGGATCCGATTGACGTGCGCAAGGTTCCGATCGAGAGCGTCACGGACGCTTCGGGGCTGGAGCGGCTGATCGACGACGGGGTGATCGAGGCGCGGCGGGTGCTCGCGGTGATCGGCAAGACCGAGGGCAACGGCGGGGTGAACGACTACACCCGCATCCTCGCCGACCGGGCCTTCCGCGACGTGCTGGCCGCCAAGGGGCACCCGTCGCCGGAGAGCGTGCCGCTGGTCTGGTCGGGCGGCACCGACGGGGTGCTCAGCCCGCACGCCACGATCTTCGCCACCACCGACCCGGCGGAGGCGGAGCAGACGGACGAGCCCCGGCTGTCGGTCGGCGTGGCGATGAGCGACGTGATCCTGCCGGAGGACATCGGCAGGCCCGCGATGGTGGAGAAGGTCGCGG
The DNA here is from genome assembly GCF_040675175.1 of Nonomuraea sp. NPDC049649. Classification (NCBI taxonomy): domain Bacteria; kingdom Bacillati; phylum Actinomycetota; class Actinomycetes; order Streptosporangiales; family Streptosporangiaceae; genus Nonomuraea; species Nonomuraea sp. NPDC049649. Next base: position 222,309 of record NZ_JBFAOH010000003.1, read on the forward strand.
CCGGGGTGCGCGAGGCGATGAAGATCGCCGGCATCGACGACCCGCGCGACGTCCACTACGTGCAGACGAAGACGCCGCTGCTCACGCTCGCCACGATCACCGACGCGAAGAGCCGCGGCAAGGACACCGTGATCGAGGAGACGGGCCCGTCGATGGACCTGTCCAACTCGACCACCGCGCTCGGCATCGCGGTCGCGCTCGGCGAGATCGACATGCCGACCGCCGAGCAGATCCACAAGGACCTGTCGCTCTACTCGTCGGTCGCGTCCTGCTCGTCCGGCGTGGAGCTGGACCGGGCGCAGATCGTGCTGGTGGGCAACGTGCGCGGCATCGGCGGGCGCTTCCGGATCGGCCACAGCGTCATGCGCGACGCGCTCGACGCCGACGGCATCTGGGAGGCGATCCGCGACGCCGGGCTGGCGCTGCCGGACCGCCCCCACCACTCCGACCTCGGCGGGCGCCTGGTCAACGTGTTCCTGAAGTGCGAGGCCGACCCGTCGGGGCGGGTGCGCGGCCGGCGCAACATCATGCTCGACGACTCCGACGTCCACTGGCACCGCCAGATCAAGGCGACCGTCGGCGGCGTGACGGCCTCCGTCACCGGCGACCCGGCGGTGTTCGTGTCGGTGGCCGCCGTGCACCAGGGCCCCTCGGGCGGCGGCCCGGTCGCCGCGATCGTGGACCTCGGCGACGACCAGGGCTAGCCCGACAGCCGCTTGAGCCGGGCCACCGCCTCGTCGATGACCTCGTCCTTCTTGCAGAAGGCGAACCTGACGAAGTGGCGGCCCCGCTCGGGGTGCTCGTAGAACACCTGTGTGGGGATGGCGACGACACCGGCCAGCTCGGGCAGCCGGCGGGTGAAGGCGAGCCCGTCGTCGAAGCCGAGCGGCCGGATGTCGGTCTGCACGAAGTACGTGCCGGCCGGCCTGAACACCTCGAACCCGGCCGCCGCCAGCCCCTCCATGAGCCGGTCGCGCTTGTCCTGCAGCGAGGAGCGGAGCGCGGCCACCCAGGCGCGCTCGTGCCGCAGCCCGTAGGCGACCGCGGCCTGCCAGGGCGCGCTCGCGGTGAACGTGAGGAACTGCTTGACGGTCTGCACCGCCGTCACCAGCGGGGCCGGGGCGCAGATCCAGCCGGTCTTCCAGCCGGTCACCGAGAACGTCTTGCCGGCCGAGGAGATCATCACCGTGCGTTCGCGCATGCCCGGCAGGGTGGCCAGCGGGACGTGGCCGACGCCGTCGAACGTCAGGTGCTCGTACACCTCGTCGGTGACGGCGATCAGGTCGTGCTCGCGGCAGAGCTCCGCGATGAGCGCCAGCTCCTCGCCGGTGAAGACGGTGCCGGTCGGGTTGTGCGGGGAGTTGACCAGGATCAGGCGGGTGCGCGGGGTGATCGCGGCGCGCAGCTCGTCCGGGTCGAACGCGAACCGCCCGCCGTGCGGGCGGAGCGTCACGCCGACCAGCCGCGCCTGGGCGAGCGCGATCGAGGCCGCGTACGAGTCGTAGTACGGCTCGAAGGCGACCACCTCGTCGCCCGGCTCGCACAGCGCCAGGATCGCGGCGGCGATGGCCTCGGTGGCGCCGACCGTGACCAGGATCTCGCCGTCGGGGTCGTAGGAGAGGCCGTAGTGCGCGTCGCGGTGCTCGGAGACGGCCTGTCGGAGCTCCGGCACGCCGGGGCCCGGAGGATACTGGTTGGCGCCGGAACGGATCGCGCGCACCGCGCGGTCCAGCATGGCGGCCGGGCCGTCGGTGTCGGGGAAGCCCTGGCCGAGGTTGATCGCTCCGGTCTGTACGGCTAGCGCGCTCATCTCGGCGAAGATCGTGGTGCCGAAGGAGCGCATCCGGGAGACAAGTGGTTCCGTCACATGCTCAATGTACGGCGCTAAGGTGGATCCCCTGAGTTCCCTGTCGCGCATTCGTGAGCTGGACGCCCTCCGCGGCTTCGCGGTGGGCGGCATCATGGTGGTCAACACCTGGCAGCACGCCCAGAAGGGGCTGCCCGTCCCGCTCGACTGGCCGATCGACGCGCTGCTCCAGGGCCGCTTCTACCCGATCTTCTCGCTGCTGTTCGGCATCAGCTTCGTGCTGTTCATGGAGCGGGCCGGCCGGTGGATGCTGCTGTCGCGGCTCTTCTGGCTGTTCGTGTTCGGGCTGATCCAGCACACCTGGTACGAGGGGGAGGTGCTGACGGACTACGCCTTCTACGGCGCGCTGGTGCTGCTGCCCGTCTCCTTCCTGTCGCCCGGGCTGCCGGTGCTGCTGCTCGGGCTGGGGGCCGTGGCGTGGGCGGTGTTCTTCATCGGCGGCGGGGTGCTGCTCATCCCCGGCATGTTCCTGCTGGGCATGGCGCTCATGCAGCTCAGGCCGCCGCGCGGGCTGCTGCTGCCGGCCTTCGGGGTCAGCGCGGTGGCGGCGGTGCTGCTGACGGCGGCCGCGTCGAGCCCGGGCCGGACGCCGACGCTGGTGCTGCTGTCCGACCTGGCCGCGGTGGCCGCCTACTCGACCGGGCTGGTGCTGGTGCTGCGGCCGTGGCTGTCGGCGGTGCTGGAGCCGATGGGCAAGATGGCGCTGACCAACTACGTCTCCGGCACGCTGGTCATCGTCTTCACCGCGGGGCTGGTCGACGCCGACCCCACCCGGTGGCGGGTCCTCGCCGTCGCGGGTGTGACGCTGGCCGCGCAGGCGGCGTTCAGCCGGTGGTGGCTGAGCCGGTTCCGTTACGGGCCGCTGGAGTGGATCTGGCGCATGCTCACCAGGTTCCGTTACGTGCCCAACCGGTTAGAGTCGGGCCGTGACGAGAATCGCCCTCTGCCAGATCCCGGTGTCGCCTGATCCGTCTGTCAACCTCCGGCGGGTGCGCGAAGCGCTCGCCAGAGCGGAGGGAGCCGACCTGGCGATCTTTCCGGAGGCGACGCTCACCCGCATCGGCCGGCGGGTGACCGACCTGGCCGAGCCGCTCGACGGCCCGTTCGTCACCGGGATGGCCGAGGCCGCCAAGCGGCACGGCCTCGCGGTGATCGCGGGCGTGTTCGAGCCGGCGGAGGGCCTGGTCCACAACACCGCCGTCGCGCTGGACGCCTCCGGCGAGATCAAGGCCGCCTACCGCAAGATCCACCTGTTCGACTCGTTCGGCGCCAAGGAGTCCGACATGGTCGCGCCGGGCGCGGAGCCGGTCGTGGTGGAGCTGGCGGGGCTCCGGATCGGGCTGATCACCTGCTACGACATCCGCTTCCCCGAGCTGGCCAGGGCGCTGGTCGACCGGGGCGCCGAGCTGTTCGCGGTGATCGCGGCCTGGGGTTCGGGGCCGCTCAAGGAGGACCACTGGGTGACGCTGGTGCGGGCCCGCGCCCTGGAGAACACCATGTGGACCGCCGCCGTCGGCCAGGCCCCCAACCCGGCCGAGTCTTCCGACGGATTCGGGGTAGGGCGGAGCATGCTGGTGGACCCGATGGGCGTGGTCCGCGCCGACCTCGGCACCCCCGCCGGGGTTCGGGTGGTCGAGGTGGACCAGGAGGTCACCGCCTGGGCGCGGGCGACCTTGCCCTGCCTCGAACATCGGGTTCTCGGGGTCGACCGATCGTAAAGTGGTAATCGTGAGCGGAACGCAGATGCAGAAGGTGGTCCCGCCGCGTCTGCTCGTGCCGTACCTGTCGGGCAAGCGCACGGTGATCTCCGGGTACGTCTACCGCGTGCAGGACTGCGCCCGGCTGACCACCCCGCGCGACTACTTCCTCGGCCTCGACCTGTCGTTCGACGGCTCGGAGCTGACCCCCGGCGTGCCCGAGCTGTATGTGCTGCGCTGGCACGCCCGCGACGTCGACACCTACTCCGTCCCCTATGGCCCGCACATGGGCGGCGACTGGAGCGATGCACCGCCGTTCGCCGGCAACGGGTTCACCACCTCGCGCGAGCACGTGGTGCCGCAGTTCCACACCGTCCCGATGCCGATCCCGGCAGGCGCCCGGATCGTCCACATCACCGGCTCGGGCGAGCGGCCGTTCGCCGAGTACGACGGGCTGACCTGGCGGCCGGCGGCATGAGCGAGGAGATCACGCCGGTCGCCTCCGGGTTCGCCGCCCGGTTAGGCGAGCTGACGCTGCCCGCCGCGCTCGGTCCCGACGACCGGGTGGTGCTGTTCAGCGAGGAGGAGCTGGAGGGGTTCGAGCACGCCTCCGGCTACTGGCGGCGCACGGTCGCCCGGGGCGAGCTGGAGTGGCTGGTGCTCATCCGTACCGTCGGCACGTTCGGCGGCGAGCCGTGCATCGTGCTCGACGAGGACGAGGACGGCCTGCACATCGCCTACACCGGCCACAGCGGGATGAAGGCCGAGGCGCTGGGCTACTGGATGGTCGACCACGGCGCCTACGAGGTCGTGGTGCCGCGCGAGGAGGTTTTCTCCCTTCGTGTCGAGCGTGTCCCGGTGCCGTAGGGTCCCTCATGTGATACGCGAAGCCGATGTCAACGGGATCAGGCTGGCCTACCGGGAGGAAGGTGATCCGGCGGCGCCGGTGCTGGTGCTGCTGCACGGCCGGACGGCCGACCACAACGACTGGAACGGCTTCACGCAACACTTCGCCGCCCGCTACCACGTCCTCGTCCCCGACCTGCGCGGTCACGGCCTCAGCGACTTCCCCGGCACGTACCCGATCCCCGAGATGGCCGAGGACGTCGCCGCCCTGCTCGACCGGCACGGCGCCGCGACCGCCACGGTGATCGGCCACTCGCTCGGCGGGATGGTCGCCTACCACCTGGCCATGCGCCATCCGGAGCGGGTGGCGCGGCTGGTGCTGGAGGACACGGCGCTGCCCGCGCCGATGCGCGACCGGCCGGCCCTCGTCGAGGACGGCTCGGTCGGCTTCGACTGGCGCATGATGCACGACACCGAGCGGCAGTTCCGGCACCCCGACCCGGCCTGGCTCGACGGGCTGGCCCGGATCACCGCGCCCACCCTGGTCATCTCGGGCGGCGAGGCCAGCCCGTTCCGCGCCGGCCTGCTGGCCGAGCGCATCCCCGGCGCCAAGCTGGTCACCATCGAGGCCGGTCATCTGGTGCACGTCACCGAGCGGGCGGCTTTCCGGCGCGCGGTGGATGCTTTCCTGGACGGCCCTGCCTTTTCGGGCTGATATCAGCCGGGATGGCCGGTGTGACCGGAATTTCCGTATGATCGGCAGGGATGACAAGGGTGGGTGCGAAGTTCGGCGATCACATGCGGGAACGTCTGGGCACGTTCGGCCTGATGGCCCCCGCGATCGCGCAGAGCTCCGTCGGAGCCGGCGTGGCCTGGATCGTCGCCACCCAGGTGCTCGGCCACGCCCGCCCGTTCTTCGCCCCCATCGCGGTGCTCATCAGCGTCGGCATCGGGCTCGGCCAGCGCCTGCGCCGGGTGGCCGAGCTGGTCGTCGGCGTCAGCCTCGGCGTCGGCGTGGGCGACCTGCTGGTGGCCTGGATCGGGTCGGGGGCCTGGCAGATCGCGCTGGTGGTGGCGCTGGCCATGGCCACCGCGGTGCTGCTCGACAGCGGGGCGCTGTTCGTGGCCCAGGTCGCCTCGTCCGCCGTGCTCGTCGCGGCCGTGCTGCCGGGCGACGACATGGGCGGCCTGGACCGGATGCTGGACGCGCTCGTCGGCGGCGCCGTGGGCCTGGTCGCGGTCGCGCTGATGCCGGCCAGCCCGCTCGCCCTGGCGGCCAAGCACGCCTCAGGGGTGCTCGACGCCCTCTCCACCGCGCTGGAGCAGGCGGCCGAGGCCATCGAGAAGCGCGACGCCGACCTGGCCGCCGCGGCGCTGGAGGAGGCGCGCGGCACGCAGACGGCGGTGGAGGAGTTCGAGCAGGCGCTGGAGACCAGCAAGGAGATCATCCTCATCTCGCCGCTGCACTGGCACCGGCGGGCCATCCTGGCGCGGTACGAGACCGCGGCCGAGCCGGTGGACCACGCGCTCAGGAACGCCAGGGTGCTGGCCCGCCGCACACTCGCCGCGCTCGGCGAGCCGCAGCCGCCCCCGGCGTCGCTGGCGGAGTCGATGCGCGAGGTGTCGGAGGCGGCGCTCCTGCTCCAGCTGGAGCTGGGGGCGGGCCGGGAGCCCGTGCTGGCCCGGCAGGCCCTGCTGGCCGTGGCCACCCGGCAGCGCCCGGACGACGGCGTCGGCTTCTCCTCGTCGGTGATCCTCGCGCAGCTGCGGTCCATCGTCGTCGACCTGCTGCACGCCACCGGCGCCGGCCAGGAGGAGACCGCCGGGGCGCTGCCGCCCGTGGACGGCTGACGGTTTCCTGGTCCCCGGGCGGGTAGAAGAGCGCAGTCATGGCTCTGACCAGGAAGGACTCCGGATGAGCACGCCCGACGAGAACCCTCCCCGCACCGACGAGGAACCGCTGCTGGATGCCGCGGAAGACGACGGGGAACCGGTGGAGGAGCCCGGCCGGGAGCCCAGGACCCAGGGCAGGGAGGCGATGGAACGGGCCCTGCGCGCCTCCGGCAAGAAGCTCGGCGACCTCACCTGAGCCTATTGTCGACCCGATTTGGCGGCGATATTGTCAACAATATTGCCGCTGATCTAGGAGGCATGGCATGCGAGGGTCGTTACTGGTCGTCACCGCCCACCCCGGAGACTTCGTCTGGCGGGCCGCCGGCGCCATCGCGCTGGCCACACAGAGCGGAAACCGGGCGGTCATCGCCTGCCTCAGCTTCGGCGAACGCGGCGAGTCCGCCCGGCTCTGGCGCCGGGGACACACCCTGGAGGAGGTCAAGGCGGTCCGCCGCGAGGAGGGCGAGAAGGCCGCCGCCGTGCTCGGCGCCGAAGTGGTCTTCTACGACGCGGGCGACTACCCGCTCACCGAGACGCCCGAGCTGATCCAGTCCCTGATCGACCTCTACCGGACCGTACGGCCCTCGGCGGTGCTCACCCACGCCCCGAACGACCCGTACAACATCGACCACCCGGTCGCCGGCGAGATCGCCCGCAAGACGCGCATCCTCGCCCAGGCGCCCGGCGTCCCCGGCGACGGCGACGTGATCGGCGCGCCGCCCGTCTTCTGCTTCGAACCCCACCAGCCGGAGGTCTGCGACTTCCGGCCCGACGTGCTGCTGGACATCACGCCGGTGTGGGAGCAGAAGCAGGCCGCCATGCGGGTGCTCGGCGCCCAGGGGCACCTCGTCGAGTACTACACCGATCTGGGACGCCGGCGCGGAGTCCAGGCCAAGCGCAACAGCGGCCCCAACCTGGGGCTGCCCGTCGACACCTACGCCGAGGCCTACCAGCGGGTCTACCCGCAGGTCACCACCGAGCTGGCCTGAGAGGGGCTGCGCATGGCCGGGCACTACGTCGTACGCAACGTGACGCGCGTCCCCGCCGACGTCGTCGCGGGACTGCGCGACGCCGGAGTGGCCACCGTCCACGAGGCCGCGGGCCGCACCGGGCTCGTGGACCCCGCGATCCTGCCCCGCCAGGACGGAGCCGTCATCGCGGGCCCCGCGGTGACGGTGTCGAGCCACCCGGGCGACAACCTCATGATCCACGCGGCGGTGGAGATGTGCCGGGAGGGCGACGTCCTTGTGGTCACCACCACCTCGCCCTCCACCGACGGCATGTTCGGCGACCTGCTCGCCACCTCGCTGCGCGCCCGCGGCGTCATCGGGCTGGTCACCGACGCCGGGGTGCGCGACATCGCCACGCTGCGCGGCATGGGCTTCCCCGTCTGGGCGCGCGCCGTCTCCGCGCAGGGCACCGTCAAGGCCAGCCCCGGCTCGGTCAACGTCCCCGTCGTCTGCGGCGGCCAGATCGTACGCGCGGGCGACGTGATCGTCGCCGACGACGACGGCGTGATGTGCGTCCCCCGGGCCCGCGCGGCCGAGGTGCTGGCCGCCTCCCGCGCCAGGATCGCCGCCGAGGAGGGCAAGCGCGCCCAGCTGGAGTCCGGCGTCCTCGGCGTCGACATGTACGGGCTGCGCGACGTGCTGGAACGCCTCGGCGTCCGCTACGTCGACCACCTGCCGGAAGACCCGCCATGAACGGCAGGCCGCCCTGGGGTGGAGGAGAGACGGCCGGAGGATGACGGCGCGGGCCGTGAACGGCAGGCGGCTGTAGGCGAGGGGAGGAACGGGCCGTGGAACGAGGGAGCGGTGAAGGAGGGCCGGTGGACAGAGGGGTTGCGGGGCCGCGGCTGGCGCTGCTCGGGCTGGGGGAGGCGGGGTCCGCGATCGCGGCGGGGTTGAGCCCGTACGCGCGCGTGTCCGGATACGACCCGGCCTGGACGGACCGGCCGGTGGACTTCACGGTCACCGACAGTGCGGAGCAGGCCGTGGCGGACGCCGAGGTGATCATGTCGCTGACCGCCGCCGCCGACGCGACCGGGGCGCTGAAGTCCGCGCTCGGCCACACCGCCGGCGGCGCCGTCTACCTCGACCTGTCCACCGGCAGCCCCCACCTCAAGCGCGAACTGGCGGCGGAGGCGGCCGCGCACGGGCTGACCTTCGCCGAGGGCGTCCTGATGGCACCCGTGCCCCGGCTGCGGGAGAAGACGCCCGTCCTGGCCGCCGGCCCCGGCGCCGCCCAGGCAGCCGCCCTGCTGACCGCCGCCGGCATGGACGTCACCCCGCTCGGCACCGACGTCGGCGAGGCGGCCGCCCGCAAGCTGCTGCGCAGCATCGTGGTGAAGGGCCTGACCGCGCTCCTGGTCGAGTCCCTGCGGGTGGCCGACGCGCAGGGCCTGGGCCGCTGGTGCCACGACCACCTCGTGGAGACCCTGACCGAGCTCGACGGCGAGATGATCCGCCGCCTCCTCGACGGCACCGCCCTTCACAGCGTCCGCCGGGCCGCCGAAATGGACGCCGCCGCCGAGATGGCCGCAGCCGCCGGAGAGCCGGGCGCGATGGCCCTGGCCACCGCCGAGATCCTGAAGTCGGTCCCCACCCGCGGAGTACCTCGCCCGTGAGTACAGACGGCATCAGCGCGGACGACATCGGCGCCCACCCGCGGACCGCCCCGCCTGTCAGTACGGCGGGCATCCGTGCCCACCCGCCGAGTACCCCGCCCGTGAGCGCGGACGGCATTCGCTGCATGCTGATGCGCGGCGGCACCTCCAAAGGGGCCTACTTCCTCGCCGAGGACCTGCCCGCCGACCCGGCCCGCCGCGACGACCTGCTGCTGCGCATCATGGGCTCCCCGGACGAGCGGCAGATCGACGGCATCGGCGGCGGCCACCCCCTGACCAGCAAGGTCGCGGTGGTCTCACCCGGCCCGGACGGCACCGTCGACTACCTGTTCCTCCAGATCGGCACCGCCGAGCCACGCGTCTCCGACCGGCAGACCTGCGGCAACCTGCTCGCAGGCGTCGCCCCGTTCGCCATCGAACGCGGCCTCTGCCCGGCCACCGGCGACACCACCGAGGTCCGCGTCCGCATCCGCAACGGCGGCGGGACGGCCACCGCCGTCGTCGCCACCCCCGGCGGAAGGGTCCGCTACGACGGCGGCACGGCCATCTCGGGCGTGCCGTTCCCCGCCGCCCCGGTGACCCTCTACTTCACCGGCACCGAGGGCGCCACCTGCGGCAGCCTCCTGCCCACCGGCTCGCCCGCCGACGAGATCGACGGCGTCCCGGTCACCTGCGTGGACAACGGCATGCCGGTGGTCCTGGCCCCCGCCGCCTCCCTCGGCGTCACCGGGTACGAAACGCCCGCCGCCCTGGAGGCCGACCCCGTGCTCAGGGCCAAGGTCGAGCGCGTCCGCCTGCGGGCAGGCGAACTGATGGGGCTCGGAGACGTACGCGAAACCACCGTGCCCAAGGTCACCCTCGTCGCCCCGCCCCGCGACGGCGGCGCGCTGTCGACCCGCACCTTCATCCCGCACCGCGTGCACACCTCGATCGGCGTGCTGGGCGCCGTCTCCGTCGCGACCGCCGCCCTGCTCGGCGGCTCGGTCGCGGCCGGGCTCACGGTCCGTACGGGGGAGACGGTCAGGATCGAGCACCCGACCGGCTTCCTCGACGCCTCGATCGAGATGGACGGGCCGCGCGTCCGCCGTGCGGGAGTCGTACGGACCGCGCGCAAGCTCTTCGACGGCCTCGTCTGGCCCCGGCCCGGCTGAGATCGTCAACTAGAATGTTCACAATCCGCTCACAGGAGGTGACCCAATGGCTGCCGGGGCCACCGGCGACGTGGCCGCCAGGATCCGCCGCACGATCCTCTCCGGCGACTTCGCCCCCGGACAGCGGCTGGTCGAGGCCGATCTGTGCGAACTGTACGGGGCGAGCCGATCGGCCGTCCGCCAGGCGCTGCGCGAACTCGTCGGCGAAGGCCTGGTCGAGGTCGAACGGAACAAGGGCGCCCGCGTCCGGGTCGTGACCACGGCGGAGGCGGTCGAGATCACCGAGGTGCGGATGGTCGTCGAGGGCCTGCTGGCCGCCAAGGCCGCCGAACGCGTCACCCCCGAGCAGGCCGAACGGCTCCTCGACCTCAAACGGGCCATGCGCGAACGGGTCGAGGCCCACGACCCGCTCGCCTACTCCGACCTCAACGCCGAACTGCACGCCCTCGTACGGGAGATCGCCGCCCAGCGCACCGCCCGCGACATCCTCGTCCGGCTCCAGGGCCAGCTCGTCCGCCACCAGTTCCGCCTGTCGCTGCAGCCGGGCCGGGCCGCCGCCTCCCTCGTCCAGCACGAGAGGATCGTGGACGCCATCGTCGCCCGCGACCCCGCCGCCGCCGAGAGCGCGATGCGCGACCACCTCCGCGACGTGATCACCCAGATCGCCAAGTCGACGGCGGCGGACGTCCTCGCCCGGGCCTGACGGACCGGGCAGGCCGTCAGATCGCCAAGTCGACGGCGGCAGATGCCCTCGCCCGGGCCTGACGGACCGGGCAGGCCGCGGCCCGGATAGGGTCGAAGGCGTGCTGACCATTCCCGTTCCTCTCGACGCCGGCGACGACGGCAGCACGCCGCCGGAAGTGAGCGCCGCCCTGGCCGCCTACCAGGCGGGCACCGCCGGGCCCGACCGGGTGCTCAACGCGCTCACCGGGAACCGGCTGCTGGTGCCCGTCGTCGCCCTGCTGATCTCGTCCGAGGTGGGCGCGAACGGGCTGCGGCAGGAGAAGGAGAGCGAGATGGCGCTCCCCAAACTGGTCGGCAAGGACGGCCGCGAGGCGGTGCTCGCCTTCACCGGCACCGACCCCCTGCGCCGCTGGCGCCCCGACGCCCGTCCCATCCAGGCCACCGCCCTCCAGATCTGCGAGGCCGCCACCCAGGAGAAGGCCGCCGCCGTAGTGATCGACGTCGCCGGCCCGATCCCCTTCGTCATCGAGGGCGAAGTGCTCCGCGCCCTGGCCGCGATCAAGTCCGGCACCCTAGACGGCCTCACCGTCGCCCGCCCCGAACCCCCCAGAAAACGCCGCTGGTTCTCCAGAAAGACCTCTCGTTCCTGACCACGCTCCCGGACCCCCAGGTTTCCCCACCGCGAGAAACCATCCGCAGGTGACCTGCCAACCCGAGGTCTTGCCACCCCGAGGAACCGTCGCAGTGGACCTGCCACGCAAGGGAGACGACGAGCCGACCCCTAGTCATGCGGGGAAACCGCACGCCAGGGACCCGCTGGTCGAGGATGCCGCGTCCACTGCTCCGGGAATGCGCCGCGCGAGGCTGGGCCAGGGGGGGGTGGGGCGCGCCGCACGACAGGTGAGGTCGTGCCGCACGAGAGCAGTGCCAGGCGGGGTCTCGGCCGGTGTGCCTCCGTTTCTCAGGGGACTACCCGCCGGGAAGTCGGGCCGTGCAGGGGTGCGCCGGATGGGGTCCGCCAGGTTGGTGTCCGCAGTGAAGTGCGGCGGACGAGGGCATGGGCGGAAGTGAGGCGGGGGCGCGTGCGCGCGAAGGTTCCGTGGTGTCGCCTCGCAAGGCGGGCAGCGTGACGGTTCGACCATGAGGCGGGCGGCGCCAGGGTTCGACCGGTGGAGGCAAGGCGGGCGGCGTGAGGGTTCGACCGGCGGAGGGGCGGCGGCGGGCGTAGAGTTCCGGGCGTGCTCCTGAATCCGGCGGTGTGGGGTGTGGTGCCGGAGTTCGCGGTGGTCGTGGTGGCCGGGCTGGTGGGGGTCGTCGCCGGGCGGTATGTGCGGACGCTGGTGGGCGGGTTCGAGGCGGAGCCGGACGATCCGCGGGCTGAGGGGCGGGCCGCGCTGAGGGCCGTGCTGCGGACGGTGCCTCTGCCTGTGTGGCCTCCTACGTACGAGCTGATGACCGCTGGGGTGCTGGCGGTGGTGGTGTGGCGGGCAGGGCCTGCGTATGCGTACGCGGCTGTGGTGGGGACGGCGCTGGCGGCGGTCGACTGGCGTACGGCGCGGTTGCCTGACGTGATCACGTTGCCGTCGTATCCGATTCTGGCGCTCACTCTGTTACCGACCGGGGAGTTGCCCAGAGGACTGGCGGGCGGGCTGGCGCTGGCCGTCTGTTATGGGCTGCTCTGGGTGATCAGGCCCGCTGACCTGGGGCTGGGCGACGTCAAGCTGGCCGGGTTGATCGGCATGGCGTGCGCGGCCGTGGGCTGGCAGTCGTGGGTGGTCGCCGCCGTCGGCGGGCAGTTGCTCGGCGCTCTCTACGCGGTCCTGCTGCTCGTCACCAGGCGCGGCGATCGGCGGACCGAGTTCCCGTTCGGCCCCTTCATGCTGCTCGGCGCCCTGGCCGGGCTCTGTCTCGGCAGGTGAACGCGCGGACATTCCACCCGGCCGCACATGGAAGACTTGGACGCATGTTGCGCTGGTTGACCGCCGGAGAGTCCCACGGCCCTGAGCTCGTCGCCATCCTGGAGGGCCTGCCCGCAGGCGTGGAGGTGACCACGGCCGCCATCGACGAGGCCCTGCGCCGCCGCCGCCTCGGTTACGGCCGCGGCGCCCGGATGAAGTTCGAGCAGGACGAGGTGACGATCGTCGGGGGCGTCCGCCACGGCCGCACCATCGGCAGCCCGGTCGCCATCCGCATCGGCAACACCGAGTGGCCCAAGTGGGAGAAGGTCATGGCGGCCGACCCGGTCGACCCGGCCGAGCTGGAGGGCCTGGCCCGCAACGCGCCGCGCTCGCGGCCCCGCCCCGGCCACGCCGACCTGGCGGGCATGCAGAAGTACGGATTCGACGACGCCCGCCCCGTCCTCGACCGGGCCAGCGCCCGCGAGACCGCGGCCCGCGTCGCGCTCGGCGAGGTCGCCCGCCGTTTCCTCAAGCAGGCGCTGGGTGTCGAGATCCTCAGCCACGTCACCTCGATCGGCGGCGTCGAGAGTCCCGCGACCACCCTGCCCGGCCCCGGCGACCTGGAGCGCATCGACGCCGACCCGGTCCGCTGCGCCGACCCGGAGGGCAGCGCCGCGATCGTGGAGCGCATCGACCGGGCCCACAAGGACGGCGACACCCTCGGCGGCGTGGTCGAGGTGCTCGCCTACAACCTGCCGCCCGGCCTCGGCAGCTACACCCATTGGGACCGCCGGCTCGACTCCCGCCTGGCCGCCGCCCTCATGGGCATCCAGGCGATCAAGGGGGTGGCGGTCGGCGACGGCTTCGAGACCGCCCGCAGGCCCGGCTCGCAGGCCCACGACGAGATCGAGTACACCTCCGCGGACGGTGTGCGGCGCATCACCAACCGGGCGGGCGGCGTCGAGGGCGGCATGACCAACGGCGAGATCCTGCGCGTCAGCGCCGCCATGAAGCCCATCTCCACCGTCCCCAGGGCGCTGTCCACCATCGACGTCAAGACCGGCGAGGCGGCCAAGGCCCACCACGAGCGCTCCGACGTGTGCGCGGTGCCCGCCGCGGGCATCGTCGCCGAGGCGATGGTGGCGCTGGTGCTGGCCGACGCGGCGGTGGAGAAGTTCGGCGGCGACTCCGTCGAGGAGGTCGCGCGCAACCTGTCCGGCTACCTCTCTTCCATGGTGATCAAATGATCAAGGCCGTGCTGATCGGCCCGCCCGGGTCCGGCAAGACCACCGTCGGCCGCCTGCTCGCCGAGCGTCTCGGCGTCGCCTTCCGCGACACCGACGCCGACGTGGAGGCCGTCGCCGGCAAGCCCGTCAGCGACATCTTCATCGACGACGGCGAGGAACACTTCCGCGAGCTGGAGCTGGAGGCCGTGCGCAAGGCGCTGGCCGAGCACGACGGCGTGCTTTCGCTCGGCGGCGGCGCTGTGCTGCGCGAGGAGACCCAGGCCCTGCTCGACGGCCTGCCCGTCGTCTACCTCCAGGTCGGCCTCGCCGACGCGGTCCAGCGGGTCGGCCTCGGTTCGGCCCGGCCGCTGCTCGTGCTCAACCCGCGCAGTCAGCTCAGGAAGCTGATGGAGGAGCGGCGGCCCGTCTACGAGCGGCTGGCGGCGCTCACGGTGGTGACCGACAAGCGCGAGCCGGCCGAGCTCGCCGACGAGATCGTGAAGGGGCTGGGCCGATGAGCGGAGCGACGAGGATCCCTGTGGGCGGGGAGAGCCCGTACGAGGTCGTGGTCGGCACCGGCGTCTACGCCGAGCTGCCCGGGCTGCTGAGGCCCGGCGTCTCCACGGTCGCCGTGATCCACCCCGAGGGCCTGCCGGAGCTGGCCCGCCCCGTCACCGGCGCCCTGTCCGAGGCCGGATACGACGTGGTGGCGCTGCCCGTGCCCGACGGTGAGGCGTGCAAGACCGCCGAGGTGGCCGCCGGGCTCTGGTCGGCGTTCGGCCGCCACGGCATGACCCGCTCCGACGCGGTCGTCGGCGTCGGCGGCGGCGCGACCACCGACCTGGCCGGGTTCGCCGCCGCCACCTGGCTGCGCGGCGTCCAGGTGGTGCTCGTGCCCACCACCCTGCTCGCCATGGTCGACGCCGCGGTCGGCGGCAAGAACGGCATCGACACCCCCGAGGGCAAGAACCTCGTCGGCACCTTCCTGCCCCCGGCGGGGGTGCTCTGCGAGCTGTCGGTCCTCGACGCCATGCCCCGGGCCGACTACGTGGCGGGCCTGGCCGAGATCATCAAGGGCGGGTTCATCGCCGATCCCGTCATCCTCGACCTCATCGAGGCCGACCCGGACGGCGCCACCCGCCCCGATGGGCCCCACACCCGCGAGCTGATCGAGCGCAAGATCCGCGTCAAGGCCGAAGTAGTCGGCGCCGACCTGCGCGAGTCCGGCCTGCGCGAGATCCTCAACTACGGCCACACGCTCGCCCACGCCATCGAGCGCGCCGAGGACTACCGGATGCGTCACGGCGAGGCCGTCGCCATCGGCATGATGTACGCGGCCGAGCTGTCCCGGCTCGACGGCCGTGCCGACCTGGTCGGCCGCACCCGGTCGATCCTCACCTCGGTCGGCCTGCCCGTCACCTACGACGCCGGTGCCTGGCCCGCGCTCCGCGACCACATGCGCCTCGACAAGAAGAACCGCGGCGCCAAGCAGCGTTTCGTCGTCCTGGACGAGCTCGCCGTGCCCGCCCGGCTGGAAGGGCCGCCCGAGGAGCTCCTGGAGAGCGCGTACAAGGTCATCGCCCGGTCATGAAACGGGCGGCGGCGGGCGTCCGCGCGGCCGACCCACTAAAGTCGTGGGGCCCCCGCCGCAGCACGAGAAACGCGGAGATGAACACCCGGTCATGAGGCACTACGGCTCCTTCGTCGCTCTCGGTGACAGCTTCACCGAAGGCCTGAACGACCCCGGCAGCAACGGCCACTTCCGCGGCTGGGCCGATCGCGTCGCCGAACGGCTCGCCCAGGACGACCCGTCCTTCCGCTACGCCAACCTGGCGGTCCGCGGGAAGCTGCTCGACCAGATCGTGGCCGAGCAGGTGCCGCTGGCGATCGAGATGTCCCCCGACCTGATCAGCTTCTGCGCGGGCGGCAACGACCTGCTGCGCCCCGGCAGCGACCCCGACGTGATGGCCAAGAAGCTGTCGCGCGCCGTCCGCGACCTGCGCGCCACCGGCGCCGACGTGCTGCTGTTCACCGGGGTCGACCCGCGCGACACGCCGCTGATGCGCCGCCTGCGCGGCCGCTTCGCGATCTACTACCTGCACATCCGCTCGATCGCCGACCTGTACGGGTGCCGCCTGGTTGACCAGTGGTCCATGCAGGGGCTGCGCGACTGGCGGGCGTGGAGCGAGGACCGCCTCCACATGAACGCCGACGGCCACCGGCTGGTCGCGGCCCGCGTCCTCGACGTGCTCGGCGTGCCGTTCGACGACTGGCACAAGGTGTGGCCGGAGCGGAGCGTCGACCCGCGCGCCCGGCGCCGCGAGGACGCGCAGTGGATCCGCGAGTATCTGGTGCCGTGGGTCGCCCGGCGCATCCGGGGCGTCTCCTCGGGCGACGGGCTGTCCCCGAAGCGCCCGGAGCTCTCCCAGTGGTCGTGACCCCGGCTCACCGCAGGCGGCGCAGCGCGGCCCGGGGAATGGCCGGGTCGGTCGTACGCCAGAACGGCGGCAGCGAGCTGAGGAGGAAGCCGCTGTAGCGCGCGGTCGCCAGCCGCGGGTCGAGCACCGCGATGACGCCCTTGTCGTCCTGGGAGCGCAGCAGCCGGCCCGTGCCCTGGGCGAGCAGGAGCGCCGCGTGGGTCGCGGCGACCGTCATGAAGCCGTTGCCGCCCTTGGCGGCGACGTGGCGCTGCCGGGCGGAGGTGAGCGGGTCGTCGGGGCGGGGGAACGGCACCCGGTCGATGATGACCAGGCGCAGCGCCGGCCCCGGCACGTCGACGCCCTGCCAGAGCGAGAGCGTGCCGAACAGGCAGGTCTCCTCGTCCTCGGCGAACTGCTTGACGAGCAGCATCGTCGAGTCGTCGCCCTGGCAGAGCAGCGGCACGCCGAGGCGGTCGCGCAGGGCCTCGGTGGCGGCCTTGGCGGCGCGCATCGAGGAGAACAGGCCGAGCGTGCGCCCGCCCGCCGCCTCGATCAGCTCGGCGATCTCGTCGAGGTAGGCCTGCGGCAGGCCGTCACGGCCGGGCTGCGGCAGGTGCTTGGCCACGTACAGGATGCCGGCGCGCGGGTGGTCGAACGGGGAGCCGACGTCGATGCCCTGCCAGCCGTCGTCGCCGAGCCCCCACTGGCGGGCCATGCCGTCGAAGCTGCCGCCGAGCGCGAGCGTGGCGGAGGTGAGCACGACGGTGCGCTCGCCGAAGAGCTTGTCGCGGAGCATGCCGCCGACGTTGAGCGGGGCGATGCGGAGAGTCGGCGGCCGCCGGTCGGTGGCGCCGTCGAGCCAGACGACCTCGGCCCGGTCGGTCTCGGAGGCGTGCCCGTAGGCCTCCAGCATGCGCACGGCGGTGTCGTGGACCTCGTCGAGCGCGGTGAAGGCGGCCTTGCGTTGGCCGGCCTTGTCGGGGTCGTCCTTGTCGCCGCCGCGCGGCCCGAGCGCGGTCAGGCAGCGGGCGGCGCTGTCGCGGACGAGCGCGAGCGTCAGGGCCAGCACCTCCGGCAGCTCGTCGACGCGGCCCGGCGGGGCGGCGGCCAGCAGCGCCTTGAGGTCCTCGCTCGCCTCCATCAGCTGGTCGGCGATCGGCTGGTCGATCAGCCGGCCGACCCGGCGCACCGCGAGCGCGACGGACGTCTCCGACAGCTCGCCGGTGACGACCGAGGTGACCCGGTCGACCAGCTCGTGGGCCTCGTCCACCACCACCAGCTCGTGCTCGGGCAGCACCGGCAGCTCGCCCATCGCGTCGATGGCGAGCAGCGCGTGGTTGGTGACGACCACGTCGACCTCGCCCGCCCGGGCCCGGGCCAGCTCGGCGAAGCACTCGGCGCCGCTGGGGCAGCGGCTGGCGCCCAGGCACTCCTGGGCGCTGACGGAGAACTGCCGCCAGGCCTGCTCGCTCACCCCGGGCACCAGCTCGTCACGGTCGCCGGTCTCGGTCTCCTCGGCCCACTCCTGGATGCGCTGGACCATCCGGCCGGTGGCGCTCACGTCGCGGGCGTCGAACAGCTGGTCCTGCTCGTCCTCCTCGGGCCAGGCGGCGGTCAGCTTGTAGCGGCACAGGTAGTTGCGGCGGCCCTTGAGGATGGCGAAGGTCGGCTCGTGCGGCAGCTCCTTGCCGAGCGCCTCGGCGAGCCGGGGCAGGTCGCGGTCGACGAGCTGGCGCTGCAGCGCGATCGTGGCCGTGGAGACGACCACGGGCTTGTCGGTACGCATCGCGTGGCGGACCGACGGCACCAGGTAGGCCAGCGACTTTCCGGTGCCGGTGCCGGCCTGGACGGCGAGATGGTCGCCGTCGTCGATGGCCTGCTGCACCGCCTTGACCATCGTGATCTGACCTTGCCGCTCGCTCCCTCCGAGAGCGTTGACGGCGGCGGCGAGCAGGGAGTCGACTGGTGGGAGATGGGAGTCCGGCACGGCACTAAACGCTACCCGCATTCCGGGGTCCGCCGCGCCGGACGCGATGGGATCGGCTGTGTGATCGGGCATGCGCATCCGGGTATTCGCGGACCCCGCCGCCGCGTCCCGTGGGACACTGGCGGTGCAACTCCAACGGGGGGCCATATGAACGAGGGGTTCATGAGTGGGATGGGAAGTCCGGTTTAGTAGGGTTTTCCGGGGTTGAGTGGACGGATAAAGGCTGGTACTAGCAGGATGTCTGCCATGTCGGAAGTTGTCCCGTTGCCGTCGTTCGGCGAAGTCTTCTTCGATGCCCGAGGTCAGGAGCGGTGCCTCCGGGTCACCTGGCACGAGGGCACGCTCGTGCTCAGCCTGTGGCGCGGCGAGATGTGCACCGCGAGCTTCCGCATGCCACTGGACGACGTCGACCGCCTGATCGACACCCTCGACGAGGGGTATGCCGAGGCCACCGGCGAGACCCAGCCCGGCGAGGCCGACGCCGCCCCCGACCCCGGCACCGAGGCGATCCCCGGCACCGGCACCTACCACCGGCCCGCCCAGCGGCCGCCGCACGAGGAACGGCCGGCCGCGCCGCTCGGCCCCAACGACGTGCTCGTCGCCCGGGGCAACCCCGGCCACCAGGACAAGCTCGTCGCCTCCCACGGCGAGAACACCCCGCCGCGCGGCACCGCCACGCCCCAGTACGGCGGCCAGCACTACGCCGACCAGGCGAACGAGCCGTTCACCGGCCCCCAGTACGCGCCCGACGGCGGCTACCGCGATCCCTACTCGGGCCCGCAGTACGTCCAGCAGGACCAGCAGCCCTTCAGCGGCCCCCAGTACGCCGA
The DNA here is from genome assembly GCF_040675175.1 of Nonomuraea sp. NPDC049649. Lineage (NCBI taxonomy): Bacteria > Bacillati > Actinomycetota > Actinomycetes > Streptosporangiales > Streptosporangiaceae > Nonomuraea > Nonomuraea sp. NPDC049649. The sequence goes on from NZ_JBFAOH010000003.1 coordinate 241,434, forward strand.
CGAGCAGGCCGAGCCGGTCTACCAGATGCCCGGCGGCCAGCCCCCGCACACCGACCCGCTCGGCTTCCCGGCCGAGCCCTCCTACGAGCAGCGCGGCGACTCCTACGGCGGCGGCCAGTACCAGCAGCAGCCGCGCACCGTGCCGAGCAGCGGGCCCGGCGTGGGCACGCCCATGCACGGCATCCCGGGCGCGGGCCGCCGCCAGGACCCGTTCCAGAACCAGGACCCCGGGTACGGCCAGGACTACAACCAGGACCAGGGCTACCGCCAGGACCCCTCGTACACCCAGGACTCCGGCTACCGGCGCGACCACTCGTACGGCCAGGACCCCGGCTACGGCGTCGACCCCTCCTACGGGCAGGACCCCGGCTACGGCCAGAACACCGGCTACGGCCAGGACCACTACAACGGCGCCCCCAACCCGGCGGACCCCCTGATGTCCATGGGCCACCAGGAACCCGACCGGAGCCGCCCGTACCTGGACGAGCCGCTGTTCTCGACCGGCGAACGCCTCCGCCCCGACCAGGAGGAGCAGCACGACCGCCGCGAGTGGTGAGCGCCCGCCGTCAGCCCATCTGGCTGTCGGCGTAGCACCAGCACCAGGTCTCGCCCGGCTCGTACGAGCGCACCACCGGATGCCCGGTCGCCCGGAAGTGGGCGGTGGCGTGCTTGCCCGGGGAGGAGTCGCAGCAGCCGACGTGGCCGCACGACAGGCACCGGCGCAGGTGAACCCATCGGCCGCCCGCCGCCAGGCACTCCTCGCACCCCTCGGGGGTGCGGGCCTCGGGGTCTCCCGCCTCGGTCAGATGCTCGCACATAGCCATGTCCGCGATCCTAGACACCGCGTGACGCCGATCACATCCGGGGCCCGCGCCGCGTGTCGGCCGCGATGGGTAGGGTCGGGGCATGCCCCGCCGCTACCGCCGGTTCGCGTCCCTCGCCGCCGTCCCCGCTCTCGTGCTCGTCATGACCGGCTGCGCCGAGGTCAACGACACGGTCGACCGGGCCCAGGCGTGCCTGGAGGCTCCCAAGATCGTCACGGAGCTGACGTCGAAGCTCGCCGACCTGGCTAACGACCCGCAGGCGATGGAGAAGGCGCTCGACGACACCGCCGCCAAGCTCAACGACCTGGCCGACAAGGCCGCCAACACCACCATCAAGGAAGCCTCCGACAACCTCGCCACCACGCTGAAGAACATCGACGTGCAGAACGTCAACGACGCGGTGGACGCGGTCCAGAAGGTCGGCACCGACACGGCCGCCTACGTCAAGCGCGTCGCCGAGGCCTGCGCCGGCGGCTGACCGCCGGAGTCGATCGCTTTCTCCGGGAAGACGAGAACGCGCCGTACTGCTCGAAGGGCCTGAGACGAGGACGCGCCGTCCTGCTTTGAAAGCCTTGGTCGTGGACGGAGAAAGCGCGTCGCGCCGGGTCCTGACCACCCAAGTCAACCCGCTTTCTCTAGGGAGAATAGGCGCGAAATATCGTGCTTCCATGGAGCCTGACCCGCGATTCACGCTCGCCAACGAGCGCACGTTCCTCACCTGGCTGAGCACCTCTCTGGCGCTCAGCGCGGGCGGGGTGGCGATGGCCGCGGTTCCCGACACGGCGTTCGAGCCGTGGCTGCGCACCACCCTGGCCGTCATCCTGGTCGTGCTGTCGGCGCTGGCCGCCGGCATGGCCTACCCGCGCTGGCGCAACATCCAGCGCGCGCTGAGCGCCCAGGCGCCTCTCCCGCCGCCCGCGCTGGCGTCGGTCTTCGGGTACGGGGTCGCCACCGTGGCAGTGCTGGCCCTGGTGATGATCCTGCTAGCGGCCTGACCATGGAGGATCCGCTCCGGATCTGGGACCGAGGGCTGCAGAGCGAGCGCACCCGGCTGGCCTGGGTACGCACCGCCGTCATCCTGGCGACCGGCGGCCTGGGCGCCGCCGCGCTGGCGGTGCCCGCCGGGTTGCCGCGCCCGGCCGCGGTGCTGTTCGCGCTGGCGGCGTTCTGCGGCGCGATCCTGCTCATCCGGACCGGGGCGCGCTTCCGTCAGGTGCAGCGGGCGCTGCACGGCGGCGCGCCGCTGAACGCCAAGGCCGACGCGGTGGTCGCCTGGCTCGGCACGCTCGCCGTGGTCGCTGGGGCGCTGGTGTTCGTGCTGACGGTGCGGTGAGGACGAGGCGGGCGTGAGTACGGGACTATCCCGACCGGTTGGTTTCGTGCGGTGACGACCGCTTGCGGGGTCCCGGGGGCGAGGCGGACACTCGGAGGAGAGGGAGGTGACCTCATGAAAGACGAGATCAGGAAGGTCCCCTTCGAGTGCCGGGCCTGCTGGCACGTGTGGGAGGAGGAGTACCTCGTCCGGCAGGTGGAGGGCCGCGACGGCGAGATCTGGCTGCGGGGCGGGGTGCAGGTGCCGCCGCCTTCGGCCGCCGAGATCTGCCCGCGGTGCGGCTGCCATCAGACGGTCCAGTTCCCCGACGGCTATCTCGCCCATCATCCGGAGCTGATCCCACGGCCCGCCGAACCCGACAGCACCCCGCTGGTCAGCCCGGCGCCGAGGCGTCTCCCCGGCTGGAGGCGTAACAGATGGTGATATTTCTCTAACAGAGAGTGTCGTAAATTCCGTCTTGCCGGAGCCTTGGCCCGGGCGGACACTTCGTGCGGATGACGATCCCTGACCCCCGGGGGAGGTTCCCATGCACGACGAATCCGGTGCCCGCAGGCTCTGGCCGCTGGAGTGCCTGCGCTGCTGGCACGTCTGGGAGGAGGTCTACACGGTCAGGCTCGGCGACCGGGGCGAGACCTGGCTGAGGGACGGCGTCGTCGTGCAGCCTCCCTGGTCGGGCGCGTGCTGCCCGGCCTGCGGCGCCTTCGCGGTGACCACGTTCCCCGACGGCTATCTCGCCCGTCACCCGGAGCTGATCTCGGCGGCCGATCCGGAACCGGCGCACCCGGCGGCGCCCGGCGCCGTCCCGCCGCCGGTGACGGCGAGACGGGCGCCGCGCCACCACCGGCTGCTGGTCGCGCTCGGGGTGCCGGCGCTGGTGGCGGCCGCGTACGAGGCGTACCGGGTCGTGGAGTGGGCGGCCACCGCGCACCCGCACTAGGAGAGGCTCTCCAGCCAGGCGCGGTGCAGGCCGGCGAAGCGGCCGTCGGAGCGGATCAGCCGGTCCGGCGGCCCGTCCTCGACGATCCTGCCGTGCTCCATCACCAGCACCCGGTCGGCGATCTCCACGGTCGACAGCCGGTGCGCGATGATCAGCGCCGTGCGGTCGGCGAGGATGGTGCGGAGCGCCCGCTGCACCAGCCGCTCGCTCGGCACGTCCAGGCTGGAGGTGGCCTCGTCCAGGATGAGCACCGCCGGGTCGGCCAGGAACGCCCGCGCGAACGCCACCAGCTGCCGCTGGCCCGCCGACATCCGCCCGCCCTGCTTGCCCACGTCCGTGTCGTAGCCGTCGGGCAGCGACATGATGAAGTCGTGCGCGCCGATCGCCTGCGCCGCTTCCCGCGCCTGCCGTTCGGAGGCGTCCGGCCGGCCGAACCGGATGTTGTCCATCACCGACCCGTTGAACAGGAAGTTCTCCTGGGTCACCATGACGACCGCCCGGCGCAGCGTCGTCTCGTCCAGCTCGCGCAGGTCGGCCCCGTCCAGCAGCACCCGCCCGGCGGTCGGGTCGTAGAAGCGGGAGATCAGCTTGGCCAGCGTCGTCTTGCCCGCCCCGGTGGAGCCGACCAGCGCCACGGTCTGCCCGGCGGGCACTGTCAGGTCCAGGCCGGGCAGGATCGGCATCTCCGGCACGTACGCGAACCGTACGCCCTCGAAGCGCACCTCGCCGCGCGCCCCCGGCAGCGGGCGCGGCGCGCGCGGCTCGGGCACCGACGGCTCCTCCTCCAGCACGCCCGACAGCTTCTCCAGCGCCGCGCCGGCCGACTGCAGCGTGGTGTAGAACTGGCTGATCTCCTGCATCGGCTCGTAGAAGCCGCGCAGGTAGAGCAGGAAGGCGGTGAGCACGCCCACGGTGACCTCCCCGTGGAAGGCCAGCCAGCCGCCGTAGAAGAGCACGGCCGCCACCGTCACGTTGCCGATCAGCTTGACGCCCGGCGTGAAGAGCGCGACCAGTCTCATGCTGCGCGCCTTGGCCTCGCGGTAGTCGTCGTTGAGCCGTGCGAAGATCTCCTGGTTGCGCGGCTCGCGGCGGAACGCCTGCACCGCCCGCATGCCGGTCATCGACTCCACGAAGTGCACGATGACCAGCGCCACCGTCTCCGTGGCGCGCCGGTAGGCGATCGCCGACTGCCGGCGGAACCACCGGGTGAACAGCAGCAGGATCGGCAGCGGGACCAGCGCCACCAGCCCCAGCTTCACATCCAGCACGAGCAGCAGCACGGCGGTGCCGGCCATCGTCAGCACCGCTGTGACCAGCCGGTCGAAACCGGCCTGCAGCAGCTCGGCGATCGCCTCGACGTCGGAGGTGAGCCGCGAGATGACCCGGCCGGAGGTGTACTTCTCGTGGAAGCTCAGCGACAGCCGCTGGAAGTGGTCGAACACCCGCCGGCGCAGCTCCAGCAGGATGCCGTGGCCGATCCGGCCCGACATGGTGAGGAACGCCTGCCGGGTGAGCGCCTGCGCGGCCGCCGCCGCCAGGATCACGCCCACCACCATCAGCAGCGTGCCCGGCCCCGCGCCGCGCTGCATCGGCGGGATGCCCTCGTCGATGCCCACCTTCACCAGGTAGGGGATGGCCAGCCCGGCCCCGCTGGAGGCGATGACGACCGCGGTGAGCAGCGCGATGGTCTTGCGGTGCGGGGCCAGCAGGTCGCCCAGCAGCCTGCGCGAACGGGCCCGCAGCAGGCCGCTCACCTGGTCGGACAGCTCGTCCTGGTTCTCGGAGGCGACGCCGCGCCAGCCGGTCGTGGCGGTGGTCAACGCAGGGCTCCTTCCGACGGGTCGAGATCGGCGTCCTGGGCCAGCAGCTCCCGGTACTCGGGCACCTCGGCCAGCAGGTCGTGGTGGCGGCCGACGTGCGTGATCGTGCCGCCGGCGAGCAGCGCCACCTTGTCGGCCAGCAGCACGGTCGAGGCCCGGTGCGCCACCACGATCCCGGTCGCCTCGCGCAGCACCTCGCGCAGCGCGGCCTCCACCAGCGCCTCGGTCTCGACGTCCAGCGCCGAGAGGGTGTCGTCGAGCACCAGGATCCGCGGCTTGCTCAGCACCGCCCGGGCCAGGGCCAGCCGCTGCCGCTGGCCGCCCGACAGCGACATGCCCTGCTCGCCGATCCGGGTGTCGAGGCCCCACGGCAGGTCGTACACGAACATCGCCTGCGCGGTGCGGATCGCCCGCTCCAGCTCTTCCTCGGTCGCGTCGCGGCGGCCGAGCGTCAGGTTCTCGCGCACGCTCATCGAGAACAGCGTCGGCTCCTCGAACGCGGTCGCCACGATCGAGCGCAGCTCGGTCAGCTCCAGGTCGCGCACGTCGTGGCCGTCGATCGTGACCCGGCCCGCGGTGACGTCGAGGAGCCGCGGCACCAGCGCGGTCAGCGTGGTCTTGCCGGACCCGGTGGCGCCCACCACCGCGACCGTCTCGCCCGGCCGCACCTCCAGCGACAGGTCGCGCAGCACCGGCCGGTCGGCGCCCGGGAAGCGGAACTCCACGCCCTCGAACCGCAGGTGGCCGCGGGGCCGCTCGATGCGGGCCCGGCCGCCCTGGATCTCCGGAACCGTGTCCAGGACCTCCAGGACCCGGTCGGCGGCGGTCATCGCCTCCTGCGCCATGGCCAGCAGGTAGCCGAGGCTGGCGATCGGCCACACCAGCTGCAGCATCAGGGTGGTGAAGGCGAACAGCGCGCCCAGCGTCAGCGAGCCCTGCCCCACGGCCAGCGCGCCGAGCAGCAGCACCAGCGCCAGCGTGACGTTCGGGATGACCTCCAGGAAGGTGAAGAACCGCGCCGACAGCCGCACCTTCTCCATCGACGTCCCGTACAGCTTGCGCGCCGCCTCGTCGTAGCGCTCGAACACGTGGTGGCGGCGGCCGAACGCCTTGATCGTGCGGACGCCCAGGGCCGACTCCTCCACCAGCGTCGCCAGGTCGCCCTGCTCGTCCTGCACCTGACGGGAGATGCGGATGTAGCGCTTCTCGAACCGGAGCGACAGCGTGACGATCGGCACCGCCGAGACGGTCACCAGCACGCCCAGCGGCCAGTACATGTTGAGCAGCAGCACGGTCACCGTGACCAGCTGCAGGATGTTCATGACCAGGAAGAGCATGCCGAAGCCGAGGAACCGGTGGATCGTCGACAGGTCGGTGGTGGCCCGTGAGAGCAGCTGGCCCGACTGCCACCGCCCGTGGAAGCTCATCGGCAGCCGCTGCAGGTGCGCGTACAGGTCGTCGCGGATGCGCGTCTCCAGCCCGAGCACCGGGCCGATCTGCGTCCACCGGCGCAGGAAGATGAGAAGCGCTTCGACGATGCCCAGCCCCAGCGCGACGGACCCGAGCAGCAGCAGCGCCCCGGCGTCTCCGTCGCGGACCGGCCCGTCGACGACCCGCTCGCCTACCAGCGGTAACGCGATGCTGGCGGCGATGCCGGCGACCGCGGCCAGCCAGCAGAAGATGAGTTTTCCGACATAAGGGCGGAGATAGCCTCGTAACCGCCAGAGAGATACCTTTTCGAGCAGGGAACGACGGGGAACGCGCGTATCAGGAGGCATTCCTCCAAGGCTAGTACGGCACCTCAAGCCGTTTTCCGGCATGGCATGGTGGGTCTCATGAACGAGACAGACCTTCGTCACCTGCGCAGATGCGTCGAGCTCGCGGCCCAGGCGCTAGCCGCCGGAGACGAGCCCTTCGGCTCCGTGCTGGTGAGCGCGGACGGCACGGTCCTGCAGGAAGACCACAACCACGTGGTGGAGACCGGCGACCACACCCGCCACCCGGAGTTCGAGCTCGCCCGCTGGGCCGCCGCCCACCTGAGCCCGGAGGAACGCGCCGCGGCCACCGTCTACACCTCGGGGGAGCACTGCCCGATGTGCGCGGCCGCCCACGGCTGGGTGGGGCTCGGCAGGATCGTCTACGCCTCCTCCTCCGCGCAGCTGGCCGAGTGGCTGCGCGAGCTGGGGGTCCCGGCGCCGCCGGTGCGCACGCTGCCGATCCGCGAGGTGGTGCCGGGCGCGGTGGTGGAGGGTCCCGTGCCCGAGCTCGCCGACCAGGTCAAGGACCTGCACCGCCGCTTCCACTCCTAGACCTGGCGGCGCCCGGGCGCGCGGCGGCTGCCTAGAATGAGGCATGGCCCCGCTGTCCCGCGCCCGGATCGTCGCCGCCGCGGTCGAACTCGTCGAACGCGAGGGCGCCGACGCCGTCTCCATGCGGCGCATCGCCTCCGAGCTGGGCGTCGGCGTCATGTCGCTCTACAACCACGTGCCCAGCAAGAACGCCCTGCTCGACGCGGTGGCCGAGAGCGTGCTCAGCGAGATCGAGTTCACCGACGACCCCGAGGCCCACTGGACCGACCGGGTCCGCATGCAGGCCCGCGCCTTCCGCCAGATCGCCCACCACTACCCGCGCTGCACGATGCTCGTCGTCAGCCGCCAGCTCCACGGCCACGCCGTGCTGCTGCCGGTCGAGCGGGCCCTGGCGACGCTGCGCAGCGCCGGGTTCGACGGGGCCGACGCGGTGCGGGTGATGCGGCTGTTCATCACCTTCATCGTCGGCTCGCTGCTGCGCGAGGTCGGCGTGACGCCCGGCTTCGCCCCCGCCCGGGGCTCGGCGATCGACGCGGGCGAGGTCGATCCGGAGCTGTTCCCCGAGGTGAGCGCGCTGTCGGAGCTGCTGGGCCACGACGATCCCGAGGCGGAGTTCGAGTTCGGGGTCGAGCTGCTCATCCAGGCGATCGCGGTCCACCCCGCCCGGAGGGAGGGCACCCGGTGAGCCGCGGATGCCCTCCGGTGCCGGTCAGTACCAGTTGTGTGATTTGAAATGCCCCCAGGCGCCGCACGGCCTGCCGTATCTCCCCTTGATGTAGGCCAGACCCCAGCGGATCTGGGTCTTCGGATTGTGCCGCCAGTCCTTGCCCGCTCCCCGCATCTTGCCGGCGGGCAGCGCCTGCGGGATGCCGTAGGCGCCGGACGAACGGTTGACGGCGCGGTGGTTCCAGCCGCTCTCCCTGGTCCACAGGCTGTCCAGGCACTTGTACTCGCGCAGGCCCCATGACCTGCGCACCACCTGGTCGAGGGCGAAACGCTTGCTCTTGTGCCGCGGGAGGCGGGCCGTGACCCGGGGTTCCGCGCTGGTCCGCCACGTACGGACCTGCGTCACCGGCGCCTCGGCGTAGCCGCCCTCGCGGCTCTCCGTGTCGGCTCGTGCCGCCAGCTCCATCCCGCCGAGCGCGGCGGTGACGGCGGCCAGGGTCACGATCGTGCTGCGTAGTGTGCGCTTGCTGTCCAATTCGATCCTCGCGGTCGGGTCGCGTGCGGACGGGCGCGCTTCGCTTCCCCGGCGCCCTGCCGGTCCGCGTCCGTGGCTCGGACGGGACAGGTCCGCGCGGCCCTCCGGGATCCTTGCTCCGGCCGGCTTTCGCCGACCGGCCCGGAGAGCTCCACGACATGTCCTGTTAGCCGGATTTCTAGTACGCGCGAGCACGCGTCTCCGGAACCCGGGACACGCGAAGGACAGGTGTTTGCGGGATCGATGCGGACAATGGGCGGTCTCGTTGGGCCCGGATGGAGCGGCCCGGCGCGATCATGGCCCACGCTTTCCGGGAAACACGCGCAAGCCTGGGGTTTGGATCAGCCCCAGCCGTGGGATTGGCACGGTCCCTGGACGCGACACGCGGTTCCGGCGGGACCGGCGGCATCTCATATGGTCAGGCCATGAACCTTCGTGAAATTCCGGTCAGCACCCTGGCGGACGAGCCGACCACCCTCGCCGCCCTCGCCGGCGACAAGGCCCTGCTCATCGTCAACGTGGCCTCCAAGTGCGGCCTCACCCCGCAGTACACCGACCTCGTCAAGCTCCACCAGGAGTACGGGCCGCGCGGGTTCAGCGTGGTCGGCGTGCCCTGCAACCAGTTCATGGGGCAGGAGCCGGGGAGCGCGGAGGAGATCCAGGAGTTCTGCTCGACCACGTACGGGGTGGACTTCCCGCTGCTGGCCAAGGCCGAGGTGAACGGCCCCGGCCGGCACGCCCTCTACGAGCGGCTGGTGCAGGCGCCGGACGCCGAGGGCGAGGCCGGCGACGTGCAGTGGAACTTCGAGAAGTTCCTCGTGGACCGCGAGGGCGCCGTGGTGGCCCGCTTCCGCCCCCGGACGGCACCCACCGACCCGGCGGTCGTGGCGGCCATCGAGAAGGTCCTCTGACGCCTCCTCAGCGGTGCGGGCCGCAGCTGGCCCGCACGATGAGCTCCGTGGGGAGCACCACCGTGCGCGGGCGGCGGGCGCCGGTGCGCAGGGCCAGCTCCGCCGCGCGGTAGCCGATGTCGCGCCCCGGCTGGGCGATCACCGTCAGCGGCGGCGAGCACAGCTCAGCCCAGGGGACGTCGTCGAACATGATGAGCGACACGTCCTGCGGCACCCGCAGGTCCAGCTCCCTGGCCGCGAGCACCGCGGCCTCGCCGAGCACGTTGCCGCCCGCCACCACCGCCGTCACGTCCGGACGGCTCTGGAACAGCCCCGACGCGGCGGCGTAGGCGGAGTCGCGGGTCCCGGTGGCGAAGACGATCAGCTCCTCGTCCACCGGCGCCCCCAGCGCCTCGCGGAACGCCTCCACCCGCCCGTGGTGCCCGGGCCCGCCCAGGTAGGCGATGCGCCGGTGGCCGAGCCCGGTCAGGTAGCGCACCGCCGTGCGGATGCCCGACCGGTCGTCGGCGAGGACGGCCGGGGCGTCCAGCGGGCGCGGGGGCGCGGCCACCGGCAGGCCGTCGAGGAGCAGGAGGTCGCGGTCGGGGGCGTCGTCGTCCGGCTCGGCGCCGTCGGCGGACTCCAGAGGCAGGCGGTCGGCGAAGACCACGGTCATCCCCGCCCTGACGGCCGGCCGCCACGTCTCGGCGTCGCCCGCCGGGACCGCGACCACCCGGTCCACGCTCTGCTCCAGCAGCATGCCGATCATCTCCGACTCCTGCTCCGGGTCGGCGCCGGTCGCGGCCAGCACGACCGGCTCCCCGGCCGAGCGGGCGTAGGCGAGCACGCCGTCGGCGAGCCGCCCGAAGAACGTGTCGGTCACGTCGGGGACGAGCAGCCCGAGCCCGCCTGTGCGGCGCTGGCGCAGGTTGCGCCCGGTCGCGCTGGGGCGGTAGTCGAGCTGCGCTGCGACCGCCAGCACCCGCTCCCGGGTCTCGGGGCTGGCCGAACCGCCGGACAGCACCCTGGAGACGGTGGCGATGCCCACGCCCGCCGCCTCGGCCACATCCTTGATCGTCGCCCGCTTTTCCATGGAAACGATTCCATCACGCTTTCGCCGTTTCGGGAAGTTCGTCGTTCCTGTATGGCCGGATTAGCCGGAAACGCTTGACAGGTATGTCGCCTTCGCGGTGGGATGCTTGAAAACGTATCCACGCGTGTGGACTCTCCGCACCGACAAACCGGGGCCTTGCCCTGCAGTGTGAAGGACTGTCATGGCATCCATCGTTCTGAACAATGTCGACAAGATCTACGCCGGTGGCGTCAAAGCTGTGAACGGGCTCAACCTTGAGATCAAGGATGGCGAGTTCATGGTGCTGGTCGGCCCCTCCGGTTGCGGTAAGTCCACCGCGCTCCGCATGATCGCGGGCCTGGAGGACATCAGCGCCGGTGAGATCTCCATCGGCGACAAGGTGGTCAACCACCTGCCGCCGAAGGACCGCGACATCGCGATGGTGTTCCAGAACTACGCGCTCTACCCGCACATGACGGTCGAGGAGAACCTCGCCTTCGGCCTCAAGCTGCGCAAGATGCCCAAGGCCGAGATCCAGCAGCGGGTCCAGGAAGCGGCCAAGATGCTCGGCCTGGAGACCTACCTCAAGCGCAAGCCCGCCGCCCTGTCCGGTGGTCAGCGCCAGCGAGTCGCCATGGGCCGCGCCATCGTCCGTGAGCCGCAGGCCTTCCTCATGGACGAGCCGCTGTCCAACCTCGACGCCAAGCTCCGCGTCTCCATGCGCGCCTCGCTCAACCAGATGCACGAGCGCCTCGGCGTCACCACCGTCTACGTCACCCACGACCAGGTCGAGGCCATGACCCTCGGCGACCGCGTCTGCGTCCTCCGCGACGGCCTGCTCCAGCAGGTCGACACCCCGCAGAACCTCTTCGACCGGCCGGTCAACCTGTTCGTCGCCGGGTTCATGGGCTCGCCGTCGATGAACTTCGTCGAGGCCGAGCTGGTCCGCGACGGCGGCGTCGCGGTCGCCTTCGCCGGCTACCGGCTGCCCATCCCCGACTCCACCTTCAACGACAAGCCCGGCCTCGAGCAGTACCTCGGCAAGAAGGTCATCCTCGGCATCCGCCCGTCCGACTTCGAGGACGCCGCCTCCGCCGGCGCCCACGCCGACAACGGCTGGGCGACCCTGACCGCCAAGGCGGAGGTCACCGAGGAGCTCGGCTCCGAGATCAACGTGCTGTTCCTGATCGACGCCCCGCCGGTCGAGCACAAGGACACCGTCGCCGCCGCCGACACGGGCGACGACGAGGAGGCCTCGCTGCCGCTGTCGGGCGACAAGTCGCTGTGGACCGCCCGGGTCAACGCCCGCAGCCACGTCCGCCACGGCCAGTCCATCGACCTCGTCGTCGACACCCACAACCTGCACTTCTTCGACAAGGCCAGCGGCCTGGCCATCGGCCACCCGGCCAACGTCGGCCGCTGACCCGCACTCCGGCTTCCGATTCCCGGGCCCTCATCGCGACCCCCTCCCGCGGCGAGGGCCCGTCCCGTTCCCTGTGGTTCCGTGATTTTCACCGCCTACGGCGGAGCAGGCGGGCCGAAGGCTCGCTGACGGCGCCCAGCCCGAGGGGTTTCCCCAAAAGGGTTCTGTGTTCTTGAAGCCGTGTCGCGGTGAGAAGCACGCGTCAGATGCGGGCGGAGAGCTCCGCGACCAGGCGGCGCGGCAGGAACCTGCCGACCGCGACGATCGCCTTGTAGCGCAGGCTCGGGATCGAGACCCACTTGCCCAGCGCCAGATCGCGCAGCGCCTCGGCCACGACCTTGTCGGCGTTCAGCCACATGAACCCCGGCATGCCGGACATGTCCATCGAGGCGCGCTGGTGGAACTCCGTCCGCACGAACCCCGGGCAGAGCACCATCACCTTGACACCCGGCTCGGGGATCGCCGCCGCCGTGGACTCGCTGAAGTTGGCCACCCAGGCCTTGGACGAGCTGTAGGTGCCGCGGGTGAAGAACCCCGCCACCGAACCGACGTTGACCACCGCGCCCTTGCCGCGCTTGCGCATCCCCGGCAGCGCCGCCAGCGTCAGCCGCAGCACCGCCTCACAGTGGACCTTGAGCATGCGCAGCTCGTCCTCCACGGGCGTGTCGAGGAAGTCGTGCCGCTGCGCGAAACCGGCGTTGTTCACCAGCAGGTCGACGCCCGCCCGGCAGCGCTCCTCCACCCGGGCCAGGCCCTCGTCGGTGGACAGGTCGGCCGGCAGGACCTCGGTCTCGACCCCGTACCTCATCCTCAGGCGTTCGGCGGACTCACCGAGCCGCTGCTCGTCACGGGCCACCAGGACCAGTCGGAAACCGTCGGCGGCCAGGCGGCGGGCGAAGGCGGCGCCGATGCCGGCGGTGGCGCCGGTGATCAGTGCGGTAGGCATGCTGAAACCTTAACGCGGGTGCGAGGGGCTCCGTCGCGGCGGTGGTTGCTCTGGAAGTGCTGTTCGTGCAGGGGTGGAAACCCAAAAGCCAAGGGCAAAAATCAAAGGCCATTTGGGAAACCCCTCGGGCTGGGCGCCGTTAGCGAGCCTTCGGCCCGCCTGCTCCGCCGTAAGGGTGAAAACCGGGAGGTGTGGACGTAGGTGGGGAAACCGGAAGGCGTGGGCGTGGGTGGGGAAAACAGGAGGTGTGGGCGTAGGTGGTGAGAACCCGGAAGGTGGCGTGGAGGGGCGTCAGTGTCTGGGGGCGCGTTCGCGTCTGACCGTCTCGATCAGGTTCTCGACCTGGGTGTTGAGCTGGGTGCCGCGGGCCCAGCCGGCGTAGTGGGTGAGGAAGACGACGACCTCGCGCAGTTCTGTCTCGTCCAGGTCGCCGGTGCGCAGGGCGGCGTCGAGGTGGATCGCCACCTGGTCGTCGATGCCCAGGCCCACGAGGAGGCCGAGCAGGAGCAGGCGGCGTTCTCGGAGGGAGAGCGTCTCCCGCGACCAGAGGTCGGCGAAGGCGCGCTCCGCCGTCATGCCGTACGAGTCGACGGTCTCCGTGGCCGGGCCTGCCGGTTCTGTCATCGTGCGCTCCGGTCGCGTGAAGGGGGGTGGCTTCATCTTGGGCCACTCCTTCGCGGTGACCAAGAGGGGCGAGCGGAAGTCAGGCCATGACGACAGGTAATCCTGCTGATCTGTAACGGTCGAGACCAATCTAAGGCCAAGATTTGGTCAAGATTTCCGCAAAGTGCAGGGCTCAATTCCGGAGAAAGCGGGCACAACAACTGCGGTGCCTCGTCAAGCGGAGGTCAGCCCTGGTGAAGAAGTGGGTCGCGCTCGTCGCCGTGGCGGTGACCCTGCCCGCGTGCGGCCAGCCCGCCTTCCACTACGTGCGCGACCGGGACGGCACCGCCTACTTCAAGGTGCCCGCCTCCTTCTCCCGGGTGGACGCCTACGCGCTCGAACGGGTGCTGTCCCGCGACGCCCCCGCCGACCCCGCGTCCTGGTCGGCCGCCTTCGACCAGGCGGCCAGCCCCGCGCCCGAGCACCTGTTCGGCTCGGCGGACCCGTTCGTGTACGTGACCGTCCACCGCCTGACCGACCGCCAGCGGAACGAGATCTCGCTCAACCGGATGCGGGACTTCCTCCTGCCGGTCACCGACCGGACCCGCACCGCCTACCTGACGGCGGAGCTGGAGTCGGGCCGGGCACCGGCCTTCAGCCACTTCGAGCCGCTCATGGACCTGGAGCTCGCCCTCGACGGCGGGGCCAGGGGCGTGCGGGTCCGCTACAACTACCGGATCGGCGGCACCGTCCAGACGTTCGACCAGACGGCCATCCTGGACGACACCGGCACCAGCCTGGCGGTGATGCTCCTCGCCTGCGAGGCGGACTGCTTCGCCGCGCGCGCCGGCGAGTTCGACGAGATCGCCGGTTCCTTCCGCCTGCTCAGACTGCCCGGATGAGGGGGCATCCCGTGACGACCACGCGCCATGACGAGCTGCGCGCCCCTGGTGCCACGAGGACGCGGCTCTGGGACCGGGTCAAGATCCTCCTCGGGCTGGCCGCGGTACACCTGCTGCTCACCTGGAAGGTGACGGCGGAGTACGCGGGCGTCATGCCGTTCGCCGACGGGGCGCGGACGGTCTCCGGCGAGCACCCGTGGATCTTCTGGCTGATGGGGGCCGAAGCGGCCCGGCAGGCCCATCTTTTGATGAGCGAGCGCTGGGCGGCCTACCGCCGGTTCTGGGGCGGCGTCTCCGGCCGTGCCGACCCGAGGCTCGCACGCGTTATGAAGATCGCCTTGCTGGTGGGGCTGCTCGCCGTGATGCTCGGCACCAGCCCGCCGCAGGCGCTGTTCCACGTCCCGGCGATGCTGTTCGGGCCGCTGCCGTTCGCGGTGCAGGCCGTGCTGGTGTCCTTGCTGGCCATTGCTCTGGCGGCCGGACTGGTCTTGATCTTGTCCAGGGGCGGCGTGCGGACGTGTCTTCCCGGCGACATCCGGGTCCGCTTCGCCGACGTGTGGGGGCAGGACCGCGCGGTCGAGCGGGCCCGGGAGAGCGCCCTCTTCCTGGCGAGACCCGGCGCGATCGAGGAGCGGGGCGGGTACGCGCCAGGCACGCTGCTGCTGTGGGGGCCGCCGGGCACCGGCAAGAAACTGATCGCCGAGGCCGTCGCCGGAGAGACCGGCACACCGTATGTGGTCGTGGAGGCGGGCGCGCTCACCGGCGGGCCAGCGGAGGCGGGCGGGCTCAAAGTCAGGGCGCTCTTCTGGAGGCTCCGCCGGCTGGCGCGCCGCTACGGCGGGGTGGTCGTCCTCTTCGACGGGTTGGACGCCCTCGGCCCGGCGAGGCGGGATGCCGACTTCTCGGGCTGTCACGGCCTCGGCCACCTGTCGCAGGAGAGCCGTGCGCTGCTCGCCTCACAAGACGGGTCCCTCACCGGCGGCGGGCGGGCGCTGGTCAGCGAACTGGCCGCGCTGCGCGGGCCGCGCAGGCCGACCGTGGTCGGGCGGCTGCTGGGGATGCGGTCCGCTCCGCCGTACCGCGTCCTCGTCGTGCTGACCGCCGGGCGGCCGGACGGCCTGGATGACGAGTTGCTGCGGCGCGTCGACCGGGTCTGCGAGGTCGGCCACCCGTCCTGGGCCGGGCGGGTGCGCACCTACCGCGGCTACTTGGGCAAGGTGGCGCACACGCTGACCGCGGACCAGATCGACCGGCTCGCCGCGCTCACCCCGGGCGCGACCGGCGCCGCCATCGAGGACCTGGTCAACGAGTCGCTGCTCGCCGCACTCCGCGACGGGCGGGAGGGCGTCACCTGGGCGGACGTCCTGCACGCCCTGCGGGTCAGACGGCTCGGCACGCCCGCCGATCAGGTCGAGCGCGAGCGGCACGCGGCCGCTGTGCACGAGGCCTGCCACGCGGTGGTCGCGTACGTGACGCGCCGCCACCTGGAGACCGACGTCGTCACCATCGAGAAAGTCGCCGTCGCCGGGACTGGGGGCCGGGCGATGCGCTGGAGGTCGGAGTACGAGGCGGACGTGATGGTCTCGCTCGCCTCCCTGGCGGGGGAGCGGATGTTCTTCGATGACGACAGCTCCTCGGACGTCTCGGGGGACCTGCACGCGGCTACTTTCCTGAGCGCGCTCATGGAGTCGTCCTGGGGGATGGGGACGAACGTCTCCTCGCTTCCCGCCCTCCGGGACCTGAAGATCGGCGAACCGCCCCTGGCAGAGCGGATCGAGGACAGGCTGGTGCGCCTGCTGGAGAAGACGGGAGAACTGCTCCGCGAGCACCGGCGCGAGGTGCTGTGCCTGGCACACGCGCTGGAGACGCACCGGACGGTGAGCGCCGCCGACGTGGTGGCGATCTTCCAGCGGCGGCGGGGACCGCTCGTCGACGGCGCGGCCTACGCCTCCGACGACCTCTTCCGGGAACTGGAGGAGTATCACGCGGAAGCGGTCAGCGCGCACCGGGAACGCCGCCGCCCAGCCCGGCAGCTTCCGTACGTGCCAGGAAAGCGTCCCCCGACCCCGGTGAACGCCACCACGACCTTCCACGGCGAGGTTCCCCCTGGCACGGCTCCCGGTGGGGGTTTTGCAGGCAGGAGCCAACTGGCCATCCCCGGCGTGGGGGCCGCGGTCTCTTCCGGAGGGAGATCTGACATGTCGGCGGAGTTTCTGCCGTGGGCTGGGGGATCGCATGACACGGAGAGTGCGGGCCGGGGGCGGGTGTGGGTGGTCGCGGGGAGTGTGTTCACGCTGGTCGGGGTGGCGATCATTTTCGCGCTGGCGCTGACCGGGGTGCTGGCCACGACGCCTGCCGCAGGGTCGGAGAGTGGTGTTGCCGCCGCGCCCGATCCGCTGGCCGCCGCCTCGCCGTGGCTGCTGATCACGCTGTTCGTGGTGGTGGTCGCGGTGGTGGCCGGGGTCGGGCTCACCTCCGCAGCCGTCAAGGCGATGCGTACGGCTCAGGCGAAGGCGGAGCGGGACCGGGACGAGGCGCACGCCCGCGCCCAGTTCCTGGCGGCGGCGTTGGACCCGGACACCGCGATGCGCCTGCTCGGTTACGACGGGAACCGGCGGCACGGGACCGCCTGACCGGAATCCGGAAAAGACGCGCGGGTTAACACGCCTGTCACATAAGGGCAAAAATCGGGAAACGGTGGTCGGCAAGACTCGGCGTGGCTGACGCTTACGGGGAGAGGACCGCTGTGACCTACAAGGCCGAGTACATCTGGATCGACGGCACCCAACCCACCGCCCTGCTGCGCTCGAAGACCCGGATCCTGGCCGACGGAGCGGAGCCGCCGGTCTGGGGCTTCGACGGCTCCAGCACCAACCAGGCCGCCGGCCCCAGATCCGACCTCGTACTCCGCCCCGTGTTCACCTGCCCCGACCCGATCCGCGGCGGCGCCGACCGGCTCGTCCTGTGCGAGGTCGAGCACGTCGACGGCGAGCCGCACCGGACCAACACCCGCGCCATGCTCCGCCCGGTCGCCGAGCAGTTCGCCGAGCAGGACTCGTGGTTCGGCATCGAGCAGGAGTACACCTTCTTCAAGGGCAGCCGCCCGCTCGGCTTCCCCGAGGGCGGCTTCCCCGCCCCGCAGGGCCACTACTACTGCGGCGTCGGCGCCGAGGCCGTGTTCGGCCGCGACATCGTCGAGCTGCACCTCGACCGCTGCCTCGCCGCCGGGCTGAAGATCTCCGGCATCAACGCCGAGGTGATGCCCGGCCAGTGGGAGTTCCAGATCGGCCCGGCCGGCCCGGTCGAGGTCGCCGACCACGTCTGGGTGGCCCGCTACCTGCTCTACCGCACCGCCGAGGAGTTC
This sequence comes from Nonomuraea sp. NPDC049649, assembly GCF_040675175.1. Taxonomy (NCBI): domain Bacteria; kingdom Bacillati; phylum Actinomycetota; class Actinomycetes; order Streptosporangiales; family Streptosporangiaceae; genus Nonomuraea; species Nonomuraea sp. NPDC049649. Next base: position 259,058 of record NZ_JBFAOH010000003.1, read on the forward strand.
GGCGTGGAGGCCACGCTCGACGCCAAGCCCGCCCGCGGCGACTGGAACGGCGCCGGAGCCCACACCAACTTCTCCACCCGGGCCATGCGGGAGAGCTACGACGCGGTCATCACCGCCTGCGAGGCGCTCGGCGAGGGCGACAAGCCGATGGAGCACGTCAGCCAGTACGGCGCCGACATCGAGAGCCGCCTGACCGGGGCGCACGAGACCTCCGCCTGGCACGAGTACTCCTACGGCGTCGCCGACCGCGGCGCGTCCGTGCGCATCCCGTGGCAGGTCGAGGCCGACGGCAAGGGCTACATCGAGGACCGCCGCCCGAACGCCAACGTCGACCCGTACGTGGTCACCCGCCTCCTGGTCGGCACCTGCTGCGCCGCCCTGGAGAAGGCCGGCCAGGTCTGACCGTCAGCGCAGCCGGGCCTGGTAGACGCGGCGCGCCTCGTCCAGCACCTCCAGGCCCTCCTCGGCGGCCCGGTCCCTGATCTCCTTCTCCAGCAGGTCCAGCCAGCGCAGGCAGTACGTCACGTCCTCCTCCCTGGTCACCCGCCGGTGACGCACGTCCAGGTAGACGGGGCTGGTGTGGGCGAGCACCCGGCCGCCGCCCTCGGCGACCGCGACCACGTACGTCGGACGCTCCGCCGGCAGGACGGCGGCCACCTCGCCGGGCGGCCCCGACGCCAGCTCGCCGTCGGCGGTCAGCAGCCGCACCCGCGTCACCCCGTCTCCGAGCACCCGCGCCGTCACCCCGGCCGTGCCGCCCGGGGCCAGGTCGAGCGTGTCGCCCGGCCCCCGGCCGTCCACCTCCAGCTCCAGGAACGGGCCGGTGGTGACGAACGTGCGGCCCCGCCGCACCGCCTCCGCGTAAGCGCCGGAGGTGAGCGGCCCGTCGACGCGCGCGTACGTGCGTTCCCGCCCTATCGGGCCGAGGCGGCGGGTACGGCCGCCGGCCGCCGCCACCCGGTTGCCCGCGCCGATCAGCCGCCGGTAGGCGCGCGGCGAGCCGAGCGGCGACGGGAAGGCGTCGGCCAGCCCCAGCGCGGCGTCCACCACGGCCAGGCGCGCGTCGAAGCCCGGGTCGCCGCCGCTCATCAGCTGGTCGGCCGTGCTGTCGGGCCGGTCGCAGGCGTTCGCGTAGCCGACGAGGGTGCCGCGGGCGCGCAGCTCGCGCCGCGCGACGCTGGACAGCGGCCAGGCGTCCAGGCCCGGCATCGGCAGGACCAGGTCGACCCGGGCCAGGCGCCCGTCGTCCGACCAGGGCAGGTCGCGGCCCGACCAGTGTTCCAGCGTCTCGCCGTCGCCCGGGGCCACGTTGACCACGTGCAGGCCCTCGCCCTGCTGGGCGGCGGCCACCCAGGCGGGCGGCCGGGTCAGCGGGACGTGCAGGTCGGCGCCGTACCAGCCGCGCGCCGCCGCGTCGTAGAGCCGCGGCGGGGTCAGCTCCACCAGCGTCTCGCCGTCGCCGGGCAGCAGCGTCGTCTCCGCGCACCCGTACTCCGTGCCCCTCGCCGCCCGGACCGTGACCGGTTCGCGGGGCACCGGCAGGACGAGATCGTCGCCGTGGAAGTACGGCAGGCCGCCGAGATCGCGCGCCGGGACCGTTCCCGGCGGGCACCAGCCGCGCCCGTCGCGGGTGCGCACGCTCCAGCGGCACGGGAAGCCGGCCCGCAGGCGGAGGACCGGCCGACCAGGTAATGGTCTCAGATAGTCACGCATCGGCTTCTCCCCGTGATCGAAGGTTGCCTATCGTGACATGGCCGTCACCCGCCGGGAAGGGCCCCCTGCCCGGCGGGGTGGCTTCTCTTACACCACGTGGTAAAGACCTAGAGCCGGAACCCGAGATCGGGGGTAATCTCCGCCACGTCCATCTGCGCCTTCTGCAGCCGCCCGGAGTGGTCCCAGTTCATCGACTGCCAGCGGGTGAACTGGTCGAGCACCCACATGCCCGACTGGCGGCTGCCGTTGCCCGACTTGCCGTTGCCGCCGAACGGCAGGTGCGCCTCGGCCCCGGACGTCGAGTTGTTGATGCTGACCATGCCCGCCGAGACGCCCTCGCGGAACGCGAACGCGTGCTTCGGGTCGGTGGTGTAGATGGAGCTGGACAGGCCGTAGCCGGGCCGGTTGGCCAGCTCGATCGCCTCGCTCATGCCGGTGAACGTGGTGACGCCGACGATCGGGCCGAACGTCTCCTCCAGGAAGATCCGGTCGTCCGGGCGGACCCCGTCGACCACCACCGGGTGGTAGTAGAGCCCGCCGTCGCCGGTGAAGCCGCCGCGCGGGTTGTCGGCGGTGATCCGCCCGGTCGGGCCCGAGACGACCCGGTGGTGGGGCTGGATCCAGGTCAGGAACTCCTCGAACCGGTCGGCGAACTTCCGGTCGAGCAGCGGGCCCGCCAGCACGTCCTCGCGCGGGTCGCCGACGCGGGCGGCGTCGAGCGCCCGGGCGAAGCGGTCGGTGAAGTCCCGGTGGACGCTCTCGTGCACGATCACGGTGCCCAGGCTGGTGCAGCGCTGGCCCGCCGTGCCGAACCCGGAGAACAGCGCGCCCTCCACCGCCAGGTCCAGATCGGCGTCCGGCATGATCACCATCGGGTTCTTGCCGCCCAGCTCCAGGCAGGGCGACTGCAGGTGACGGCCCGCCAGCTCGCCGATCTTCCTGCCCACCTCGCTCGACCCGGTGAACCCGATCTTGTGCAGGGTGCCCTCGCCGAGCGCCTTCTCCAGGCCCGCGAAGGTCTGCGAGCCGTCGGCGAAGACCACGTTCAGCACCCCGTCGGGCAGGCCCGCCGCCGCGAACAGCCGGTACATCGCGTGCGCCGACGCCGCCGCGTACTCGGCCGGCTTCCACACCACCGCGTTGCCGCACAGCAGGGCCGGCACCAGGTACCACGACGGGACCGCCACCGGGAAGTTGCCCGCCGTGATCACCGCGACCACGCCGACCGGGTTGCGGAAGGTGAACAGGTTCTTGTCCGGCATCTCCGACGGGACCGTCTGCCCGTACAGCCTGCGGCCCTCGCCGAGGAAGAAGTCGCACGTGTCGACGATCTCCCGCACCTCGCCGAGCGCCTCCGCGTACGGCTTGCCGATCTCCTCGGTGACCAGCGCGGCCAGGCTCTCCGCGTTGGCCTCCACCAGCCGGCCGATCGAGGCGACCACCCGGCCGCGGACCGGGGCCGGGACCTTCGCCCACTCCCGCTGGGCGTCCCCGGCGGTCCGGCAGGCGCCGGCGAACGTGTCGGCGCCGGCCAGGCCCACCCGCGCCACCACCTCGCCTAGCCGGGCGGGATTGACCGAGGTGTACGTGTCCTCGCCGGCGGCATCCTTGCCACCTACGACCGAAACAATCTGACGGGTCACCGGTGCCTCCTCGCAGGTTCTCCGGACAGACAATCATCTCCCAGGAAAATCCCCAACCCTCGGGGCGTAACCCCTGAAAACCTGGTCTTCGCCGCGCACAGGCGTATTTTCCCGGCTTCCGCCGGACGCGCGCTGGAGAGCCGGGAGTTAGCGTGACGCCTATGATCATTCGTACCTGGAGAGGCTGGACGCGCGCCGCCGACGCGGCCGACTACGAGGCGTACCTGATGCGCACCGGGTTCGCCGAGTACACCGCCACCCCCGGCAACCGGGGCGCCTACTTCACCCGCCGCGACGCGGGGGAGCGCACCGAGTTCTTCCTCATCACCATGTGGGACTCGTGGGAGGCCGTCAAAGCGTTCGCCGGTGAGGACCCGTCGGTGGCGGTCTTCTACCCGGAGGACGAGCGCTTCCTGGTCGGCAAGGAGCTGACGGTGGACCACTACGACCTGTTCGCCAGCGCGTAGGAGCTCGCTCCTAGGTGGATTTCGTGCCGGTGGCGGAGGAAAGGGGCGATCCGCCGCCGGACGATGAACGCATGCTCACTCGAACCCTGGCCGCCGGGCTCGTGGCGGCCGCATCGATCGCCCAGCCCGTGCCCGCCGCCGCCTCCGCCGTCCGCGAGTGCGCCGGGGCGGTGACCAGATGCGACGGGACGATCTCGGTGCCGCTCGACTGGGACGACCCGGCGTCGGAGCGGATCAGCGTCGCGTTCGCGTGGATCCCGGCGAAGGAACGGGCGCGCGGCACCGTCCTCGCCAACCCCGGCGGGCCCGCCCCCGCCTTATCCGCCCTGCCCGCCGTCCAGCAGGCGCTCGGTCCCGTGCTCGACCACCACAACCTGCTGGTCGTCGAGCCGCGCGGGCTGGGGGAGTCCTCGCCGCTGCTCTGCCCGGGCCTGAAGCTGACGGATCCGGCGAGCGTCGCCGCCTGCGCCGATCATCTCGGGCCGCGCGCCCTGTTCTTCACCGCCGGGCAGGTGGTGAACGACATGGACGCGGTGCGGCGGGCGCTCGGCGTCCCCTCCGTCGCCTTCTACGGCAACTCCTACGGCACCCTGTACGCGCAGGCGTACGCCGCGCGGCACCCCGGCGCGCTGGACGCCGTCTTCCTCGACAGCACCGTCACCGTCTCGCCCGAGGGGTACGCGCGCTGGCCGCTCCGCAGCGCCGTCCACGGGCTCGACCTGGTGTGCGAGCGGTCGCGGGCCTGCCGGACGCTGCCCGGGTCGGCGAGCGGCACCTGGTCCAGGCTGGTGAAGAAGGTCCGCGCGCACCCCGACCCGGAGGTGTCGATCGCCCGGCTCGTGTCCCTCGGCTCCGCGTACGAACCGGTGATCGGCCGGGAGGCCACCGCCGCCGCCACGGCTTATCTGCGCGGCGACCGGGAACCGCTGCGGCGCCTGGCCCGCCGCGTGCCGGACACCGTGGGGCCGCCTCTGGAAGGCCCCGAGTGGGCCGGTTATCTGGCGCACCGCTGCAACGACGAGGCGTTCGTCTACGACCGGGACGCCTCCCCGGCCGAGCGGCTGGAGCAGCTGGAGCGCCACTTCCGCGAGGAGCGGCCGCTCGCCCCGTACGAGCCCTCCGACGTGGGCGCGCTGACGGATCTCGACTTCTGCCTGCACTGGCCCGTGCCGGCCGGTGCAGGCGCCCCGGTGCCGCCCGGTCTCGCCCTGCCGGACGTGCCGGTCCTCGCCGTCGGCGGCGACTTCGACACCATGCGGCCCGCCGAGGTCGCCGAGGCGCTGCAAGCCTTCCCGGGTGCCACGTTCCTGCGCGTCCCGTTCGGCGGCCACAGCCTCGCGATGGGGCGGGGCGACATGACGGAGTGCGTGCGCGGCGTCATGCGGGACTTCCTCACCGAAGGCCGGGTGCCGGGTGATCTTCACGCCGAGGACCGGGACGGGCCGGTGACGGGTGGTGCCTCGTGCACGGCGGAGAACTACCGCGCCGTCGGTGCCTTCCCGCGGTCGCCGGCGCAGGTCGCCGCCGTGCCCGCCGCCGGGCTGGACGGCAGGCGGCGGGCGCTGCTCGGAGGCGCTTTCGCGACGGCGGCCGACGCTGTCGCCCGGCGTAACCCGGCCACGATGCTCTACGCCGGAGCCACGGATGAGCCGGGGCTGCGCGGGGGCCGGGTGACGTTCGGGGACGGTTCGGTCGGGCTGGACCGGGTTCGGTACGTCCCCGGTGTCGAGGTCAGCGGGGAGATCCGGCTCGGCGGCGACGGGACGGCCGCCGCGGAGCTGCGGGTCTCCGCCGGCAGGCGGGTCCATGACGTGCGGATGAGCTGGGCGGCGTTCACCGCCGAAGACCGGCCGGCGATCACCGGGACCTTCGACGGCGTACGGTTCAGCGCTCCCCGGCAGGCGGGACCGACGGTGTAGTCAGTCCGTACACCCGGCGGCCGATGCGGGGGCATGGCCGCCGGGGGGACACCTCGCGACGCGCTCGGGTTAACCGGGGGTTCACCGGCCGCCCGTACGTTGGCGGGCCATGAGCTGGAAGTACAGGGCCAACGCGACGCTTGAGGGACTGACCGGTTACACGATCACCAGGGCCGGGAGGAAGCGGGCGGTGAAGGCGCCGCAGCCGGCTCCGGAGACGCGGCGGCTGCCCGGCGACGAGGTGCGCGGGCCGGTCGACCCGGTTCACGACCGGCTGCTGCGCGAACCCGTCTTCCTGCTGGCGTCGGTGCGGTCCGGCTCCACGCTGCTGCGGGTGATGCTCAACACCCACAGCCGGATCCACTCGCCGATCGAGACCCACTTCCGCCGCATGACGGTGGCGTTCACCACCGACCCCGTCCGGCAGGCGATGCGGCTGCTCGGCCATACGCACGCCGACGTCGAGCACCTCGTCTGGGACCGGATGCTCCACCGGGAGCTGTCCCGCAGCGGCAAGCCGATCCTGGTGGAGAAGACGCCGAGCAACGTGTTCGTGTGGAAGCGCCTCAGGACGTGCTGGCCGGACGCCAGGTTCGTGTTCCTGCTGCGGCACCCGGCGTCGATCGTGCAGTCCTGGCACGAGGCCGACCCCGTCAAGCGGCCCATGGCCGAGGCCGTGCCGCGGACTCTCGCGTACATGACCTATCTCCAGGAGGCCCGCACCCACCTGGAGGGCCACACCCTGCGCTACGAGGACCTGGTGGCGGACCCCGAAGGGGAGCTCAGGAGGCTCTGCGCGTTCCTGGGCGTGGAGTGGGAGCCCGGCATGCTCCGCTACGGAGACAAGGATCACGGTGCGTTCGAGAAAGGAGTAGGTGACTGGCGTGACAAGATCAAGGCCGGTACCGTCGTCGCTGGCCGCCCGTTGCCCTCGAACGACGAGCTGCCGCCCGAGCTCGAGGAGATCTGCAGGCTCTGGGACTACTGCTGACGAGCACGGCCGTTTCGTTACACGGCTCCGGCAGAGTTCGCTTGCCGTTCTCCCGCGGTTCGCACCCCGGTCTCACGATGCTTCGAAGGTGTCCTGCATGATCCCCGCTCCCTCACGCCGCACCCTCCTCGCGGGTGCGCTGGCCGGCCTGTCCGTCCCCGCCATGGCGGCGCCGGCGCAGGCCGCGCTCGCCTCCCGGCCCAACTTTCTGATCATCCTCGCCGATGACCTGGGCTGGGGCGAGATCGGTGTCCAGGGCCAGAAGAAGATCGCCACCCCCGTCATCGACCGGATGGCCGCCCAGGGGGTGCGCTTCGAGGCCGCCTACGCGGGCGCGCCGCTCTGCGCGCCGTCGCGCGCCTCGATGCTCACCGGCCTGCACGCCGGGCACGCCACCGTACGGGAGAACCCCGAGGGCGGCCCGCAGCGCTCGCTCAACGAGAACGACCTGACCTTCGCCGAGCTGCTCCAGATGGCCGGCTACCGCACCGCCTGCATCGGCAAGTGGGGGTTCGGCCCCGAGCTGCCGGGCCAGCCGTCCCACCCGAACGAGCGCGGCTTCGACGAGTTCTTCGGCTACATCGCCCACCGCCACGCCCACCAGTACTTCCCCACCTACCTGTGGCACAACGGCGGCAAGGTGTCGATCACCGGCCGGAAGTACGCGCCCGACCTGTTCCTGCGGCAGGCGATCGACTTCATCAAGCAGCCGTCCGACCGGCCGTTCCTGCTCTACTTCCCGACTCCGCTGCCGCACGCGCCCAGCGAGGTCCCCGGCAACGCCGGGCGCTACAAGAACAAGCCGTGGACCCGCCCCAACCGCCGCCACGCCGCCCAGGTCACGCTGCTCGACACGTACGTGGGCAAGCTGCTGGCCGCGCTGCGCGAGGCGGGCGTGGCCGACGACACGATCGTGCTGTTCATGAGCGACAACGGCCCGCACCGGGAGAAGGGCGTGACGCCCCGGCTGTTCGACTCCAACGGCCCGTTCCGGGCCGACAAGCGCGACCTGTACGAGGGCGGCATCCGGGTGCCGCTGATCGCCTGGTCGCCGAAGCTGCGCCCCCGGGTGGAGAAGCGGCCGGTGGCCTACTGGGACCTGCTGCCGACGCTGGCCGACCTGGCGGGCGTGCCGGCGCCCGACGGGATCGACGGCCGCTCCTTCCGCGGCATGCTCCACGGCGGCGACGGGCCCGACCACGACCACCTGATCTGGAACCGGCCGCGCAAGGCGCAGGCGATCCGGCGCGGCCGGTGGAAGCTGATCAGGTTCGAGCCCGGCATCGCGGGCGCCGGTCCCGAGGGCCGCATCGAGCTGTACGACCTGGACGAGGACATCCGCGAGCGGCATGACCTGGCGGCCGAGCACCCCGAGGTGGTCGCCGAGCTGATGGAGCTGCTCGACGCGGCGATCGGCGACGACCCGCGCCGCCCGTACGGGCTCCGGGTGACCAGCTCGGGCGACCGGGTCACCGTGACGCTCGTCAACGGCTCGGCCGTCCCGTGGCGGCGGGTGCGGCTCGGGCTGAAGCCGCCGGGCGGGCAGAAGGTGACGTCCCGGCGGGAGGTGGCCGAGCTGCTGCCGGGCGAGGAGGTCAGCGCGACCTTCCGGGTGCCCGGGCGCGGGCAGGTCACCGGGTCGGCGGTCTTCCGGGCGAAGAACAGGCGGCACACGTTCCGCCGGGTCCATCGCCACCGCTCCGTCGTGTGATATGTCGCACAGTGGGGAAGCCCGTGATGTGAAGCGTGTACAAAGGGGGCTATGTCGGAGCGGGCGGACCAGCTCTCCGCGGTGACGTCGGCGGTGCTGACGGGCACCCGCCTGCTCGTCGGCATCGCCGCGCGCTCGCTCGGCGCGGTGGCCGGTCAGGTCACGCTGTCGCAGTTCCGGATGCTGGTGGTGCTGGCCACCCTGGGTGAGACCAAGCTCGTCACGATGGCGGAGCTGCTGGGCGTCAACCCGTCCACCGCCATGCGGATGGCCGACCGGCTGGCCGCCGCGGACCTCGTCGTGCGCGAGGTCAACCCGCTCAACCGCCGGGAGAGCCTGATGCGGCTCACCCCGGAGGGCCGGCATGTCGTGGACGAGGTGACCGCCCGGCGCCGCGACGAGATAGCGGCGATAGTGGCACGCATGTCACCCGAGCAGTGCCGCGCCCTGGTCGCGGCCATGAACGCCTTCAACGAGGCGGCCGGGGAACCTCCGGGGGAGGGGCCGCACCCGATGGGCTGGCCCGACGCCTAGGACGTGATCGGCCGGGGCAGGGCGGCGACCGCCTCCGGCACGGTGTCGTACGTCCGGAACCGCCGGTGCAGGCCCGTGATGCCGAGCACCCGCTGGACGCGCGGATGGAGCTCGCAGAGGACGAGGACGCCGCCGGACGCCTCCGCCCCGGTGAGAGCCGAGACCAGCACGCTGAGCCCGGACGAGTCGCAGAACTCGACGCCTTTCATGTCGACGACGACGCGCGCGGGCTCCGTGCTCGCGATGGCCTCGGCCATGGCCCGGGCGCACTCGGCCGACGTCGAGATGTCGAGCTCGCCCATCAGGCTGAGGACCGCGGCGCCGCCGTTCGGGGTGATGAGCCAGGAGAAGCCGGGCTGCACGTCTCCGCCCTCCAGAAGTGTGACATTTCACCCTTGATCATCATTGCACAGTGCAATGAATCCATGCCGTACCCAAGAATCGCGACTTACATGCGCCAAGTCCCGCGATTCTCGCCGCTGCGCGTCAACGGTGTCACTCTGCGCTACTGGAGCGTACGCCTTGAGACTTGTCATTGCCAGCCCCGCCGGTTAAGAGCACATTGGGTGGGTGAATCCGGTCAACCTTCGCGAGTACGAAGAAGCTGCCAAGAACAAGCTCGACCCCGACATCTACCACTACTTCGCCGGCGGGGCCCAGGACGAGGTCACGCTCCGGGCCAACGAGGCGGCGTTCCGGCGGCTCATGCTGGTGCCCCGGGTGCTGACCGGCGCCGGCGAGCCCGCGCTGGACGTCACGCTGCCGGGCACGGCGGCGTCGATGCCGGTGCTGGTGGCGCCCACCGCCTTCCACCGGCTGGCCGACCCCGAGGGGGAGCTGGCCACCGGGCGGGCCGCCGCCGGGGCGGGGGTCGTCATGATCACCGCGATGCTGTCGACGGTGGCGATGGAGGAGGTCGCGGCCACCGGGGTGGACCTGTGGTTCCAGTGCTACCTGCAGCCGGACCTCGGGTACACCGAGTCTCTGGTGCGGCGGGCCGAGGCGGCGGGCTGCAAGGCGCTGGTGATCACCGTAGACTCGCCCGCGCTGCGGCCCGGGGAGCGGGCCAGGAGCGCGCTGCTGGAACTGCCGCCGGGGCTGTCATGCCCGAACCTGGGCGGAGACGGTGACATCCGGCAGGTCACCCTTTCTCCGGATATTTCCTGGAAAGAGCTGGATTGGCTGCGCGGTATCACGTCGCTGCCGATCGTACTCAAAGGCATCCTGCACCCCGCCGACGCCGACCTCGCCGTCGCGCACGGCGCCGACGCGATCATCGTCTCCAACCACGGCGGACGCCAGCTCGACTCCGCCCCCGCCACCATCGACCGGCTCCCGCTGATCGCCACCGCGGTCCGCGGCCGCGTGCCCGTCCTGCTGGACGGCGGCGTACGGCGCGGCACCGACGTCGTCAAGGCACTCGCCCTCGGCGCCACCGCGGTGGCCGTCGGCAGGCCCGTCCTGTGGGGGCTGACCGTGGCAGGAGAGGAAGGCGTCTCCCGCGTGCTGGAGATGCTCCGCGCCGAACTGGCCAACGCGCTCACCCTGTGCGGCGTCGGCTCGGCCCGTCAGGTGCCGCGCGACCTGGTGGTCACGGACGGTCCGGCGGCAGCGCCGTGAAGTCGGCGAAGTCGAACCCCGGCGAGACCACGCAGCTGACCAGCACCTCCCGGTCCCCGGCCGGCTTGGCCGACTGCCACACCCCGCCGGGCACCACCGCCTGCGGCACCTGACCCCGCTCCACGTCCGGCCCCAGCATCACGCTCTCGTCCCCGATCACCAGCCGCAGCGGCCCGCCCCGGTGCCACAGCCACACCTCGTCGGACCGCACCATGTGCGGCACCGACTCCTCGCCCGGCTGGAGCAGGAAGTAGATTCCGGTCGCGCTCGCCCGCTCGCCCCCGTACCCGTCCGGACGGAACGTGACGCCCGCCCGCCACGTCTCCCGGAACCACCCGCCCTCCGGATGCGGCAGCAGATCGAGCGCCCGCGCGACCGGCGGGCGCGGCACGAACCCCACCGGCGCCCCGGTCACGTCCCGCCGCAGGAAGCGCGTACGGTCGAGCACGAGCTGCCCCTCCAGGCCCCGCGCCAGCGCGTCCTCCTCGTCGGCCACCTCGAACACCGGCCCGTCCGGGTAGATCATCAGCTCCATCCGCGGATTCTACGGTCGGCGGTCGCACGCTCGCGAAATGTCGGTCGGCGTGGCTAATGTGCGGCGGGTGATCGAACGGTGGAACCGCGATCGGTTCCTCTCCCCCGCCCCCGGCCAGCCCTCCCCGCAGGTCTGCACACCGGGCCGGCGGCGACCGCGCGCGACGCTGTACGACGAGCGCCCGTACGACGGGACCACCTGCGTCGACCTGGCCTCGCCCGCCCTCCGGTACACGCCCGCCGTCCTGGGGCGGAGCTGGTCTTGCCAGGCGCAGCAGTCATCCCCGATCGGCACGAAAGCGGTGGGCCGGGAGCGGTTCGGCGACACGGGCTGCGGTGACCGGCACAGCGCTGCCTTGCGGCGAAGCGGCGATCGGTTCGCCGTCCCCGAAGAGAGCGTCGTCCTGGGGCGGCCAGAATGGCGTGGGGGCGCGCTGTGCGACTGAGCGACGTGACACCCCCGGGTCGGGGTGGGGAGTCGGTGCGGCATGGGCGGGTGGCGGCCGGGCTGGCGGAGTTGGAGCGGTGGCTGGCCGATCAGGTCCGGCAGGGGCTGGCCACGGCGGGGCCGTCCGAGTGGGAGGGGCTGGCCAAGCGGCTGATCGACGCGCAGGCGCCCGGGGTGGCCGGGATGGTGTCGAGGCTCGCCCGGGTGAGGGAGCAGGATGAGTGGCCGGGGCGGCTGCTGGAGGAGTACGCCCTGCTTCATCTGCTCGCCGTCGCCTACCGGAAGCGGGCCGAACTGCCGCCGGATCTGGCCGAGACGGTGCTGATGCGGGTCGGGTTTCCGGTCACCCGTGAGGAGGTGCTGGCCCGGCCGAGGGTCCGCGACCGGTGGGACGTGCTGGGCAGCCGCGACGAGGAACAGGACCGGATCACGGCCCGCCGCGTCTGGCTGCGTGGCCGGGAGACGGGGCGGGCGGCGCTGGTCCTGACGTTCGCGCCGACCGGCCAGGCGTTGGACGACTCTCTGGTGACGGGGACCGCGATCGACGCCGATCTCGCCTTCTACCCCGGCGCTGCCCCGCTCCGCGCGCTGGTGGCCCATGAGCACGTGCCCCCCGGCTCCCCTGAACCGCAGCCCGGTTCAGGGGGACCGCAGCCGGGTTCCATGGGATCGCCCTCCGGTTCCGGGGGGCCGCCGCCCGGGTTGAGCGCCGACGACGCGATGGGTGAGGTCGCCGCCGCGCTGGCCGCCGATCCGTGGACCGAGTCCTGGCCGCTCGTGCTGACCGGCGTGGTGCCGGGGGAGGACACGCTGGCCGGGTTCCCGCTGCTGCCCTCCTGGCGCGGGGTGTGGCGGCTGCTCGCCGTGTCCGGCGGGCGGCCGGTGACAGTGGCGGCCGAGTGGACGCCGCGCGGTCTGCGCCCCCTGACGACCTGGAACGACGACGGGACGGTGGTGATCCTCTGAACACCCGAATGCTCCCTGACAGCGGGGGCCCGCGATCCGGTGCGGAACGGCGGTTGAACATCCGAGTGCTTCCTGACGAGAACCTGATGGCGGGGAACGGGTCAACCGGCGGTGAGCGTCCGTGAGCCCATGGGAGGAGCTGGCCTCGACGGCCCTCGTCGGGACCGATCGCCGCCCGTACGACGGAGACCTGCTGGGCGCCGCCGCCGTGGAGGTGGCCAGGCGGCGTGCCGGGCGCAGACCCGTACAGACCGGGGGCGGGGAGGCCGCGCCCGAGGAAGAGCAGGAGCCGGTCGGCAGGCCGGCCGCGGAGCGGCTGACGCGCATCCTGGGCGGCGAGTACGAGCGGCTCCTGCCCGAATGGCTGGCCGTCGCCGCCGCCACCGGCCGCCGGGTGCCCCCGTACGTGCTGCCCGAACTGCTCGAACGGGGACGCTGGGACCGGTCGGTCCGCGCCCACCTCGGCGTGATCGCCGGGCGGCGCGGAAGGTGGCTGGCGGCGCGCAACCCCGCCTGGGCCTACCTCCTGGACGAGCCGACCGGCGAGACCTGGGAGCTGGGCAGCGCCGCCGACCGGCGCGCCTACCTGCGGCGGCTCCGGAAGCGCGACCCGGCCGGGGCGCGGCGGCTGCTGGAGAGCACGTGGGAGCGGGAGACGCCCGACGACCGGGCGGCGTTCGTGGAGCTGCTGGCCGACGGGCTGTCCATGGCCGACGAGCCGTTCCTGGAGTCGGCGCTGGACGACCGGCGGCGCGAGGTCCGTCAGGAGGCCGCCAACCTGCTCACCCGGCTGCCGGAGTCGAGGCTGTCGCGGCGGATGGCGGAGCGGGCCCGCGCCTGCCTGACCGTCAGCCCCGGCGTCGTCCTCGCCGAACCGCCCGCGACCTGCGACAGGGAGATGGAACGCGACGGCATCCGGGCCAGGCCGCCGCGCGGGTTCGGCGAGCGGGCCTGGTGGCTGCAGCAGGTCATCGCCCGCGCGCCGCTGACGATGTGGGGCGAGCCCGCGGACCTGCTCGCCCGGCGCATCCCCGAGTGGGACGGCGAGGTGAAGGCGGGCTGGGTGCGCGCCGCGGTGCTGCAGCGCGACCCGGCGTGGGCGCGGGCGATGTTCGCGTGGGACCCGATCGCGGACCTGCTGGAGGCGCTCGGCCCGGACGAGCAGCAGGAGCTCGCCGCCGATTTCACCCGCGACCACGAGCTCGACAGCCAGTTGATCATGGTGCTGGGCGGGGTGGCGCCCTGCTGGCGGGAGCCGCTCGCCTCGGCCGTCCTGCGGAAGATCGTCAAGGTGGCCGCCACCCAGCCGTGGAACCTCGGCGAGCTGGTCCGGCTGGCCGGCGAACGCCTCGACCCGGGCCTGGCCCCGCTGGCCGCGAGCTTCTCGCCCGCGCCTCCCGTCCAGCAGGTGGCCGCCATGCTGCGCTTCCGTGCCGACATGTTCAAGGAGATCCGATGACCGTTCTGCGTCCGCACGCCGAAGACCAGTACGCGGACGAACTGGCCCTGCTCGCCAAGGAGGACGACCGGCCGCGCCCGCCCGGCTGGAAGCTGTCGCCGTGGGCGGTCGCCACCTACGTGCTCGGCGACGGCGACCGGGTCACGCCCAAGTACATCGGAGCCCGCCGCATCGTCGAGGTCGCCGTCGCCACCCTGGCCACCGACCGGGCGCTGCTGCTGCTCGGCGTCCCCGGCACGGCCAAGACCTGGCTGTCCGAACACCTCGCCGCCGCCATCAGCGGCGACTCGACCCTGCTCGTCCAGGGCACCGCCGGCACCGCCGAGGAGGCCATCCGGTACGGCTGGAACTACGCGCGGCTGCTGGCCGAGGGCCCGTCCCTGGACGCGCTGACCCCGTCCCCGGTGATGCGGGCCATGGCCGAGGGGCGGGTGGCCCGGGTCGAGGAGCTGACCCGCATGCCGTCCGACGTGCAGGACGCGCTCATCACCGTGCTGTCGGAGAAGACGCTGCCGATCCCCGAGCTGAACCGCGAGGTGCAGGCCGAGCGCGGGTTCAACGTCATCGCCACCGCCAACGACCGCGACCGCGGCGTGAACGAGCTGTCCAGCGCGCTGCGCCGCCGCTTCAACACGGTCGTGCTGCCGGTCCCGGCCACCGCCGAGGAGGAGGTCGACATCGTCGCCCGCCGCGTCGCCCAGCTCGGCCGCTCCCTGGAACTGCCCGAGACCGCCACCGCTCTGACGGAGATCCGCCGCGTGGTGACCGTCTTCCGCGAACTGCGGGCCGGCCTGACCGAGGACGGCCGCACCAAGGTCAAGTCGCCCAGCGCCACCCTCTCCACCGCCGAGGCCATCTCGGTCCTGACCAGCGGCATCGCCCTGGCCGCCCACTTCGGCGACGGCGTGCTGCGGCCCGCCGACGTGGCCGCCGGCCTCGTCGGCGCCGTGGTGCAGGAGCCGGTGTCCGACCGGGTGGTGTGGCACGAATACCTGGAGACGGTCGTCCGCGAACGGTCCGACTGGCGCGACTTCTACCGCGCCTGCCGCGAGGTCTCATGACCGGCGTCTCCGTCCTGGGGGTCCGCCACCACGGCCCCGGCTCGGCCCGCGCCGTCCGGGCCGAGCTCGAACGCCTGCGGCCCGGCCTCGTCCTCGTCGAGGGCCCGCCGGAGGCCGACGCCCTCGTCCGCCTCGCACCGGACCTGGAGCCGCCGGTCGCGCTGCTGGCCCACGTCCCCGGCAGCCCGACGCGCGCCGCCTTCTGGCCGTTCGCCCGCTTCTCGCCGGAGTGGCAGGCGATCCTGTACGGGGTCACGGCGGGCGTCCCGGTCCGGTTCTGCGACCTGCCCGCCGCCCACAGCCTCGCCGAGGCCGAGCCTGAGCCACCGGGGGAGAGCGTACGGATCGACCCCATCGCGGCGCTGGCCGGCGCCGCCGGTTACGACGACCCGGAACGGTGGTGGGAGGACGTGGTCGAGCACCGGGGCGACACGCCGTTCGAGGTGATCGCCGAGGCCGTGGCCGCCGTCCGGGAGGGATACGCGCCGGAAGGGCGTGAGGCCAGGCGCGAGGCGTACATGCGCAGGACGCTCCGCGCGGCCGTCAAGGAAGGCCACGAACGGATCGCCGTGATCTGCGGCGCCTGGCACGTCCCCGCGCTGACCGGGCCGCTGCCGCCCGTCAAGGACGACAACGCGGTGCTGCGCGGGATGCCCCGGGTCAAGGCCGAGCTGACCTGGGTGCCGTGGACGTACGGGCGGCTGGCCTGGTGGAGCGGCTACGGGGCGGGCATCTCCTCGCCCGGCTGGTACGACCACCTGTTCACCGCCCCCGACCAGCCGATCGAACGCTGGCTGACCGGGGCGGCCGGGGTGCTGCGCGAGGAGGGGCTGGCGGTGTCGCCGGCGCACGTGATCGAGGCGTCGCGGCTCGCCCACGGGCTGGCGGCGCTGCGCGGACGGCCGCTGGCCGGGCTGAGCGAGGTCACCGAGGCGGTCCGGGCGGTGCTGTGCGAGGGCGACGAGCTCATGGTCGAGCTGGTCCACCGGCGGCTGGTCGTCGGCGACCGGCTGGGGCGGGTCACCGACGGCACGCCGCTGGTGCCGCTCCAGCGTGACCTGCGCGACCAGCAGCGCAAGGTGCGGCTCAGGCCGGAGGCGGAGGACCGGGAGCTCGACCTGGACCTGCGCAAACCGCTCGACCTGGCCCGCAGCCACCTGCTCCACCGGCTGCGGCTGCTCGGGGCCGGCTGGGGCGAGCCGGGGGAGGCGCGGGGCAAGGGCACGTTCCGGGAGACGTGGCGGCTGCGGTGGGAGCCGGAGTACGACCTGGCGCTGATCGAGCGGGCGGCCCTCGGCACCACGGTCGAGGCGGCGGCCACCCGCGCCGCCCGCGACCGCGCCACCGGCGCCCCGTCCCCTGCGGACCCGCGGTCCGGGGGCGGGGTGTCGCTGGCCGAGCTGACGGAGCTGGTGGAGCGGTGCCTGCTGGCCGACCTGCCCGAGGCGCTGCCCGACGTGCTGGCCGCGCTGTCCGCCAGGGCCGCGCTCGGCGCCGACGTCACCCAGCTCATGGCGGCGCTGCCGGCGATGGTCCGCGCCCACCGGTACGGCGACGTACGGGGGACTCCCGCCGAAGGGCTGGCGGCGATCGTGCGGTCGATGCTGGACCGGATCTGCGTGGGCCTGCCCGTCGCGGTCACCCGCCTGGACGACGAGGCGGCGGCCGGGATTCTCACCCACATCGACCTCGTACACGCGGCCGTGGGACTGCTGGACGAAGACACGCGGGAGGAAGGGGACCGGCAGCCCGGGGTGGCGTCGTCGCGGGAGCGGTGGCTGGGGACGTTGCGGGGGCTGTGCGGGCGGCGGGATCTGCACGGGCTGGTCGAGGGGCGGCTGACCCGGATTCTGCTGGACGCCGGGGTGATCGGCGATGCGGCCGATCGGATGGCCAGGGCCGTGTCCGCCGGGGAGTCGCCGGCGCGGGCGGCCGCCTGGGTGGAGGGGTTCCTGTCCGGTGGCGGGTTGCTGCTGGTGCACGATCCGCGGCTGTTCGCGCTGGTGGACGAGTGGATCACCGGGCTCGGCGGTGACCGGTTCGTCGAGGTGCTGCCCCTGCTCAGGCGGACGTTCGCCGGTTTCTCCGTACCGGAGAGAAGAGCGGTGGGGGAGCGCGTGCGGCGGGGCGGGCGCGCGGCCGGGCCGGAGCCGGAGCTGGACGAACGGCGGGCGGCGGCGGCCGCGCGCACCGTGCTGGAGATCCTGGGGAGGGCGGATGGCTGACCGGGACGAGCGGCTGCGCAGGTGGCGGCTGGTGCTGGGCGGCGGCGACGCCGACGGCACCGGCCACGGCCTGAGCGGCGCCGACGCGGGGATGGACGCGGCGCTGACCGCCCTGTACGGGCAGGGCAAGCCGGGCGGGCGGGACGGCGGGCTGGGGGCGTCCGCGCCGAGGGTGGCCCGCTGGCTGGGCGACATCAGGACGTACTTCCCGGCCACGGTCATCCAGGTGATGCAGAAGGACGCCATCGAACGGCTGAACCTCACCCGCCTGCTCCTGGAGCCGGAGATGCTGGAGGCCGTCGAGCCCGACGTCCACCTGGTGGGCACTCTGCTGTCGCTCAACCGGGTGATGCCCGACCAGGCCCGCGAGTCCGCCAGGGCCGTGGTCCGCGCGGTGGTGGCCGACCTGGAGCGGCGGCTCACCCAGAAGACCAGGGCGGCCGTCACCGGCGCCCTCGACCGCAGCGCCCGGACCCACCGCCCGAGGCGGGTGGCCGACATCGACTGGGACCGCACCATCCGGGCCAACCTGAAGAACTACCTGCCGGAGCACGAGACGGTGGTCCCGTCGCGGCTCGTCGGCCACGCCCGCCGGCAGCGGGCGCTCCAGCGGGAGGTGGTGCTGGCCGTCGACCAGAGCGGGTCGATGGCGGCCTCGGTGGTGTACGCGGGCGTGTTCGGCGCGGTGCTGGCCTCGATGCGCTCGCTCAAGACGTCGCTGGTGGCGTTCGACACCTCCGTCGCCGACCTGACCGACCGGCTGCACGACCCGGTGGAGCTGCTGTTCGGCACCCAGCTCGGCGGCGGCACCGACATCAACCGGGCGATCGCGTACTGCCAGGGCCTCGTCACCCGGCCGGCCGACGCCGTCTTCGTGCTGATCAGCGACCTGTACGAGGGCGGGATCCGGCAGGAGATGCTGCGCCGGGTGGCCGCCATGACGCAGGCCGGGGTCCAGGTGATCGTGCTGCCGGCGCTGTCGGACGAGGGCGCGCCGTCCTACGATCACGACAACGCGGCGGCGCTCGCGGCGATCGGCGTACCGGTCTTCGCGTGCACCCCGGACGCCTTCCCCGGCCTGATGGCGGCGGCGCTCGAACGCCGCGACATCGGCTGCTGGGCGGAGCACAACCTCGGCGACCAGGGCCGGACCGGCCCCTGAACTGACCGGACACGACGGCCCGGTTCTCGACCGCCGGGTCCCGAGCGCAGCGGATGGGTGGATCGGTATGGCGGTGGGCGCTCTCCAGGGCCGGGGGCGTACGTGGAGCGGTATGGCTGTGGGTGCTCTAGGGCTGGGGGCGTACGTCCTGCGCCCGATGTGCCGACCCCGCGGATGGCGTTAGCTTGGCGATCATGACGACGACTGCGGGGCGCGCCCCCGGCGTGCTCTCCTCCCGATACCGCGGGCTCAGCGTGGGGCTGGTCGCCCTGATCATGCTGGTGGCCTTCGAGGCGATGGCGGTGACGACGGCGATGCCGGCCGTGGTCGCCGACCTCGGCGGCCTGCACCTGTACAACCTGGCGTTCAGCGCCACCCTGGCGGCGAGCGTGGTCGGCACCGTGCTCGGCGGGCGGTGGGGCGACCGGAGCGGGCCGATGCCGCCCATCGCCACCGGGGTGACCGCGTTCGTCGCCGGGCTGCTGATCGCGGGCGCGGCCCCGACCATGGAGGTCCTCGTCCTGGGCCGGTTCGTGCAGGGCCTCGGGGGCGGTCTCACGCAGGTGGCGCTGTACGTGCTCGTGGCCCGGGTGTATCCGCAGGAGCTGCACGCGAAGGTGTTCGCCCTGTTCTCGGCCGCGTGGGTGGTGCCGTCGATGGTGGGACCTTCGATCGCCGGGCTGGTGGCCCAGACGGACTGGCGGTGGATCTTCTACGGCGTGTCCATCATCGTGGTCCCGGCGGCGCTGCTGCTCTGGCGGGGCACCGGCGACGAGGTCAAGGGCGGCATGGGCGCGGCGGACGGGCCGGGGATCGGCGCCAAGCTGGTCCGGGGCGGGCTCACCGCCGTGGCCGCCGCGCTCATCCAGTACGGCAGCGCGCTCAAGCTGGCCGGTGTGCCGCTGCTCGCCGCCGGCGGTGTCCTGCTGGCGGTCGCGCTGCCCCGGCTGCTGCTCCCAGGGGCGCTCCGGGCCGCCCGCGGCCTGCCGAGCGGGCCCGTGCTGCGCGGTCTCGCCTACGGCTCGCTCATGGCCGCGCAGGTCCTCATCCCGCTCATGCTCACGCGCGAGCGCGGCCTGTCGATCCCCGCGGCCGGTGTGGTGCTGACGGTCGGCGCGCTCGGCTGGTCGGCCGGGTCCTGGATCAAGGGCCGCGGTTCGATCAGCCACCTGACGGCGCTGCGCGGCGGCGCCCTCCTGATCGCGACCGGCATCGTGCTGGTGTCGTTCGTGCTGATCGACGGGGTTCCGGTCGGGCTGGCGCACGTGGCGATGGCGATCTCCGGGTTCGGCATCGGCATGCTCCATCCGACGGTGTCGGTGCTGGTGCTGGAGATGTCGGCGAAGGGGGAGGAGGGCGCCAACGCGGCCGCGCTCGGGGTCGGCGAATCGGTGTTCACCGTGGCCGCCGTCGCCATCAGCGGCGCCCTGTTCACGGCCACCGGGCAGGGCTACCTGATCGCGTTCGGGTTCACCGTGCTGCTCGCCCTCGGCGCCGCGTGGGTGGCTCCCCGTTTCGTTCACCCCGCGACGGAAGGCACACTGGAGGTTACCGAGCCTTAAAAGGGGGGTTCATGCCGCGAGTGCGGGAGCTGGAGGTGCTCCGTGTGGTGCTGCCGTACGGCGGGCGCACGGAGAGCCTGCTGGTCAAGCTGACCGACTACGGCGGCATGACCGGCTGGGGCGAGGCCGTCAGCCCCGCGCCCAAGTCCTGGTCCAGGCTGGAGGAGACGCTCGGGGCGCTGCTCATCGGCGTCGACTGGGAGCATCCCGACAGCGTGCCCAGCGGCGATCCGGCCGTCGACATGGCCTGCTGGGACCTGTGGACGCGGATGCGCGGCGTGCCGCTCGCCGACGCGCTCGGCGGCACCCGCACCTCCCTGATGGCCACCGTGCGGCTCACCCCCGACACGTCCATCGAGAGCCTGGTGACGCGGGTCAACCAGCAGGTGTGCGCCGGCTACGGCCACGTGACGCTCGACGTCCGGCCCGGCTGGGACGTCGAGCCGGTCCGGGCGGTGCGCTCCGCCTACCCCGCGCTCACCCTCGCCGTCGACTGCGGCAACGCCTACACCGACAGCTCCCAGCTCGTCGCGCTCGACGCCTACGGGCTGGAGGTCATCGAGCGCCCCTTCCAGGCCGGTGACGTGTACGCGCACGCCGACCTCCAGGACCAGGTGAGCGCCTCGGTCGCGGTCGAGGTCAGCCGGACCGCCGAGCTCGACGACTATCTGACGCTGCGCGCGGCCAGGGTGCTGCTGCTGCGGCCGGCCGCGTTCCCGTCGCTCAGCGAGGCCCGCCGCGCCCACGACCGGGCCGTGGCGGCGGGCTGGGACATCCAGTGCGCGGGCGGCCAGGGCGCCGGTCTGGCCCGGGCGGCCACCGTCGCCGTCGCCAGCCTGCCGGGCTGCACGCTGCCCTGCGACGTCACGCAGCCGCCGCGCAACAACCAGATCGTCACCCCGATCGTCGGCGCCAACGCGGGCGTCATCGCCGTCCCGTTCACCCAGCCCGGCCTCGGCCACACCGTCGACGAGACCCGGCTGCGCCGCCTGGCCAAGGACTACTTCACCTTCACCGCCTGACCCCGCGGCGGGTTTCTCGTACGGGCGAAGACCCTCATCGCGCCGGGCCGGTGCCGGAGGGGGGTCAGGCCTGGCCGCAGCCTTCGGCGAGATCGGTGGCGGAGGGGCGGTCCCGGCCCTTCTTCTTCGGGGTCTTCGTACGGTCCGGCGTGGCGGTGGCTTCGGGGGTGGCCGAGGCCGCGACCGGCGTGGTGCTGCCCGATTCGCGGAGGGAGCGGCGGACGAGGCGGCGCATCTCCCGCCAGTCCGGGTCGTACGTCTTGATCAGCGGCGGCACGAACTGGATGCTGGTCACCTTCGCGTCCTGCACCTTCAGCGCCAGCGGCACCAGGTGGGTCAGCATGTCGCGGGGGATGTCGGTCTGGATGAGCTCCCGGGTCGCCCCGGCGATCGCGGTGAACCTGGTCAGCACCGTCGCCGGGTCCGCCTGGTCGAGCAGGGCGCTGATCACGCACCGCTGGCGGCGCATACGGGTGTAGTCGTCGCTGTTGGTGCGGGAACGCGCGTACCACATGGCGTCGGCGCCCTTCAGCCTGCGTGTGCCCGCCTTCACCAGCCCCTCGTTGTACTTACC
This sequence comes from Nonomuraea sp. NPDC049649, assembly GCF_040675175.1. Lineage (NCBI taxonomy): Bacteria > Bacillati > Actinomycetota > Actinomycetes > Streptosporangiales > Streptosporangiaceae > Nonomuraea > Nonomuraea sp. NPDC049649. The sequence continues at coordinate 280,669 of NZ_JBFAOH010000003.1, forward strand.
GAAGATCACGTCCTGCTCGACGGTGAGCGTGACGCCCCCGATCGCGTCGATGAGCCGGGCGAACCCCCACATGTTGACCAGCGCGTACCAGTCGACCTCCAGGCCCAGCGTGTACCCGATGGTGTCCATCAGCACTTCAGGGCCCATGTTCCGCCGGCCGCCGAAGATCTCCGGGTGCGCGTCGGAGTACTCCCAGACGCTGTTGAGCAGGTCGCTGCGCCCGCCGCCGGGGTCGGGGGGAAGCCGGAAGCCGTCGGGGAAGCGCTCGGCCATCGGCGTGCCCGGCCTGAACCGCACGTTCTCCAGGTTGCGCGGCAGGCTGAACAGCACCGTGTTGCCCGTCTTCACGTCCACGCTGGCCAGGTGCATGCTGTCGGTGCGCACGCCGGGCCGGTGGTCGTCGGCGTCGCCGCCCAGCAGCAGGATGTTGACCCGCTCGCGGCCGGCCCAGGGGTCCTCGGCGGGCACCTGCCCGTCGCCCTGGGCCAGCGGGTCGGTGCCGGGGTTCTTGAAGATCTCGTTGAGCGTCTCCCGCCCCGTCCACACGTACTGCGAGGCCACCGCGAACGGCGCGAGCACCGAGACGGCGACCAGCCCGGCGAGCGCGCCGGTGACGATCTGCTCGGCCTGGCGCAGCCGCCCCGGCCGCAGCACCGTGAACGAGTGCACGATCAGCGCGAACCACGCGACGCCCAGCAGCGCCGTCACGACGAGGATGACGGTGAGCCAGGCGTCGCTCACCAGCGTGCCCACCGCGACCCGCAGGTCGCCGATGGTGAGCACGACGGCGAGGAGCCCGAGCAGGGCGGCGGCGTAGCAGCCGAGCAGCGTCAGGCCCGTCCTGCGCCACCCCGCCTTCAGGTGGGCGGCTCCGGGCGCCAGCGCGGACAGCACCAACCACCCGACAAGCCGCAACGCACCCACCCGAATCCTCCCCTGAAACAACGTTCCCCCCGCTTCCCCGCGAACCACCACATAGGCCGAATTCGAGGCGGGAGCCTACGGACAAAATACGAAATCCACGTTTATGAACAGATGAACATCTGGAGCCGAATAAGATTCGGTTCATGGCGTTCACCGAGATCACGTACGAGGTGGCCGACCAGGTCGCCACCATCACCCTCAACCGCCCCGACCGCCTCAACGCCTTCACCATGAGGATGCGCGCCGAGCTGATCGAGGCCTTCGACCTGGCCGACGCCGACGACGAGGTGCGGGCCGTGGTCGTCACCGGCGCGGGCCGCGCCTTCTGCGCGGGCGCCGACCTGGGCGGCGGCGGCGACACCTTCGCCGGTTCCGAACGGAAGACCGAGCTGGTGAACGGCTACCCGAGAGACGGCGGCGGCACGGTCGCGCTGCGCGTCGCCCGCTCGCTCAAGCCCGTCATCGCCGCGATCAACGGCGCCGCCGTCGGCGTCGGCATCACGATGACGCTGCCGATGGACGTCCGCCTGGCCGCCGACACCGCCAAGATCGGGTTCGTCTTCGCCCGGCGCGGCATCGTGCCCGAGGCCGCCTCCAGCTGGTTCCTGCCCAGGATCGTCGGCATCGCCCAGGCCATGGAGTGGGCCGCCACCGGCCGGGTCTTCGGCGCCGCCGAGGCCCTGGAAGGCCGGCTCGTGTCCCGCGTCTACCCGGGCGAGGACCTGCTGCCCGCCGCGTACGCGCTGGCCCGCGAGATCGCCGAGAACACCTCCGCCGTGTCCGTGGCCGCCGTGCGCAGGCTGATGTGGTCGGGGCTGTCGGCGTCCTCTCCGTGGGAGGCGCACGCGGCCGACTCCCGGCTGATGACCGAGCTGGGCCCGGCCGCCGACGCGGTCGAGGGCGTCACCTCCTTCCTGGAGAAGCGCCCGCCCGCGTTCCCGATGTCCGTCAGCGAGGATCTCCCCGAGGGAGTGCCCTCGTGGCCCGCCGATCCCTATCGTGTCTGACATGTACGAGACGACCGTCCTCGCCATGCCGCCCGACTACGAGGGCGAGGTCGTGGCGACCCTGATCTCCAAGCGAACCGGCTCCCGCCGGGCGGTGCTCTACATCCACGGCTTCACCGACTACTTCTTCCAGGACCACCTGGCCGACTGGTACGTCGAGCGCGGCATCGACTTCTACGCACTCGACCTGCGCAAGTACGGACGGTCGCTGCTGCCGCACCAGACCCGGGGCCTGGTGCGCAGCGTCACCGAGTACTTCCCGGAGATCGACGAGGCGGTCCGGCTGATCCGGCGCGACCACGACGAGCTCACCATCAACGCCCACTCCACCGGCGGCCTGATCGCCCCGCTCTGGGCCGACCGGGTCCGCGGCCGGGGCCTGGTCCAGGGGCTCGTGCTCAACAGCCCGTTCTTCGACCTCAACGTCCCGCGCCCGCTCCGCCTGGCCGCCGACCTGCTCCAGGTCCCGCTCTCGTACATCCGCAGGCCGCTCCCGCTCGGCCCCAGCAACGTCTACGGCCACAGCCTGCACCGCGACCACGGCGGCGAATGGCACTACGACCTGGAGCTGAAGCCGCTCGGCGGGTTCCCGGTGCACGCCACCTGGCTGGCCGCCATCCGGCGCGCCCAGCGCCGCCTCCAGGCCGGGCTGAAGGTGGACGCGCCGGTGCTCGTCCTCGCCGCGGGCAAGGGCCTGCGGGTACGGGACTTCGTACCGGAAGCACGCTCGGCCGATGTCGTCCTCGACCCCGCGCACATGGCGCGCTGGGCGACCTCGCTCGGCCCGCACGTCACGTGCGTGCGCGTCGACGGCGGCATGCACGACCTGGTGCTGTCGGCCGAACCGGTCCGCAAGCAGGTGTTCGCCGAGCTCGACCGCTGGATGGCGGCCTATATTGAGCCGCGACCCGCCTACCAGGGGAAGGAGAACAGCCCGTAGTAGGCCGCCGCCACCAGCAGCAGGCCGGTGCCGCCCAGCACGCCCGCGATCGCCACGTGCTGCCAGCGGCCCGGCCGCATGCCCTCGCGCAGGCCCGACACCACCGCGGCCACCGCGGTGACCTCCTGGATGAGCATCAGCACCGCCAGCACCCGGACCACGAGCCAGCCGGCCAGCACCGCCGGCCACGCCCCCGCCTGGTTGATGCTGAACAGCACCAGCAGCGTGATGAACGCCACCACCGACGCCAGCAACCCGACGCTCGTCCAGACCATCCTGACCAGCCTGCGCCTGATCGGCGGCCACAGCCTCGCGTTCAGCTCGGGGATGTGCTGGCGGCCGCGCAGCCGTACCACCATCGCCGCGACCGGGCCCGCCACGTAGCCGACGGCGGCCAGGCAGATCGTCAGCCCCAGCATCGTGCCGCCCGCGTACCACGGCGCGGCGGGCACCTCGGCGGCCTGGAACCGCTGCACCGGCGTCGCCCCCGCGACGTGCACCTGCGGCGTCGCGGTGGCAGGCAGGCCGAGGATCCAGTTGGCGAGCGTGTCGAGGTAGCCGTCGGTGAAGTCGCCGCCGCGCACCCGCATCGCGTGGTCGCCGTCGGCCATGAAACGGATCGTGTAGCGGTCGTTGCCGGCCGCTTTCATGCCGCGCAGCAGCGCGTCCGTCGACTCCACGAACGGGATCGACGGGTCGGTGGTGCCGTAGAAGGCCAGCACCGGCTGTTCGATCCGGTCCAGCGCGGGCTGCGCGTCGTAGCGCAGGAAGTCGAAGCCGACCCCGCCCATCGCCCTGATCAGCAGGTCGCGTACGCCCGCCGGGGCGCGCAGCCGCAGCAGCTGCTCGTTCAGCGCCCAGGCGACCTGACGCAGCGGCGAGACGTTCGGTGAGGAGACCAGCACCACGAAGCCCACGTCCGGGCTCTTGGCCGCGGCGATCGGCACCACCCAGCCGCCCTCGCTCACCCCCCAGACGCCGACCCGGTCCGGGTCCACGTCGGGACGGGCGCGCAGGAGCCCGACCATGCGCAGCGCGTCGTCGGCGAGCAGCGAGAAGTCGCGGTCACGGAAGTTGTAGCCGACCGTGCGCTTGTCGAAGGTCAGCGTCACCACGCCCGCCCGGGACAGGAACTCGGCCTGCGGCGTGAACTCGGTGCGCGACCCGTTCCCCGACCCCGACACGAACACCATCGCCGGGTAGCGCCCCGGCTTCACAGGGGAACGGACCGTGCCGTGGAGCGTCTGTCCCTCGGCCCGGACCGAGATCTCCTCCTCCTTGAACTCGGAGACCACCGCGACCGGGCGCAGCTCCGCGGCGGGCTGGGGAGGAAGCGACCGTAACGCGACGTCGGCCTCGAGCGGAGGCGGGTCGAAGGCGGGCGGCAGGATGTAGCCGACGGACGCGAGAACCACCAGTAACAGACCGGCGGCAACGCTCAGAGTGCCACGGCCAGTCCGCATCGGCCTCCCCATGTGCGTTGGTCTGCCCGTCGATCTTCCAGCTTACTCCCGGCTCATGTGGCGCATGGGACCGCGTTTGTCAGTGGGACATGTTAGCTTCCTGCGAATGCGGATCCTGCATACCTCCGACTGGCACCTGGGCCGCTCGTTCCACCGTGAGAGCCTGCTCGACGGGCAGGCGGCCTTCGTCGACCACCTGGTGGAGACCGTGCGGGAAGAGCGGGTCGACGTCGTGCTCGTCGCCGGCGACGTCTACGACCGGGCGCTGCCGCCCGTCGACGCCGTCGCGCTCTGCAACGAGGCCCTGCACCGCCTGCGTGAGACGGGCGCGCGCACGATCCTGATCAGCGGCAACCACGACTCCGCGCGGCGGCTCGGCTTCGGCGCCGCGCTGATCGAGGCGTCCGGCGTCCACCTGCGCACCGATCCCGCCCAGGCATGGGAGCCCGTCGTCATCGACGACGTCGCCTTCTACGGCATCCCCTACCTGGAGCCCGAGCTGGTCCGCCGCCCGTGGGAGCTGACCGAGCGCACCCACACCGCCGCGCTCACGTACGCCATGGACCGCATCCGCGCCGACGCCGCCCGCCACCGCCACGCCGTCGTGCTCGCGCACGCCTTCGTGACCGGGGGAGCGGCCAGCGACAGCGAGCGCGACATCAGCGTCGGCGGCGTCGCGCACGTCCCGCTCACCACCTTCGCCGGAGTCGACTACGTCGCGCTCGGCCACCTCCACGGTCGCCAGCGGATGTCGGAGACCGTCCGCTACTCCGGCTCCCCGCTCGCTTATTCGTTCTCCGAGGCCGGGCAGGTCAAGGGGTCCTGGCTGGTGACGCTCGGCTCGGGCGCGGAGTTCGTGCCCGCGCCGGTGCCGCGCCCCGTCGGCCGCATCTCCGGCCGCCTCGACGACCTGCTCACCTCACCTCGGTACGCGGACGTCGAGGACCACTGGCTGCAGGTCGTGCTCACCGACCCGGAGCGGCCCCGCGCCGCCATGGACCGGCTGCGCGCCCGCTTCCCCCACACGCTCGCCCTGTCCTTCGAACCCGAAGGCGAACGGGCCGCCCCCGCCCCCGCCCGGCTGAGCGGGCGGCCGGAGGCGGACGTCGCGCTCGACTTCGTCCGCGAGGTGCGCGGCGAGCCCGCCACCCGCGCCGAGGAAGCGCTGCTGAGACGGGCGATCGAGGAGTCGAGGATGAAGGAGACGACGGCGTAGATGCGGCCACACCGGCTCACCCTGACCGCGTTCGGCTCCTTCCCCGGGACCGAGACGGTCGACTTCGACGCGCTGACCGAATCGGGCCTGTTCCTCGTGCACGGGCCGACCGGGGCAGGCAAGACCACCGTCCTCGACGCCCTCTGCTTCGCCCTCTACGGGCAGGTGCCAGGCCAGCGCAACAGCGCCCGCAGCCTGCGCTGCGACCACGCCCCGCCCACCGTGGGGCCGTCCGTGACGCTGGAGGTGAGCATCCGCGGCCGGCTGCTCCGCATCCACCGCTCCCCGGCCTGGCAGCGGCCCAAGCTCCGCGGCACCGGCACCACCGAGGAGAAGGCCAAGGTCATCGTCGAGGAACGGCGCGGCTCCGGCTGGCAAGGGCTCACCACCCGCGCCGACGAGGCCGGCGACCTGATCGGCGGGCTGCTGGGGATGAACGCCGACCAGTTCTGGCAGGTGGCGATGCTGCCGCAGGGCGAGTTCTCGCGCTTCCTGCGCGCCGACGGGCAGGAGCGCCGCAAACTGCTCGAACGGCTGTTCACCGTCAAGATCTTCACCCAGGCGGAGGCCTGGCTGGCCGAGCACCGCAAGCAGGCGTTCCGCACCCAGCAGGAGCTGCGCCAGCAGGTCGAGTACGCCGTCCACCGCCTGGCGGAAGCCGCCGGCCCCGACCTCCTCCACCCGGCCCCGGCAGAGGACGCCTCCTTCGGCCCGGACCCTGGCGCTTCTGGTGGCGCCGCCACTTCCACCGGACCGGAGGTTACGGAGCCCGCTCACAGGGACGATGACGGTTCGCAGGCCGCCTTCGAGCCGCCGGCGCCCGAGGAGGACCCGGTGGGCTGGGCGGGTCTCCTGCAGAAGGCAGCCGAGGCCGCGGTCTCCCGTGTCGGGGACGAATACCTCGAAGCCGAGCGGATCTGGCGAGACGCCAGCACGCGGTACGAACGAGCAGCCGCCCTGGCCGACAAGCAGCGCCGCCACGCCGAGGCCCTGACCCTGCGCCGCACGCTGGACGAGCGGGCCGAGGAACGCGCCGAGCTCCAGGCGGTCCTCGACGACGCCGCCCGCGCCGCCACGGTCATCCCGCTCGTCACCGCGGCCCGCCAGCGCGCCGAGACCGCCGCCAAGGCCCAGGCTCTCGCCGCCGACGCCCTGGCCCGCGCCCGCCCCCTCACCGGGCCCGAGGACGCCCCGCAGCCGCCCCCGGAGAAGCTGGCCGCCCTGGAGAGAGCGCGGCAAGACGACATCGCCCGCCTCTCCGAGCTGCTCACCGAAGAGGCCCGCCTGCTCGTCGTACGACGCGACCTGAAACGGGAAGAGGAACGCCTGGCCGCTCTCGTACGCGAGGACGAGCAGGTCGAAGCCCGGCTCTCCGCCCTGCCCGCCCTCATCGAGGAGGCCGAGCGCGGCCTGACCGAAGCCCGCGCCGCCGCCTCACGGATCCCCGCCGTCGAGACCGTACGAGAAGCCGCCGCGGACCTGATCGAGACCGAGCGGGAACTGGAGAGCCTGACCACCGAGCTGGACACACTCGCGGCGCGCGAGACCGAGCTGGCGACCGCCGAGGCGGAGCTGCCGGGGCTGGTCGCCGAGGCCGCCGCCCGGCTGGCGGAAGTACGGGCCGAAGCGGCAGCCATCCCCGCCGCGGCCGCCCTGCTGGACTCGGCCCGGGCCACGCTCGACCGGGTCCGCCGCCGCGACGCCCTCGCCGCCGAGCTGGAGGAAGCCCAGGCGGCCCACCAGATCATCGTGGACCGTGCCCAGGGCCTGCGCGAACGGTGGCTCGACATCCGGCAGGCGCGCATCGACGGAATGGCCGCCGAACTGGCCCGCGACCTCGCCGACGGGCACCCGTGCGTGGTCTGCGGCTCCAGCCACCACCCCAACCCGGCGTCCCCCGCCCTCAGCGCCCCCTCCCCGGACGACGAGCTGGAAGCCGAACGCGACCACGAGGCCGCCGTCGCCGAACGCGAATCGGCCGAGCGAGCGCTGGCCTCCCTGCACTCCCGCCACGCGGACGCGGTGACGGAAACGTCCGGCGTGTCCATCGAGGACGCCCAGACAGCGGTGGACCAGGCCGAACAAGAGCTGACCCGCCTCCAGCAGATCGCCGCCCGAGAGCCCGAGCTGGCGGCGGCACTGGAACAGGTGGAGGCGGAACGCGAACGCGTCCGGGAAGCCGCCCGCGAACTCGGCGAAACCCTGGCCGCCCGCCGCGCCCGGCTCACCCACCTGCAAGCCGAACGCACCCGCCTGCACGCCCGCCTCACCCCCGCACCTCTGCCCGACGGACCGGAGCTGCTGCGCCTCTTGGATCGCGAACTCGTACATCTCAGAGAGGCCGCCGGCCGGGAGGAGCCGCTGGCGGAAGAGGCGGCGGCCCGCAGACGTGAGAGGGAGGACCTTCAGGAGGAGGCCCGACGGCTGGCCGTTGAGCTGGCCGCCGGCCGGACCCGGCAGGAGGAGCTGAGCGCCGAAGCCGCCCGGATCAGCGCCAGACTGGACGAGGCCCGCGGCGACGACCCCACCATCACCGCCAGGCTGACCCGGTTCGGCAACGAGGCAGGGCTGCTGAGGGAGGCGCTGGAGGCCACCATGTCGGCCCTGGCCGCCGAGAGCGAGCGGGTCAGCGCTGAGGAGGCGGCGCGGACGGCGGCACAGGAGGCCGGGTTCGCCGACACCGCCGACGCGGAGGCCGCCGCACGCACCACAGCCGAACTGGAGACCAAGGCCGAGACGCTGCGCAGGCTCGACGACCAGCTCGCCGCCGTCACCGCCACCCTGGAAGACCCCGAACTGGCCGCGGCCGCCGCCGAACCGGCACCGGACCTGGAGCGGCTGGCCACCGAACGGGACGACGCCGAACGCGCCCGCACCGCCCTGGCCTCCGCCCGCGACCGGGCCACCGCCAGAGCACACCGCCTGGCCCAGCTCCGCGACGACCTCGCCGCCTGCGTGGACGCCTGGCTCCCCGCCGCCGAACGGTACAAACTGGCCGAACAACTGGCATCACTGGCCGCCGGCACCTCCACCGACAACCAGTGGAACATGAGCCTGTCCTCGTACGTACTCGGAGAGCGACTCCGCCAGGTCGTGGACGCCGCCAACGAACGGCTCGGCCACATGTCCGGCGGGCGCTACCTGCTCCGCCACGACCTCGCCAGAACCGCCGGCTCCCGCTCCCGCTCCGGCGGCGGCCTGGGCTTGAAAGTCTTCGACGGATGGACCGGCATCGAACGCGACCCCGCCACCCTGTCCGGCGGAGAGAGCTTCATCACCTCGCTCGCGCTGGCCCTCGGCCTGGCCGACGTGGTGACAGCAGAAGCGGGCGGCGCCGAAATCGGCACCCTCTTCGTCGACGAAGGATTCGGCACCCTCGACGAGGACACCCTCGACGGCGTCCTCGACATCCTCGACGGACTCCGTGACGGCGGCCGGGCGGTAGGCATCGTCAGCCACGTCGCCGAACTCCGCTCCCGAATCCCGTCCCAGCTCAAGGTCACCAAGACCCGCACCGGCTCCACCTTGTCCGCGACCTCCGCCTGAGGTTCTGCCGCAGGGTCGGCATTCATTGCCAATCGCACGGGAGCGATTGGGACAGGACCGATTCCACGAATGCCTCGGATCGGCCTGCGGGGGCTGGGTTGCTCGTGGGAGACGGCCTGCTTTCAAAGAGGACGCCCTGTCAGCCGATTGTGAATACGCACTTGAGCTGGGCCTCACTATGGCCCAAAAGTCGAAGGGTCTTTGGGACAGTTCGGGGTCTGACAAACCGAACCCGTCAGGTCCTACCGGCAAAGGGGAATCGAACTCACCCGCTCAAGATGCACACCGAGTTCGTCGAGAGCGCGGTGTACGCCCTGGACAAGGGCGAGGTCAATCGCTCGTACGTCTACTACCCGGCACCCGCCGACGACGTCACGTCCCTCACCCTGGAAACGGACGGCCTGGGCGAGGTGAAGGGCATCCCCATCTCCTGACCCTCACACCAGGCCTGCCTCACTCACCCGGCCGTCCCGCGCGTATCGGCCGGGCCCAGGCGTCGCGGATCTCCGTAGAGAGCCCCACCTCGTAGACACGCCGAAGGTGGGGGGAGACAAGGGGCGCCGGTTTCCCGCGACGCAGCGCCGGAGTCAGCCGGTCTCGCTCGTTCTGTCGACGAAGGCGGCCAGGGCCTTGACCCGGTCGGCGTGCTGGTCGTGGCCGACGATGACCGGGGGTTCGTTGTAGGGCATCGCGTCCGAGGAGCGGCGGAGCTTGATGTACTGGCCGCAGGCGTCGATCGCGTACGGCTCCATGTCGTCCTGCAGCGCCCCGATCACCGTGATGCCGTAGGTCTCGCCGATCCGCCGGAACAGCGCCACCGCCTCCCGCCGGTGCTCCTTGCCGAGGTTGCGGCCCAGTTCGTCGAGGACCAGGCACAGGTGGCCGCCGCCGGAGGAGGCGATGGCCGCCGCGCACACCAGCTTGACGGCCTTCTCGTCCATGAGCGCGGTGTTGGCCCGCCGGTTGTAGGGCACGTAGCCCTGGCCCTCGCCGCGCCGCCACTTCGGCGTCACCCGCCACTGCCAGCGCTGCTCCGGGTCGGCGGGCGCGGGCGGCACCGGGAACTCCAGCGTCGCGCCGTATCCGCCGTACGAGACGTCGAGCTTGCCGAACTCCTCCGCCACCCGCTCCAGCCGGGCCTTGATCGCCGCCGTGAGCGCCGCCCGGTGGACGGCCGTGGACTGCGCCGCCTCCTCCGCGCCCTTGTCGGCCGCCGCCAGGTCACGCTGCCGCGACACGAGCTGCGCCTCGATCTGCCGCCGCTGGTGCTTCTCGTACTCCTCCTGGCCGCGCAGGTAGGAGGCGAGCGACGTGCACACGCCCGCGAACGTCGCCTGTTCCCGGGCCGCGCTGCCGCCCCGCTCGGCCAGCAGGAACCGCAGCTCCTCCGGCACCTCGGCGTCCTCCTCCGGGAAGGTGTCGCGCAGCGCCTGGTCGAGATGGCGTTCGGCGACCCGCCACCACTCGTCGGCGGTGCGCGGACGCTCCTCCTCGGGCAGCTCCGCCAGCCAGGAGGCGGCCGACTCGGCGGGGCCGCCCCAGTCGGCGGCCAGCGCGCCGAGCTTGAGCGCCTCCCGCTCGGCGGCGACCCGGGCCTCCTGCTCGCGGGCGCGGGCACGCTCGCCGTCGAGCTGCTGGCGGCGGCTCTCCAGCCGCTCGATCTCCAGGTCGCGGGTACGGGCGCGGAAGTCGAGAGCGGCGGTCTCCCGTTCGGCCTCGGCGACCTTCGGGGCCAGTTCCTCCAGCGCGGCGGCCAGCCCGGCGAGCGTGGCCCGCTGCCCGGTCAGCCGTCGCTCCAGCTCCTCCAGCCGCACCCCCGCGTTGGCGCCGTCGAGCCTGCGCTGGGCCAGCGTCACCGCCTCCTCGGCCTCGCGCACGGCCTGGGCGGCGGTGTCCTGGGAGTCCATGGCGCGGTTCAGGCGCTGCTCGGCGGCCTTGATCCTGGCCTCCCGGCCGGTCGCCACCCCGTCGAACGCCCCCACCACGCTCACCCCGGCCGCGCTCACCAGCACGGACCCGGGCAGCTCGCGCAGCGCCGCGGCCGCCTCCGCCTGCCGGTCGGCGTCCACGATCACGGCGTGCTCGCCGGGCCAGTTGCGCAGCTCGCCCAGCGCCGGCCCGCCGCTCTTCCGGCGGCCCGAAGACTCGCGGGCCTGCTCGGCGACGTCGAGCGCGTCCAGCAGACCGGACGCGGGGACGCCCGCCTGGGCGAGGGCGTCGAGCTGGGCGGCGGCCGGGCCGCCCTCGGCGTCGTCCAGCGCCGCGCGGGCCGAGGCCACCTCCTGGTCGGCCACGCCCAGCGCCTTGAGCGCCTCGTTGAGCCGGAGCCGGGCCTCGCGCAGCTCACGCTCGGCGCCGGGCACGTCACGTCCGTCGGCGAACCGGCGCGCCTCCTCCAGAGCCGGGATCCGGCCGCGCAGCTCGTCGGCGGTGTTCTCCGCCACCGCCCGGTCGGCGTCGAGCTTGGCCGCCCGCGCCTGGAACTCGGCCAGCTCCTTGCGGGCCGCGGTGACCTGCCGGTCGAGCGTGTCGTCCTTCAGCGTGGCGATCTCGGCGCGGACCTCGGCGATCGCCTCCGCCGCGGTCTCGCCCGCGACGCGGTGCCGCTCCAGCTCGGCGGCGAGCGCGTCGTCCTTCGCCGCCGCGTCGGCCAGCTTGCGCGCCTGCCGCCCCTTCCAGCAACGCATCGCCTCGGCCAGCCGCACCCGGGCCTGATCGCGCCGGTCGAACGTGGCCAGCAGCGCCCGGGACTCCGCCTCGAACTCCGCCAGCCGCTCCGCCGCCTGCGCCGCCCGCACCCGCTTGGCGTGCTCGTCGCGCCGCGCCTCCCGCTCCAGCTCCAGCTCGGCGTCCAGCCCCGTCAGCGCCGCGATCGCCTCGAACACCCGCTCCGGCGAGATCTCGTTCAGCGGCTGGGACAGCAGGTTGGTCGCCACCTTGCTGCGCACGCTCGTCGACAGGAAGGACACGCACCGCACCCGGTCGCCGTACAGGACCTTGGTGAGGTCGCGCGCCACCACGTCACGGCGGCCCGCCGAACGCGGCAGCGACGCCCAGATCTCGTCGGCCCGCGCCACCCGCTCCGCCTCCGACGCCGCGGCCGCCAGCCGCACCCCCTCCCGCCACCGGATCTCCAGGTGCGGCGCCTCCTGGTTGACCCGCACCCAGACGGTCAGCGGCGCGTCCGGCCGCCCGGCGACGCCGAACAGCTCGCCGTCGTCGTCACCCGGCTCCACCTCGTACGCGTCGAGCTCGCCGCCCGAGGCCGGGGCGAACACGCCGACGATGTAGCCGTGACCCGCGCTCGCCCACTGCCGGCCGCCCGCCCCGCTCGCCAGCTCCGCGTTGAACAGCAGCTCCGACACCGCCTTGGCACCGGAGGCGAACCGCCACTGCTCGTCGCCGAGCAGCGCCGTGATCGAGGCGATGAACGACGACTTGCCGGCGCCGTTGGAGTCCTTCGGCCCGGCCCCCGCCACCACGATCAGCGTGCCGGGCACGACGGGCACCGCATGGGTGGACAGGCGCGAGATGTTGACCGCCTGCACAGCGATCAGCACCCGATCCCCGACGACGTTCTCCACCTGTGCCACCACTAACCCCCCGTTGCCTTCGTCCGGCCCGGCCGTGCCGGACCACCGTCGTTCATCGCGCCGCCCGGCGCGCCCGCACCGCGGCCGCCAGCGGCGTGTCGGGCCCCGCCGCCAGGATCAACTCCTCCTGCAACCGCCTGCGCGCCGCCGGTGTCAGGCGGTGGAACTGCGGGCCGGGCACGTAGCCGCCCGCCTCCTCGCCCGCCTTCACCTGCGTCAGCAGCCCGGCATGGCGCAGCGCCCGCAGCGCCGACTCCAGCTCGCCGATCGGCAGCTGGGTGTGGCGGCGCAGCTCATCGACCGGGGTCGGGTGCGGCGACAGCCACGAGTCCTCCGGCAGCAGGCCCTCGGCGCGCGGGATGGCCACCGAATGCACCAGCACCAGGGTCAGCACGGCCCGTTCGCTCTCGCCCGGCCCGCCGTCCGGCTGCTCGTCTCGTACGAGATCGTCGGCGTAACCCGAGGTCCAGCGGTCGCGCTGCTGGATCAGCGTCCGCCCGCGACGGGCCAGCATCTCGGCGAGCGTGCGCCGCAGCGCCGGGTCGCGCAGCGCGGCGAACCTCGCCTCCGGCACCGGCTCGGCGGCGTGCTCCACCACCATGAACGCGGACACCAGCTCGGCCCTGCGCCGCTCGTCATAGCCGCTCAGCAGATCGTCGAACTCGGCCACCCCCGGCTCCGCCCGGCTCCCGGGATGCGGCACCGCGGGCGCGGCCGGATCTCCGGCCGCGCCGGACTCAGGCGAAGAAAGGGCGACCGGCGCCGCTTCGGCGACCACGGGCGCGTCGCGGCGCTCCGGGAAAGCGGCGGTGACCGGCATCGTGTCGGAGACCGCTGGCCTGCCACTGCGCTCCGGAAGAGCCGCGGTGCCTGCCGTGGCGCCGTGTTCTGGCGGGGTGGCCCTCGTCGTCCCGTCGGAGGCCGTCAGCGCGCGTTCGGGAAGGGCGGCTGTGCCTGGCGTCGCGTCCGAGACCGGGGACGCGGCGTTGCGGTCCGGGAGGGCGGCGGCGACGAGGGTGGCGTCGGGGACTACCGGGGCGGCGCGGCGCTCCGGGTCCGGGATGCGGCGTACGAGGTCTTTCAGGACCGCGTGGGACTCCACCGGCCACAGGGCGCATCGGGGGCCGAGCGAGACGATGCCGTCGGACAGCACCGCCCAGGCCGAGTCGTGGAGCCGGCGGAGCGCGCCGATGGCCCAGTTGCGCATGAGGTCGTCGGTGCGGCCGATCAGGGCGCGGTAGGTGTCGAGGACGCGCTCCAGGGGCGCCGGTTCGCCCGGCCAGGGGTCGGCCGACAGGTCGGTCCAGCAGCACTTGAGGACCGCCGCCAGCACCCGGCGCGTCTCGCCGGCCCGCTCCACCGGCATGGGCGCCACCTGGTGCTCCTCCAGCAGGGCCGGGGTCGCGCCGTCGGGCCAGACCGGCAGAGCCAGGCCCGTGGAGTCGGGGCCGGTCAGCCTCGTCATGCCCGCGGGCGCGGGGACGCCGGGCCCGAGCCGGAGCGGGCCCAGCGCGCGGGCCCGCGCGTGTGCGTCCGCGGTCACGCCGTACGCTCCAGATGGCCGTGGGAGAGCCAGGACGGCTCCCGGGACGGGTCGATCGTCAGCCCGCCGGACCAGACCAGCCGGTAGGGCAGTTCGGGCCGCAGGTCGGCGGTCGTCAGGTCGGCGAGCACCCGCCGGGCGGTGGCCCAGTCGGGGCCGAGCACGTCGGCCAGCGCCACCCGCGACTCCTCGCCCAGCAGGGACTCGGCCAGCTCCCGCAGCCGCTCCAGGCCCGCCTCCAGGGGGCCGCCGAGCGAGTCGTCAGGGCCGGGGTCGGGGAGGGTGGAGCGCGGGGGAGTGGGCTGGGCGGGCGCGGGCCGGGGCGCCTCGTCGACGGCGCGGGCGATGGCGGCCGGGTCGTGCCACGGCGCGGGGGCGTCGAAGACGAACCCGTCGAGCACCGCCGCCAGCCGCTCCTTCGGCGCCGTCTGGGCGAACGTGCGCCACGTCTCGGTCGGCAGCAGGGTCAGGTTGCGGGTGGTGCCGGCCGAGTCGGCCAGCCGCCCGGCGGCGCGGCGGGAGGCGTCGCTGTAGGCGTAGATCGCCGCCCGCAGGTCGGTGCAGACCCGGTCGAGCTCGGGCCAGCGGGTCAGGATGGTGGCGTGCAGGCTCTGCGCGCGGTGCGCGATCTCCTCGGTGCCCCACAGCTTGGGCGCCTGCTCGCGCAGCTCCTCGATGGTGCCGGTGGTGAGCGTGATCAGCTCCAGCGCCCACAGCCGGAACGCCCGCGCCAGGTTGACGGCGCTCTGCCGGGCCTCGTCCATCGTGGTGCGCGGGTCGGCGACGTTGAGGTCTTCAAGGGCGAGCAGCCGGTGCATCTCCGACTGGCCGCCGTCGTCCATCATCCGCCGGATGAACATCAGGCCGACCACGCTGGTGAACGAGGCGCGGTAGCGCAGCTGGTTGGGCTTGGGGAACACCTCGCGGATCGCGCCGAGCCCCTTGAGCACCCGCAGCCGGTTGTCGAACTGCTCGGCGGGATAGGCGCCGCAGGCCAGACGCATCTGCTCGTGCGTCAGCCACTCCTCGCCCGCCTCCGCGAACGCGGCGAACAGCGTCTCGGCGATGTCGACCAGCACGGGGTCGTCGACCACCGCGCCGCTGTCGCGGGCCAGCGCCGCGAACATGCGGCGGTAGGTGGACAGCACCGCCTCGTCGCTGAGCGCGGCGTCCAGGGTCAGGGGCTCCTCGGGCACGCGCACTAAGGTACGGCCTCCGGCCGACAATCCCGACCTCATCCACCGTACGCCCGCCGCGGAGCCTTGATCACGGCCCGGGCAGGGCCGTGATCAAGGGCTGCCGGTCAGGCGCAGGTGTAGCCGGACGGCAGCGCGTTGTCGCCGTCGGGCTTGCTCACCTGGAAGCCGAAGCCGGTGGTGCTGGCGCCCGGCGCGAGCGTGCCGTTGTAGCTGACGTTCTTGACCGTGACGGTCTGGCCGCTGGTGGTGACGGTGCCGTTCCACGAGCCGGTCAGGGTGTGCCCGGCGGGCAGGGTGAAGGTGACGGTCCAGCCGTTGAGCGTCGCGGTGCCGGTGTTGGTGATGGTCAGCGGCTGGATCACGTAGCCGTTGCCCCACTGCGACTGCACGGTCGGGGTGGCCGAGCAGGCGCCGGGCGGCGGGCCGCTCTGCTCGTCGGTGGTGATCTGGACGGTGCCGGAGACCGGTGAGACGTTGCCGGCGGCGTCGCGGGCCCGGACCTGGTAGCGGTAGGTGGTGTCCGCGGTCAGGCCGCTGTCGGTGTACGAGGTCGTGGCGGAGGTGCCGACCTGGGCGAAGGCGCCGCCCGACGAGCCGGGAGCGCGCAGGATGTCGTAGCCGGTCACGCCGGTGTCGTCGGTGGAGGCGGTCCAGGTCAGCGTGGCGCCCGTGGCGGTGACGTTGGAGGCGACGGGCGTGCCCGGGGCGGTCGGCGGCGTGGTGTCGTTCTGGCTGGTGGTCAGGCCGAAGAAGTCGACGGCGTAGCGGGCCATGCCGCCCTGCGGAAGGGCGTGCCCGGCGCCCTGGATGCTGTACGACTCCACCCGCACGGTGCCGGACTGGTCGGCGTAGCGGCTGCGGTTCCAGTTCGCCTGCGGGGTGTCGGTGCTGGTCGGGGTCTGGCTGAGCCCGAACACGTTGGTCCACTGCTCGACCGACTCGCGCAGCAGCGAGTAGGGCACGAGGGTGTCGCTGGTGCCGTGCCAGAGCTGGATGGGCGGGCGGGTGCCGGAGAAGCCCGGGTAAGCCTGGCGGACCGCGTCGCCCCACTGCTGGGGTGTCCGGTCCATGCTCCCGCCGGTGCATCTGCTGCTTCCCGGCGGGTAGTCGGCGGCGCCGGCGAAGCAGTCGAAGGGCACGCCCATGAAGGAGGCCCCCGCCTTGAACACGTCCGGGTAGACGGCGAGCATGTGCTGGGTCATCATGCCGCCGGAGGAGCTTCCCGTGGCGTAGACCCGGTTCGGGTCACCCTGGTAGGTCCGCTCGACATAGCCGATCATCGACAGGATCGAGACGGGGTCGCTGCCGCCGTTGCGGCGCTTGGCCGTGTCCGACCAGGTGTCGAAACAGTTGCCGAAACCGGCTGACTGGGTGGCGGTCGGATAAATGACGATAAAGCCATATTGATCCGCCAGTGAGGCGAATTCACTGCCCTGGTAGAAGCCCTGACCAGAGCCGCCGCAGCCGTGCATCGCGACCACGATCGCCGGCGAGGCCGGGCGCGAATCCGGCACGTAGACGTGCATCCGCATGTTGCCGGGGTTGTCGCCGAAGCTGGACACCTCCACCAGCGAGGCGGCGAGGGCCGGCGATCCGAGTATCACGGTCATGGCGGCGAAGAGCGCCGCGGCGCAGGCACCCGCCAGCGCCGTGGTCAATCGTCTCATGCGCGCTCCTCCTTCTCCTTCGACGCGGCCCGCCGCCGCGTAATGACATCGGTCGCTGGAAAATAAGAGGCGCACGACGCGACGTCAACGCCTGCCCCTAGCGCATACCCGGCCGTTCACGGGAGTGAAAGACGTTTGCCCTGGTTATCAAGTAACTTGTTATCAATGGCCTTGATACCAGTGCGGGAAACTTTCATCGGGCCACGGGCGCGATATCGTCTCCTGGTGACTGATCCGGGTGTCCCCGCGGCCGCCGCGCCCGACGTACCGCTGCCCCGTGTGAGCTACCTGGTGTTCCGCCTGGAACGCCGCATCCGCGCCCGCCTCGACGAGGCGCTGGCCCGCCATGGCATGACGACCACCGGCTACATGGCGCTCAGCGAGCTACGGGTGCGCGACGCCCCGTCCTCGGCCGACCTGGCCCGCATCGCCTTCGTCACCCCGCAGGCGATGAACCTGGTCATCCGCGACCTCGAACAGCGCGGCCTGATCCGCCGCGAGCCGCACCCCGACGGCGGCCGCGCGCTGCGCACCCGCCTCACCCCGAAGGGCCTGGACACCCTCCAGCGCTGCGACCGCTCCCTCGACGGCCTCGAATCCGTCATGCTCGCCGGCATCGACGACCCGGAGCGCACGGCCCTCGCGGAGACCCTCACCCGGTGCTCCCGGGCCCTCCACCCCGACCCCGGCTAGGCGAAGGGGTTCAGCAGATAGCCGCCCGCCGCCACCGACCCCGCCGCCATCAGCAGGAAGAAGAGCACGTAGAACCCGCCGGGCAGGAACGTCAGCCGGGCCAGCTGGTCGGCGTCGGAGTCGCGCGCCTGCCGCATGCGCCGCTTGCGCTGCAGCTCCAGGATCGGCCGTACGCCGCCGAACAGCAGGAACCACACCACCACGAACGCCACGACCTGCTGCACCGCGTCCGGCGCGTACATCGACAGCGCGAACACCGCCCCGCCCGACGCCAGCAGGATGAGCGCCCCGTACAGGTTGCGGATCAGCAGCAGCATCCCCACGAGGAAGAGGAGCATCCCCCAGATCAGCAGGGTGATCCGCCCCTGGTCGGCGAGCCAGGCGCCCGCCAGCCCGAGCAGCGACGGCGCCACATAGCCCGCCAGCGCCGTCAGCACCATGCCGGGCCCGTTGGGCCGCCCCCTCGTCAGCGTCACGCCCGAGGTGTCGGAGTGCAGCCGGATGCCCTCCAGCTTGCGCCGCGTGAGCAGCGCCATGAGCGCGTGGCCGCCCTCGTGGGCGATCGTGATCAGACCCCTGGACAGCTGCCAGGGCGTGGTCAAGGTGACGATCGCGAGCGCCGCCAGCGCGGAGGCCACCACGACCCAGGGTTCGGGGTCAGGACGCACCTCGATCAGCTGAGCCCAGAGCTTGTCCATCGATGACAGACCCTATCCAGGTAAAGTCACGATTGTGGCCACAGAGCTTTATTCCGATGACGCGGTGCCCGCCTGGTGGGCGGCGCTCGGGCTCCCGGGCCTGGTGGATCTGCACGTCCACTTCCTGCCCGAGCGGATGGAGCGCCGGGTCTGGCACCACTTCCGCCACGGCGGCCCGCTCATGGGCGCCGGCTGGAAGATCGAGTACGAGTGGCCGGTCGACGACCGGGTGACCCGGCTGCGGGAGCTCGGGGTGACGGCCTTCCCCGCACTCGCGTACGCCCATAAACCGGGCATGGCGGCGGACCTCAACGACTGGACGCTCGGGTTCGCCGAGCGGACGCCCGGCTGCCTGCCCTCGGCCACCTTCTACCCCGAGCCCGGCGTCACCGCCTACGTCCGGCGGGCCCTGGACCGCGGCGCGAAGATCTTCAAGGTCCACCTCCAGGTGGGGAACTTCGACCCCGCGCTGCCCGAGCTGGACGACGTCTGGGGGCTGCTGGCCGAGACCGGCGTGCCGGTGGTGGTGCACGCCAGCTCGGTGCCGGTGCCCGGCGGGTACGTGGGCGCGGAGCCGATCGGCGAGGTGCTGCGCCGGCATCCCCGGCTGCGGGCCATCATCGCGCACCTCGGCATGCCCGAGTACGACCCGTTCTTCGCGCTGGCCGAGCGCTACGAGCGGGTGGCGCTCGACACCACGATGGCCTTCACCGACTTCACCGAGGCCGGCATGCCGTTTCCCGCCCGGCTCCGACCGGCCCTGCGTGAACTCGGGCTGGCGGGGAAGGTGGTGCTCGGCAGTGACTACCCGACGATCCCTCACCCGTACGCCCATCAGCTGCACGCGCTCGGCCGGCTCGATCTCGGAGACGACTGGGTGCGGGCCGTCTGCTGGGGCAACGGCCTGGCCATGGTTCGATAGCAAGGTGAACGATCGGCACGTTGCGCTGATATGCGCGTTCTATGAGGCCCTTCGCCGTGCTGACGAGGCGGCCATGGCGGCCTGCTACCATCCCGAGGTCAGCTTCGGAGATCCCGTTTTCCAGGAGCTGGAGGGCCGCGCCAGGGTGATGGCGAAGTGGCGGCTCCAGCTCAGCCGCGACGGCGGGCTGTCGACCGAGTTCCACGGCGCCAGCGCCGACGACTTCTCCGGCACCGCCCGCTACACGGCCCGCTACCGGATGGACGAGACGGGCCGCGACGTGGTCAACGAGATCGAGGCGCTCTTCCGGTTCGAGGGCGACCTGATCGTCCGCCACCACGAGGAGTTCGACTTCAGACGCTGGTCCAAGATGGCGCTGGGCCGCCCCCACGTGCTGCTGTTCGGCTGGACGCCGAGCTGGCGGCAGAGCATCCGCGAGCGGGCCATGCGGAGGCTCGAAGAGTTCGTGACCTGACACAGGAGGTGGCATGGCCAGGGCGCACGGGCGCCGGCGCGGCGGGCTGAACCGCGAGCGGGCTCCCGAGAAGTCGATGGATCCGCGGCCGAGCGAGGACCAGCCCTACCGCCCGACCGTCATCAACAACACCGTCTACGAGGACGGCCGGGTCATCGACACACCCGGTTCGCTGGCCGACGCCTTCCGCTGCCTGAAGGACAAGCCCGGCGCGCTCGCCTGGATAGGGCTGTACCGGCCCAAGGAGTGGGAGCTGGTCAAGCTCGCCGAGGCGTTCCAGCTCCACGAGCTGGCCCTCGAAGACGCCATCGTCGGCTCCCAGCGCCCCAAGGCCGACCGCTACGGAGACACCCTCTTCGTCGTGCTGCGCGCGGCCACCTACCTCGACGAGGCCGAGGAGGTCGCCTTCGGCGAGCTGCACGTCTTCGTCGGCCCCGACTTCGTGCTCACCGTCCGCCACTCCGAGACGCCCGACCTGCAAGTGGTGCGCAGGCGCATGGAGTCGGAGCCCGACCTGCTGCGCAAGGGGCCGCAGGCGGTGCTCTACGCGATCCTGGACGCGGTGGTCGACGGGTACGCCCCGGTCGTGGCCGGGCTCCAGAAGGACATCGAGGAGATCGAGGTCCAGGTGTTCGGCGGCGACCCCGCCGTCTCCCGCCGCGTCTACGAGCTGTCGCGCGAGGTGATCGAGTTCCAGCGCGCGACCGCGCCGCTGGTACGGATGATCGACGGGTTCATCGCCGGCGCCGAGAAGTACGGGGTCGACGGTGAGCTGCAGACCTACCTGGGCGACGTCGCCGACCACGCCATCACCGCCAACGAGCGGGTGGCCTCCTTCCGCCAGCAGCTCCAGGACATCCTGGTGGTCAACTCCACCCTGGTCACCCAGGCGCAGAACGCCGAGATGGCCAGGATGACCGAGGTCAGCATCCGGCAGGGCGAGGAGGTCAAGAAGATCTCCGCCTGGGGCGCCATCCTGTTCGCCCCGACCGTGGTGGGCGGCATCTACGGGATGAACTTCGAGAACATGCCCGAGTACCACTGGGCCCTGGGCTACCCGTTCGCGATCAGCCTCATGGTCACCGTCTGCGTCATCCTGTACAGCATCTTCAAACGGCGCGGCTGGCTCTGACCGTCAGGAGAGCAGCTTGCGGGCGGCCTGCTCGATCTCCTCCTCCGACAGCAGCACGTGGTCGGCGGCGGCGCCCAGCGGGATGAAGCTGTCGGCCGAGGTCACCCGGGCCACCTGGCCCTGGAACCCGGCGTCCAGCAGCTCGGCCATGACGCCCTCCGACACCCCGCCCGAATGGCGGGTCTCGTCGGCGATGAGCACCTTGCCCGTCAGCTCCGCCGCGCGCAGCAGATCCTCCACCGGCAGCGGCGCCAGCCAGCGCAGGTCGAGCACCCGGCAGCTGTAGCCCTCCTGGGTCAGCCGCACCGCCGCCCGCAGGCTCATCCGCACGCCGTTGCCGAAGGTCACGATCGTCAGGTCGCGCCCGTCGCCGTAGGAGCGGGCGCTGCCGATCGGGACGTGCGTCTCCGCCCAGCGCGACGGGGGCGCGTACGGGGCGAGCCAGCCGCCGTCGCCCTCCTCGAACAGGTCCTTCGTGTGGTAGAGCGCGATCGGCTCCAGGAACACGCAGACCGACCCCTGCGTGCGCGCGGCGGCGAGACAGGTGCGGAGCATGGCCGGGGCGTCGTCGGGCCGTGACGGCGAGGCGATGACCAGGCCCGGGATGTCGCGCAGCGCCGCGATCGCGTTGTCGTTGTGGAAGTGGCCGCCGAACCCCTTCTGGTAGGCGTACGAGGCGATCCGCACCACCATCGGGTTCGGGAAGGCGCCCTGGGAGAAGAACGACAGCGTGGCGGCCTCGCCCCGGAGCTGGTCGATCGCGTTGTGGAGGTAGGCCAGATACTGGATCTCCGGGACCGGCAGCAGCTTGGACACGCCCGCGCCCAGGGCCAGCCCGAGGACGGCCTGCTCGTCGAGGTGGGTGTCGAACACCCGGGCGGGGCCGAACCGCTTCTGCAGGCCGCGGGTGACGCCGTAGACGCCGCCCTTCTTGGCGACGTCCTCGCCGAAGATCATCATGTCGGGGTGGACCGCCAGCGCGTCGGCGAGCGTGCGGTTGATCGACTGGGCGAGTGTCAGCGGCTTCTCCGACTCCGGCAGCGTCCCGGCGAACGTCCGCTCCCGCGTCGCGTTCTCCGCCGCCACCGGGCTGAGCTTGGCGACCAGGTCGGGGTCGCGCGGCGCGATCGGCGCCATGATCTCCTCCGCGGAGCCGAGCCGGGGCAGCCGGGTGGTCTCCTTCGCGACCCGCAGCACGTGCTCGCGCGCCAGCTCGTACCGGCGCAGCAGCTCGTCGGGCGTGATCAGGCCCCCCTCGACGAGCAGCCGCGCGGTCCGCAGCAGCGGGTCGCGCGCCAGGTCGGCGCGGAGCTCGCGCTGGGTGCGGTACGCCGACTCGACGTCGGAGCCGGCGTGCCCCATCAGCCGCACCGTCGACAGGTGCAGGAACGCGGGGGAGCGGTGCGTGCGCACGTGCTCCACCGCGCGCAGGGCGGTGTCGTACGCGTCGGCCAGGTCGCAGCCGTCGGCCGCGAAGTACTCGATGCCGGGCCGCCGGGCGGCCGTCTCCACCCAGCCCCGGGGGGTCTTGACGCTGATGCCGATGCCGTTGTCCTCGCACACGAACAGGATCGGCATCCGCTGCCCCTGGTAGGTCGCGTAGGCGGCGGTGTTGAAGCCCGTCAGGGCCGAGGCGTGGTTGACCGAGGCGTCGCCGAAGCTGCACACCACGATGGCGTCGTCCGGCCAGGGGGAGCGCACGCCCAGCGCGCGGGAGCGCTCGATGGAGAACGCCACCCCCACCGCCCGCGGCAGGTGGCTGGCGATCGTGGACGTCTGCGGGATGATGGCCAGCTCGGGATGGCCGAACACCTTGTGGCGGCCGCCCGCGATCGGCTCCTCGGCCGACGCGGTCAGGCCCATGAGCACGTCCCTGATGCCCTGCTCGGGCAGCCGCCCGGCCTGCTCGGACCTGGTGAGGTAGAAGGCGCCGGACCGGTAGTGGAGCAGCGCCGGGTCGTCGGGGCGCAGCGCGGCGGCCACGGCCGCGTTGCCCTCGTGGCCGGCCGAGCCGATGGTGTAGAAGCCCTCGCCCTCGCCGCGCAGCCAGCGGGCGGCGATGTCGAGCAACCTGCTGTCGAGCTGGCGCTGGTAGAGCGCCCGGCATCGTTCGAGGGTGAGCGCGGCGCCCTCCCTCACCGGAGCGCCGGGATCCCTGGCCGGGCCCGTCTGAAGTGCTTCCACTGCCTGGATGAAATGAGTCTCAACCGTGTCGCGCGCCACACAGGCGATTATGCCGCTGAGCGCGCTGTCCGTCTGCCAGTCGGGGGTGAGATGTGTTGGACCGGTCCGTTTGACAGAGATGAATTACAGCTTGTCAGAATGGTGAACCTCATCCCGCGCCACCCCGTCTACTGGGTTACTACGTGGCACCCTCAAAGCCGCGTTGAAACAACCGGGATATCCAGGAAGGAACCCGAATGTCGTTACAACGCATGCGTACGATCGCCGTCGCGATGGCGGTGGGGGCCGGTGTGCTCGTCCTCCCGCCACCGGCGTCGGCGCAGGTCAAGGCGCCCCCCGCGCCGGCCGTCAC
Source organism: Nonomuraea sp. NPDC049649 (assembly GCF_040675175.1). Taxonomy (NCBI): domain Bacteria; kingdom Bacillati; phylum Actinomycetota; class Actinomycetes; order Streptosporangiales; family Streptosporangiaceae; genus Nonomuraea; species Nonomuraea sp. NPDC049649. The sequence goes on from NZ_JBFAOH010000003.1 coordinate 304,223, forward strand.
CGGAGTGAGGATGAACCCGGCGTCGCCGGTGGTGCTTCTCGACAGCAGCGCCAAGGTCACCTTCACCATCCGGACGAAGGACGCCGACAAGGCGAGCATGGTCTTCACTCCTCCGGGAGTCGGCACTCAGCCGATCATTGCGGCGAAGCGGATCGGCCGGAACATATTCCGGCTGGAGCACTCCGTCGGCACCGCCGGCAAGTGGACCTACACCGCCACCGCCGCGAACGGCGACAAGAGCAGCGAACCCGTCAGGGGCACCTTCGACGTCAAGAAGGCGCTCGAAACGAAGATCGTCAGATTCGACGCCAACCCCGACCGGGTGACCGAGGGCGACCGGACCCGGCTCTCCGGCCAGCTCCAGGCCGACGGCGAGGGCTACCGCGGCCAGGAGATCGCGATCAGCTTCCGCGCCCGCCGCTCCCACGACTTCCGCAAGGTCACCACGGTGCGCACGCACCGCGACGGCCGGTTCACCGCCAGGGTGAAGCCGTGGCGCAGCGGCGAGTGGAGGGCCGAGTTCGGCGGCAACGCCGAGGCCAAGGCGTCGGTCAGCGACACCGACGACGTCCGGGTCCGCGACCGCAAGCGCGACACCCGGATCGCCGGCTTCGACGCCTACCGCGAGCCCGTCGCCAAGGGCGACAAGCTGCGCTTCCGGGGCACCCTCCAGGTCGACCGCCGGCGGGCGCTGCCCGGCGAGCGCGTGACCATCCAGTTCAGGGCCGCCGGCTCGCGGCACTGGCGGAACGTCACCAGCGACCGCACCGACCGGCGCGGCCGCTTCCACACCTCCGCCAGCGCCGACCAGAGCGGCTGGTGGCGCGCGGTGTACAGGGGCGACCGGCGGCACGACGGCTCGGTCAGCAGCCCCGACTGGGTGCGGGTCGTCCAGAAGGCCGACGCCCGGATCGTCGGCTTCAACGCCGGCCCCGAGCCCGCCAAGCGCGGCCGGAACCTGGGCGTCCTGGCCCGGCTCCAGGTCGACCGGAACGGGACCTGGAAGGGGTACGGGGGCAAGGTCGGCCTCTACTTCAAGTCCAACCGGTCTGACGACTACAGGCTCGTGAAGCGTGTCACCGCGAGCGACAACGGACGCCTGTACACGAAGGTCCGCGCCTGGACCTCCGGCAGCTGGCGCTTCGTCTTCGAGGGCGACAGCCGGACGAACGGCGCCACCAGCGGCTCCGACTACGTCCGCGTACGACGCTGACCAATCACTGAGGCCCGGGACACCGCGCGGTGTCCCGGGCCTCACCCGTCAGTTCACCCGATCGCCGGGAGCCGTGGCCCCCAGGCCGACGAGCATCGCCTTGATGTCACCCATGTCCTGCTTGAGCCCGCCGACATCCTGTTTGAGTCCGGAGACGTCCTGCCTGAGCTCGCCGAACTGCGTGTCGAGCCGATCCAGCCGCTTGTCGACGGCTTCGAATCGTTGGTCGATGCTGTCGAATCGCTGGTCGACGGCTTCGAATCGCTTGTCGATGCCGTCGAGGCGGTCGTCGACGTCGTCGAGCCGGTCGTCCATGCGGATGAGCCGCTCGTCCATGAGGCCGAGCCGGGTTTCCACCTTGGTGAAGCGGTCGCGCGTCTCGACCTCGAAGGCGAGCATCTGCGTCGACAGCTCGCCGCGTACCTTGTCTATCTTCTTGAGGACGTTCCTGCCGACGTCGTCCATGCGGTCGTGCAGGGCGGTGAAGCGGTCGGCGATGCTCATGTCAGGCACGCCGCTCACTGTACGTGCCTCGAGGGCCGCGATCCTCTCCTCATGCTCATCCAAGCGTGTCTGCAGATCGAACATGGGCGGTTCCTTTCCGCTGGGGGGTAGCGATTCGCATCAGGAAAGTTACCGTCCGTGAGCGGTCTTCGCATCCGAACGATGCTCTAGTCCGCCCGCTTGAACTGGGCGATGCCCACCGCGAGCAGCGCCGCCCCGAGCGCCGCCACGAGCCCCAGCTCCACCGGCACCGGCACCTGCCACCCGAACCACTGCACCCCGGGGTTGAGGGCCGCGTTCACCTCGGCCGGCACGTCGAGGTGGGAGAAGACGGCCTGCCGCATCGGGTCGACCGCGTACGTCATGGGGTTGACCACCGTCAGGACGTGCAGCCACGACGGCAGGTTGGCCAGCGGGAACATGGCGCCCGACAGGAACATCATGGGCATGATCACCATCTGCATCAGCCCGAAGAAGGCCTGCATGTTCTTCATCCGCGCCGCGAGCATCACCCCGAAGGCGGTGATGGTGAAGGCCGCCAGGTACATCTCCGCCAGCAGCGTGAGCATCAGCACGGGCTGGTACGGAACGCCCACCAGCCCCGCCATGGCCAGGATGACGATGCCCTGCCCGGTGGCCACGATCGCGCCGCCGAGGCACTTGCCCACCACGATGGCGGCGCGCGACACCGGTGCGACCAGCATCTCGCGCATGAACCCGAACTCACGGTCCCACACGATGGACCCGGCCGAGAACATGCCCGTCATGATCACCGTCATGGAGATCATCCCGGGGTACATGAAGGTGCGGAAGTCCACCCCGGGGATGGACGCCTGCACCAGCGAGCCCAGCCCGGTGCCCATGACGAACAGCCAGAGCACCGGCTGCAGCAGCATCGACGCCATGCGGGTGCGGTCGTTGAGGAAGCGGAGCATCTCGCGGTGCAGGACCACCTTGACGGCCCGCAGGTCGTGCGCGGCGCCGCGGGCCGGCACCCGCACCCGTATCGCCTGTGTCGCCTCTGTCGCCATGGGTCATCGCCTCGCCATCGCGCGCATGAAGGCCTTCTGGTCGTCACCGGACTCGGCGTCGCGGATCGTGGAGCCGGTGTAGTTCATGAAGACGTCGTCCAGCGACGGCCGTGACACGCTCACCGACGTGATGGGCATGCCCAGCTCGGCGAAGAGCCGCGGCACGAACTCCTCGCCGGAGGCCACGGCGAACGTCACCGCGCCCTCGTGCACCGCCGCCTCCAGCCCGAACCGTTCGCGCAGCGCCCTGATCGCGCCCTCGCTGTCGCGGGTGTGGAGCTGCACGCGGTCCTTGCCGACGCTGGCCTTGAGCCGCTCCGGGGAGTCGATCACCACGATCTCGCCGTGGTCGATGATCGCGATCCGGTCGCAGTACTCGGCCTCGTCCATGTAGTGGGTGGTCATGAAGATCGTGATGTCCTCGCTGACCCGCAGCTCGTTGATGTAGCCCCAGATGGCGGAGCGGGTCTGCGGGTCGAGCCCGACGGTCGGCTCGTCCAGGAAGAGCACCCGCGGGGAGTGGAGCAGCCCGCGGGCGATCTCCAGCCGGCGCTTCATGCCGCCGGAGAACGTCATCACCTTGGCGTCCTTGCGGTCCCAGAGCGCCACCATCTCCATGACCCGCTTGATCCGGGCGTCCACCGCGCCGCGGGGCACCCCGTACAGCTCGGCGTGGAAGCGCAGGTTCTGCTCAGCGCTCAGGTAGCCGTCGAGGGTGGGGTCCTGGAAGACCAGGCCGATGTTCCTGCGGACCTCGTCGCGCTCCTCGACCACGTCGTGGCCGGCGACGGTGGCGGTGCCGCCGGTGGGGTTCGCCAGCGTGCAGAGCATGCTGATCGTGGTGGTCTTGCCCGCGCCGTTGGGGCCGAGGAAGCCGAACACCTCGCCGGGCGCCACCTCGAAGTCGATGCCCTTGACGGCCTCGGTCTTGCCGTACGTCTTGGTCAGCCGTCTCACGACGACGGCGGCGTCCTCGCTCATCGGTCCTCCGCCAGGATCTGGAACACGGACTTGCGGGTCTGCCTGAGCAGCTTCTTGGCCTTGGCGACCTGGGCGTCGTCGGCCGTCCTGGCCAGGTGGACGAACGCCTCGCCGAGCTGGCCCCACAGCAGGCGCAGCTCGTGGCGGTCCTCCGGCACGGTGCGGGCGACCTCGTCCCACGGCGCCGTCTCGGCGAGCAGGCGCCCGGCCTCCTCGCGGCCCTGCCCGGTCAGGCGGTAGGAGCGGCTGCCGCCCGCGTCGTCGCCGGTGGCCAGGCCCTCGTCCTCCAGCTGCTGGAGCGCGGGGTAGACGGAGCCGGGGCTGGGCCGCCAGACGCCGCGGCTGCGCGTCTCGATGTCCTGGATCATCTGGTAGCCGTTCCGGGGCCCCTCGCCGAGCAGCAGGAGCAGCGCCGCCCGGACGTCGCCGCGCCGCACCCGGGGCGCGGCGTCCATGCCGGGGGTGCCCGGCGGGGGGAACGGGAAGTGCGGGGGTGGCGGTCCGGGGGGGATCTGCGGGTGCGGAGGCCCGGGCCAGCCATGTCGATCATGCATAGCTTTCCTCCAACTATCGAGATGTTCTGACGATATATCTAGATAGTTGGGACAGCAATCCCTTTTTCCGCGTCGGCCGCGGCGAACCCGGTCCCTCCGAAGGTGTTAGTGGTCGTTAACGGTGGCCTCGAAAGCCGCCCGAGCCATCGCCCGGAGCAGGGGCCGCATGGCCTCGGGCGGGAGCTCGCCCGCGCTGTGCGGGGTCGAGTTGAGCAGGCCGAAGACGGCGTGTGTGGCGGCCCGCAGCCGCGCCGCCGGGCAGGACGGGTGCAGCTCGGCCAGCACCGTCACCCACTCCTCCACGTACAGCCGCTGCAGCCGCCGGATCTGGCGCCGCTCCCGCTCCGGCACGTTGCCCAGCTCGCGGTCGTGCACGGTGATCAGCGCGGGCTGCTCCAGGGCGAACGTGATGTGCGCGTCGAGCAGCGCGTCCAGGGTCTCGGCCGGGCTGGCGGAGGCCGTGACGACCTCGACGGCCGAGTCGCGCAGCCGGGAGCTGATGCCCAGGAGCATCTCCGCGAGCAGCGCCTCCTTGCCGCTGAAGTGGCGGTAGAGCGCCGGCCCCGAGACGCCCACCGCGCCGCCGATGTCCTCGATGGGCACGCCGTGGAAGCCGCGCGCGGCGAACAGTCTCGCCGCGGCGTCGAGGATCTCGGCACGTCTGTTGCCGCGGCTGCGGGTAGGTGTCGGGGCAGTCGTCACAGTGACATCATGCTAGACGTCTACGTTAATGACTACTAACATTCTGGCCATGACGAGAGGGCAGACATGAGCGACTGGCCGATTCTCAAGTCGGCCGCCGACCCCGGGAGTGAGGCGTACCGGCGCAACGCCGAGCTCAACGAGCGGCTCGCCGGCGAACTCCGCGAGCGCCTGGCCACCGCCGCGCTCGGCGGCCCGGAGCGCGCCCGCGCGCGCCACGTCGAACGCGGCAAACTGCTTCCCCGCGAGCGCGTCGACGCGCTGCTCGACCCGGGCTCGCGCTTCCTGGAGCTGTCGCCGCTGGCCGCCAACGGCCTCTACGACGACCAGGCACCGGCCGCCGGCATCATCACCGGCGTCGGCCGGGTCTCCGGACGCGAGTGCGTGGTCGTGGCCAACGACGCGACCGTCAAGGGCGGCACGTACTACCCGGTGACCGTCAAGAAGCACCTGCGCGCGCAGGAGGTGGCGCTCCGCAACCACCTGCCCTGCGTCTACCTGGTCGACTCCGGCGGCGCGTTCCTCCCCAAGCAGGACGAGGTGTTCCCCGACCGCGACCACTTCGGCCGCATCTTCTACAACCAGGCCACAATGTCCGCGCGCGGCATCCCGCAGATCGCCGCCGTCCTCGGCTCCTGCACCGCGGGCGGCGCGTACGTGCCGGCCATGAGCGACGAGGCGGTCATCGTACGGAACCAGGGCACGATCTTCCTGGGCGGCCCGCCGCTGGTGAAGGCGGCGACCGGCGAGGAGGTCACGGCCGAGGAGCTGGGCGGAGGCGACCTGCACGCCCGCGTCAGCGGCGTGACCGACCACCTCGCCGAGGACGACGCGCACGCACTCGCCATCGTCCGCGACATCGTCTCCACGCTCGCGCCGCGCGCGGCGCGCCCGTGGGAGGTGGCCGACCCCGAGCCGCCCGCCCACGATCCGCGCGACCTGTACGGGATCGTCCCCGCCGACACGCGGCAGCCGTACGAGGTGCGCGAGGTGATCGCGCGGCTGGTGGACGGGTCCCGGTTCCTGGAGTTCAAGGCGGAGTACGGGCACACGCTGGTCACCGGGTTCGCCCACCTCCACGGGCATCCGGTGGGGATCGTGGCCAACAACGGCATCCTGTTCGCCGAGTCCGCGCTCAAGGGCGCGCACTTCATCGAGCTCTGCGACCAGCGGCGGATCCCGCTGCTGTTCCTGCAGAACATCAGCGGGTTCATGGTCGGCAAGGCCTACGAGGCGGGTGGCATCGCCAAGCACGGCGCCAAGATGGTCACCGCCGTGTCCTGCGCCCGGGTGCCCAAGTTCACGGTGGTCATCGGCGGCTCGTTCGGCGCGGGCAACTACGCGATGGCCGGCCGGGCGTACGATCCGCGCTTCCTGTGGATGTGGCCGAACGCCCGTATCTCGGTCATGGGCGGCGAACAGGCCGCGAACGTGCTCACCACGGTGGGCTCCTCTGCGGGCGGGGCGGACCCCGACGCGATCCGGGCCCAGTACGAGCACCAGGGCAACCCGTACTACTCCACCGCCAGGCTGTGGGACGACGGCGTGATCGACCCCGTCGACACCCGCACCGTGCTCGGCCTGGCCCTGTCCGCGGCGGCCAACGCCCCGCTCGAACCCGTCGGCTACGGCGTCTTCCGGATGTGATCATGACTGATTCCCTGTTCGGCCGGGTGCTGGTCGCCAACCGGGGCGAGATCGCCGTCCGGATCATCCGCACCCTGCGGGCGCTCGGCATCGGCGCGGTCGCCGTGCACACGGCCGCCGACGCGGGCGCGCGGCACGTGATCGAGGCCGACGAAGCCCACCAGATCCCGAAATACTTGGATATTGAGGCGATTGTGGAGGTGGCCCGGCTCTCCGGGGCCGCCGCCGTCCACCCCGGCTACGGCTTCCTGGCCGAGAACGCCGCCTTCGCCCGCCGCTGCGCCGAGGCCGGGCTGGTCTTCGTCGGCCCGCCCGCGGAGGCCATCGAGGCGATGGGCGACAAGATCCGCGCCAAGCGGACCGTGTCGGCGGCGGGCGTGCCCGTGGTGCCCGGCGCCGCCGAGCCCGGCGACGCGCTGGAGACCTGGTCCGACTTCCCCGCCCTGATCAAGCCGTCGGCGGGCGGCGGCGGCAAGGGCATGGTGCTGGTGCGCTCGGCGGCGGAGCTGCCCGACGCCCTCGCCTCGGCCCGGCGCACCGCCACCGCCGCCTTCGGCGACGGCACCCTGCTCATCGAGCGCTACGTCGAGCGGCCCCGCCACATCGAGATCCAGATCCTCGCCGACGGCCACGGCAACGTCGTCCACCTCGGCGAACGCGAGTGCAGCCTCCAGCGCAGGCACCAGAAGATCGTCGAGGAGGCCCCGTCGCCCTTCGTGGACGACGAGACCCGGGCCCGCATGGGCGCCGCCGCCGTCGAGGCCGCCCGCGCGGTCGGCTACACCGGGGCGGGCACCGTGGAGTTCATCGTCGACGGCACCACCGGCGACCACCACTTCATGGAGATGAACACCCGGCTCCAGGTCGAGCACCCCGTCACCGAGCTGGTCACCGGCCTCGACCTGGTGGAGCTGCAGCTCCGGGTGGCGGCCGGGGAGCCTCTCCCGTTCACCCAGGACGACGTCCGCCTCGACGGCCACGCCGTCGAGGCCCGCGTCTACGCCGAGGACCCCGCGCGCGGCTTCCTGCCCACCGGCGGCCGCGTGCTCGCCCTGCGCGAGCCGTCAGGTCCCGGCGTACGGGTGGACTCCGGCCTGCTGGAGGGCGGGGTGGTCGGCAGCGAGTTCGACCCGATGCTCTCCAAGGTCGTGGCCTGGGCGCCGGACCGGGCGGGGGCGCTGCGGGCGCTGGACCGAGCCCTGGGCGAGACCGTCGTGCTCGGGGTCACCACCAACGTGCCGTTCCTGCGCGCGCTCCTCGCCCACGACGCGGTCCGCGCCGGGGAGCTCGACACCGGCCTGGTCGAACGAGCCCTGCCGGACCTGCTGCCCGCCGCCGGCCCGGACCGCGCGGACGCGGCCCGTACGGAGCGGGCGACCCCTCCGGACGTGCTCGCCGCCGCCGCGCTCGTCTTCCACGACCAGCCGGCCGGTTCCGACCCGTGGGAGGTCATGGACGGCTGGCGGATCGGGGAGCGGGCCTGGACCACCTGGCGCCTGGAGACCCGCGACGGCGTCCACCCCGTCCAGGTGCGCGGCCTGCCCCGGGAGGGCGCCGAGGTCGGAGTCGCCGGCGGGCCGCCGGTCCCCGCCGTCCTGCGCACGTACGAGCGCGAGATCGTCGTGACCCTGGACGGCCGTACGGCCCGGTACGTGTGCGCCCGGGACGGCGAGACGGTCTGGCTCGGCCGCGACGGGCACGCCTGGCCCGTCACCCGGCACCTCATCGGCGACCCCGGCGACCGCCAGGGCGCGGCGGGCGGCGGCGACGGCGTGGTCAGGAGCCCCATGCCCGGCACGGTCCTGGTGGTCAAGGCCCAGGTCGGCGACCAGGTCAAGGAAGGCCAGCCGCTGCTGATCGTGGAGGCCATGAAGATGGAGCACACCGTCACCGCGCCCCGCGACGGCCGCGTCGCCGAGCTGCCCGTCCAGGCAGGCCGGTCCGTCGACATGGACGCCGTGCTCGCCGTGGTGGAGGAGGCGTGATGACGCGCACGTACCCGATGGCGGGTCTGCCCGAGCAGGTCACCGTCTACGAGGTCGGCCCCCGCGACGGCCTGCAGAACGAGGCGGCGATCGTGCCCGTCGAGGTGAAGGCGGAGTTCATCGACCGGCTCGCGGACGCCGGGCACCGGGTGATCGAGGCGACCAGCTTCGTCCACCCCAAGTGGGTGCCCCAGCTCGCCGACGCCGAGCAGCTGCTGGACCGGCTGGAACGCAGGCCCGGCGTCCGCTACCCGGTGCTGGTGCCGAACGAGCGCGGCCTGGACCGGGCGCTGGAGCGGGGCGTCGCGGAGATCGCGGTGTTCGCCAGCGCCACCGAGACGTTCGCCGCCAAGAACCTGAACCGCACCCTGGAGAGCCAGTTCGAGATGTTCGAGCCGGTGATCAGGCGGGCCCTCGACCACGGGGTGCGGGTGCGCGCGTACGTGTCGATGTGCTTCGGCGACCCCTGGGAGGGCCCCACCCCCGTCCCCCAGGTGGTCGAGGTGGGGCGGCGGCTGCTCGACCTCGGCTGCTACGAGCTGTCGCTGGGCGACACGATCGGGGTCGGCACGCCCGGCCACGTCACCGCGCTCATCGAGGCGTTCGGCTCGCCCGACAGGCTCGCCGTCCACTTCCACGACACCTACGGCCAGGCGCTCGGCAACACGCTGGCCGCGCTCAAGGCGGGCGTCACCACCGTGGACGCCTCCACCGGCGGCATCGGCGGCTGCCCGTACGCCGAGTCCGCCACCGGCAACCTGGCCACCGAGGACCTCGTCTGGATGCTGCGCGGGCTCGGCATCGAGACCGGCCTCGACCTGGACAAGCTCGTGGCCACCAGCACCTGGCTGGCCGACCGCCTGGGCCGGCCCAGCCCCTCCCGCGTCGTCCAGGCCCTCGCGAAAGGCTGATGCATCATGATCAACAAGCTCTCTCCCGAACACCAGGAGCTGCGCAAGACCGTCGAGGCCTTCGCCCGCGAGGTGGTGGCCCCCGTCATCGGCGACTACTACGAGCGCGAGGAGTTCCCGTACGACATCGTCCGCCAGATGGGCGTGATGGGCCTGTTCGGCCTGCCCATCCCGGAGCAGTACGGCGGCATGGGCGGCGACTACTTCGCCCTCTGCCTGGCGCTGGAGGAGCTGGCCAGGGTCGACTCCAGCGTGTCGATCACCCTGGAGGCGGCGGTGTCGCTCGGCGCGATGCCCATCCTGCGGTTCGGCACCGAGGAGCAGCGCGAGCACTGGCTGCCGAAGCTGGCGACCGGCGAGATGCTGGGCGCGTTCGGCCTGACCGAGCCGGGTGGCGGCTCGGACGTCCCCGGCGGCATGCGCACCACCGCCGTGCTCGACGGCGACGAGTGGGTGATCAACGGGACGAAGGCGTTCATCACCAACTCCGGCACCGACATCACCGGCGTCGTCGGCGTGGCCGCGCTGACCGGCGAGCGGGAGATCTCCACCATCCTCGTCCCGTCCGGCACGCCGGGCTTCACCGTGTCCAAGAAGTACTCCAAGGTCGGCTGGAACGCCTCCGACACCCGCGAGCTGTCGTTCTCCGACTGCCGGGTGCCCGCCGCCAACCTGCTCGGCACGCGCGGCCGCGGCTACGCCCAGTTCCTGCAGACCCTGGACGAGGGCCGCGTCGCCATCGCCGCACTCAGCGTCGGCCTGGCGCAGGGCTGCGTGGACGAGTGCCTGAAGTACGTGCGAGAGCGCCACGCCTTCGGCAACCCGATCGGCCACTACCAGGCCATCCAGTTCAAGATCGCCGACATGGAGGCCCGCGTCCACACCGCCCGCCTGGCCTACTACCACGCGGCCGGGATGATGCTCGCGGGCGTCCCGTTCAAGAAGGAGGCGGCGATCGCCAAGCTCGTCTCGTCCAACGCGGCGATGGACAACGCGCGGGACGCGACGCAGATCTTCGGCGGGTACGGGTTCATGAACGAATTCCCGGTGGGCCGCTTCTACCGCGACGCCAAGATCCTGGAGATCGGCGAGGGCACGTCCGAGGTGCAGCGCATGCTCATCGCCCGCCAGCTCGGCCTCGGCGACCTGTGAGAAGACGCCCCGCTCCCGGGACAGCCGGAGTGTCCGGGAGGTATGCCGGGAATGTCACCAGAGCGGGCCGCCACCGCCCGCGGGCCGGGTCTGGGCGATCCGCGACTCATGGGTGATTGGACTCGGGAACGGGGCACGATCTAGTGTCATACGTCATGACGGCAGACGATCTTCTCATCAGGAGGGTGGAGAAGTCCGACGCGGACGAGGTGTTCGCCCTGGCGCGCGAGTTCGGGCTCACCTTCCGGCCGGAGCGTGAGGCGTTCGACGCCGCGCTGCCGGAGCTGCTCAAGGACGACGACACCCTGCTGCTCGCCGCTGTCGTCGACGGGCGTGTGCTCGGCTATCTGCTCGGCAACGTCCACCTGACGCTCTTCGCCAACGGCCCCGTCGCCTGGGTGGAGGAGGCGATGGTGCAGTCCGGCAAGCGCCGCAAGGGCATCGGGCGCGCCCTGCTCGTCGAGTTCGAGAAGTGGGCGCGCGGCCGGGGCGCCCGCTACGTGTCGATGGCGACCCGGCGCGCGCCGGAGTTCTACCACGCGCTCGGCTACGAGGCCTCCGCCACCTTCTACCGCAAGGTGCTGCGCTGATCTTGTCGTAGCCGGATGGCATGCTGGGCGGCATGACCATCCATCAGGTGAGCCCCCTGTTCGTCGGCCGGGCCGGCGAGCTGGAGCTGCTGGAGGGCGCGCTGACCGGCACGCGCGGCGGCGACGCCGCCACCGTGCTCGTCGGCGGCGAGGCCGGGGTGGGCAAGACCCGGCTCATGGGGGAGTTCACCGCGCGGGCGGGCGACGCGCTCGTGCTCGTCGGCCACTGCCTGGAGCTCGGCGCGGAGGGCCTGCCCTTCGCCCCCTTCACCGCGGTGCTGCGCGGCCTGGTGCGCGAGATCGGCCGCGACCGGGTCGTGGAGCTGGTGCCCGGCCGCACGACCCGGGGCCTGGCGCGGCTGCTGCCCGAGTTCGGCGAGCCCGACCGCGACGGCGCCGAGGCCCGGGCCCGGCTGTTCGAGCAGCTGCTCGGCCTGCTGGAGCGGCTGGCCGAGGACCGGCCGGTCATCCTGGTCGTGGAGGACGCCCACTGGGCCGACCGCTCCACCCGCGACCTGCTCTCCTTCCTGGTCCGCTACCAGCGCGGCACCGGCCGCCTGATGATCGTCGTCACCTACCGCTCCGACGAGCTCCACCGCTCCCACCCGCTCCGCCCGCTCCTCGCCGAGCTGACCCGCGTCCCCTGGGTCACCCGGGTGGAGCTGGGCCGGCTGAGCCGCCGCGAGGTCGCCGCGCAGGCGGCCGCCATCCTGTCCCGGGAGCCGTCGCCCGCCGACGTCGAGCTGGTCTACTCGCGCAGCGAGGGCAACCCGCTCTTCGTGGAGGCGCTGCTGGCCGGGGGCGGGTCCGGCGGCGTGCTCCCGGAGACGCTGCGCGACCTGCTGCTGGCCAGCGTCGAACGGCTGCCCGCCGAGACCCAGGAGCTGCTCCGGGTGGCCAGCGCGGGCGGCCAGCGCATCGAGCACGCCCTGCTGGCCGCCGTGACCGGCCTGGACGAGGCGGCGCTGGCCGCCACGCTCCGCCCCGCCGTGGCCGGCAACGTGCTCGCCGTCGACGGCGAGGGCTACGCCTTCCGCCACGCGCTGATCCGCGAGGCGCTCCACGACGACTTACTGCCCGGCGAGCACGCCCGGCTCCACACCCGCTTCGCCGAGGCGCTCGAACGCGACCTGTCGGTGCTGCCCGCGCCGCGCGGCGCGATCGAGCTGGCCCACCACTGGTACTCCGCCCGCGACACCACCTGGGCGCTGGCCAGCGCCTGGCAGGCCGCCGCCGAGGCCCGCCGCGCCACCGCCTACGACGAGCAGCTGGGCATGCTGTCGCGCGTGCTGGAGCTGTGGGACCACGTGCCCGACGCGGCCGAGCGCATCGGCTGCGGCCACACCGAGCTGCTGCGCCGCACGTCCCTGGCGGCCTACCTCGCGGGCGAGTACGACCGTTCCGTCGCGCTCGCCTCGGCCGCGCTCGGCGAGATCGACCGCGACGCCGACCCGGTGACGGCCGCCCGCCTGCTCCGCCACCGCGGCCTGGTCCGCTACGACCTGAACCGGCCCGGCCACGTCGAAGACCTGCGCGCGGCGGCCGCCCTGGTCCCCGCCGAGCCGCCGACCCGGCTGCGCGGCCAGGTGCTGGAGACCCTGGCCCGCATGATCTACCGGCCGGAGCAGCTCGCCGAGCGGATCTCCACCGCCGGGCAGGCCATCGAGATCGGCCGCCGCACCGGCGACGACACCGTCCAGGCGCAGGCCCTGATCAGCCTCACCTGGACCCGCTGCCTACGCTTCGGCGAGCTCGACAAGCACCGCGGCGGCTACGCCGAGGCCCGGCGGCTGGCGTCCCGCTCCGACGCCTACAGCCCGCTGATGCGGGCCGCCATCTCCGAGTCCGACAGCCTCGAAGGCGCCGGGCGTCACGAGGAGGCCGCCCAGGTCGCCCGCGAAGGCATCGCGCTGGCCGAGCAGTACGGGCTGGCCCGCACCTCCGGCACCTTCCTGTCGATCAACCTGGCCGAGCCGCTGATGTCGCTCGGCCGCTGGGACGAAGCGCTGGAGGTGATCGAGCACGCCCTCGACCTGGTGCCGCCCCCGCCCCACCAGGCCGGGCTGCGCGGCCTCGCCGTCGACATCGAGCTGGCCCGCGGCCGGCTCGACCGGGCCGAGGAGCTGCAGGCCGCCATCCGGCGCATCGTCGCACGCGGCAGCTTCCGCTGGCAGACCACCCTGCCCTACGGCCGCCGCGAGACAGAGCTCCTGCTGGCCCGGGGCCGCCTGGACGAGGCCCGCGAGGCCGCCCTGCGCCTGCTGCGCTCCTGCGACCCGGCCGCCGAGACGCGCTACACCTGGGCGGTGCTGGCGAGCCTGGCGGCGCTGGATGGCGAGGTGGCCGCCGAGGTCCGCGCGATCGCCCGGGAGATGCCCGCCGAAGGCGACCTCCAGCAGGCCCAGCGGCTCACCGTCACTGCCCTGACCGGGCCCGGCGACGACCCGGCGGCCCGGCTGCACGCCTGGGAGGAGGCGGTGGCCGCCTGGACGGCGCTGCGTAACCCGTACGCGCAGGCGCGGGTCTGCGAGGGGGCCGCGCACGCCGCGCTGGCGTGCGGCAAGCGCGAGCACGCGGCGGCGCGGCTGGCCACGGCGGGCGAGCTGGCGCGGAGCCTGGGCGCCCGGCCGCTGCTGGAACGGATCGACGCGCTGGCCCGCCGGGCCGGGATCGCCGGCACCGGCGCTTCCCCGGCGGGCGGGCCGCCGCTCGGCCTGACCGCCCGCGAGCTGGAGGTGCTGCGCCACGTCGCCCTGGGGCGGAGCAACCGCGAGATCGCCGCCGAGCTGTTCATCGCCGTCAAGACGGTCAGCGTGCACGTGTCCAACATCCTGGCCAAGCTCGGAGTCGCCTCCCGGGGCGAGGCCGCGGCCAGGGCCCACGAGCTACGGCTGTTCGACGACTGATCCGCGGCTGTCCGGTGGTCGAGACGGCTCAGCTCGTGAGCCGCCGCTTTCGGCTGTTGAGACGGGTCAGCCCGTCAGCTGGGCCTCCAGGCGGTAGCCGTCGACCGTCACGTACACCTGGTCGCCGGGGCGGGCGTTGAGACGCATCAGCACCGGCTGGAGCGAGTCGAAGACCGGCTGCTGACCCTGCCACACCAGCACGATCGCGTTGTCGCCCGGGCCGGTCACCGACAGCAGCGTGCCGGGGCGCATGCCGAGCTGGGCCGCGTAGTTCTGCGGCACCGGCACCGGGCCGCCGCGCAGATGCTCGGGCTTGACCTCGATGCGCTGCCAGCGGCGCGGGTCCGCCGACGGGCTCGGCAGCGGCGGCGGGGGAGTGGCCGGGGTGCCGGCCAGGTGGCCCTGGAGCATCGGCGAGCGGCCGTTCGACAGGGCCGACAGCGTCGCGAGCGCGGCCGACGGGTCGATCGAGCCGGTCTCGGCGGGCGGGATCGGCTGGCCGCCCCGGTGGTGGTGCCCGTTCGCGCCCGGGGTGCGGCGCGGCAGCGGCTGCGGCGCGGCGGCGGGGGCGGACGGCGCCACCGGGTCGCTGACCGGCTCGGACGGCAGCGCGTCCAGCCACGCCTTGGCCGAGTGGGCGCGGATGCCCAGCTCCGCCATGAGCGCCACCGGGTCCGCGTCCGGCGCGGCCGACGCCAGCAGCCGGCGGGTACGCGCCTGAAGGCCCTGGATGTCGCCCACGACGAGCCAGCCGTCCTGGAGGCGGCGGTCCGGCATGAGCGTGACCAGCACCCGCCACAGCGGCGTGCGCAGCGACGGGACCATCGCCGGGTGGGCCGGGTCGGCGCCGATCAGCTGCTCCTCGGTCGCCGCGGCGCCCAGCCACTCGGTGAGCCGGAACATGTGCCCGGTGACCGGGGCCGACTCCGACGAACGCAGCCAGGTGAGCACCCGCTCCTCGGCGGTGCGCTGGGCGAGGGACAGGACCTCGCGCTCGACGAGCATCTTGTGCGCGAGCGTGCGCAGGCTGATCGGGTCCTCGGCGAACAGGCGGTGCACGGCCACGGCCAGCTCCAGCTTGTTCAGGCCGCGGAACAGGCTGTCCACGACCCGGACCATCGCGTGGTCGGTGTCGGACGGCACCGGGGCGCTCTGCGGGGCGCCGCCGGCGTAGGCGGGCACGGAGCCGGTCTGCGGGCCGGAGGCGTCCTGCGCCGCGGTGGGGCGCTGCGGCAGCGGATTCTGCCCGCCCACGGCAGGGAAGGAGCCGGTGGCCCGCCGGGCCTCGCCCCCGTCCTGGCCGACGGCCGGGAAGGAACCCGTGGCCCGCCGATCCTGCGCGGGGAAGGAGCCCGTCCCCGGCCGGTCCTGGCCGACCGCGGGGAAGGAACCCGTCCCGGGCCGGTCCTGGCCGACCGCGGGGAAGGAACCCGTCCCGGGCCGGTCCTGGCCGACCGCGGGGAAGGAACCCGTGCCCGGTCGGTCCTGGCCCGCGGCGGGAAAAGAGCCTGTGGCGGGCCGGTCCTGCCCGGGGAACGGGCCGGTGGCAGGCGGTTCCTGGCCTGCGACGGGGAAGGGTCCCGTGCCGGGCCGGTCCTGGCCGACCGCGGGGAAGGAGCCCGTGGAGCGCGAGGTCTCGCCGGAGGGCTGCTGACCCTCCGCCTGGAAGGAGGCCGCGGGGAGCTGGGGTTCGCTCGCCGGGCGCGGCCCGTCGCCCACCCTGGGGAAGGAGCCCGTGCCGTCACGGCGCTGCGGCAGCGGCTCGCCCGGGGCGGAGGCCCCGGAGCCCTCGTACGCGGCGGCCGGGCGTTCGCCGACGGCGGGGAAGGAACCGGTGCCGGGACGCGGACCACCCTCCCCGGCGACGGGGAAGGGGCCGGTGCCGGAGGCGCGGGACTGGACCGGCCGGGTGACCTCGGGATGCCCGGCGGCCGCCTGGGGCCGGGTCAGGCTGCCGAGCACTTCGCGGAACAGCGACCCGAGCACGGTCTCCGGCGAGGAGCCCGGCGTCTTCAGATCACCGGGAGAGAGACGGCGCAGCCGGTGCCAGCCGCCCAGGCCCAGGATCGCCGTCCTGGCGGGCTCCGGGTAGCCGGGCAGCGTCGGGTCGATCGGATGCAGCGCCAGCGCGGGCAGCACGTCACCGAGGGACAGATGGTCCCAGCGGGAGGAGGCCAGCAGCGCCAGCCGCTCGCACATCCAGTCGAGCCCGGCCGCCTCGACGGCCTTCGGCAGCGCCATCGACGACCACCACGAGGACGGCAGACGAGGGTCGGACAACGCCTCCGCGACCTGCTGCGGCCGGCTCCAGCGCAGGGCAGGGACCAGGTCGCTCAGGCAGATCGCTGACTCGACGTCCATTGGCGGGACCTTATCCTCCCCAAGTGAGCCGCGGTGCGGGTGTGACTCGTGGTGCAGCCTACGCGGCAAGCTATCAATCGGTGTGAATAGGGTAAAGGCGCTTCATGTCCAAACCGTACCGTGGACGACCCCCCACCAGGGCCACACACTCGGCACCCGCACGGCAACCTGTCTCCAAGGCCTCTCTTTCGCTCGCTCCCGACAGGGTGGCGGCGAGGTAACCCGCGGCGAACGCGTCGCCCGCCCCTGTCGAGTCCACGGTCTCCGCGGGCGCGGCGCCCGCCTTGGCCACGATCTGCCCGCCGGCCGCCACGAGGGCGCCCTCGGAGCCCAGCTTCACGACCGCCGTCCCGTACCGTTCGCTGAGCGTCTCGGCGGCCCGCTCGGGCGTGGCGGCGCCGCTGAGAAGGAGAGCTTCGTCACGGTTCGGGAAGATCACCCCGGCGAGCGACGTCTCGCCGAGGAAGCGCGTCAGGCCGAACTCGGCGAGCGGCCCCGTCGAGGCCGGATCCACGCTGATGGGGATCCCGGCGCTGGTCGCCCGGGCCATCGCCAGCCTCGCCAGGGCCAGGCCCGGCTCGCTGAACAGCGTGTAACCGGAGACGTGCAGGCGGGCCACGCCGTCCAGGAGCGCGTCGTCCCAGTCGAGGGGGGAGATCTGGTCGGCGGCGCCGCGGTTGGTCAGCATGGACCGCTCGCCGGTGCTGTCGACCATGGAGATGACCACGGCGGTCGGGTTGGCGGCGTCCACCCGGACGTGCGGGCGTACCCCGGTCTTGGTCAGCTCGGCGATGTGCCACTCGCTGCTGTCGTACCCGCAGCGGGCCAGCAGGCTCGCCTCGACGCCCAGCGAGGCCGCCCAGGCGGCGGTGTTGGCGCCGGACCCGCCGGGGCGCAGCACGATGTCGGCGGTGATGTCGGAGGGGGCGCCGGGGCCCGACATGAACGTGGCGCCGTGCCGGGCCACCACGTCGGTGACCACGTCGCCGATGACCAGCAGCCCCTTGGCGTTCACGATCGAGACCAGGCGGCGGCGATCTCGGCGGCGAGGGCGGTGTTGCCGCGGACGGCGGCCAGGTTGGCCTCCAGGGAGGCGCCTCCGGTACCGCGGACCAGGTAGTCCAGCAGGAACGGGGTGATCGCCTGCCCCGTGACGCCCTGGCTCTCGGCGGCGGCCAGGGCCTCGGTGAGCACGCGGTCGTGCAGGGCGGGGTCGAGCTGCTGGTCCTCGGGGACCGGGTTGGCCACGATCAGCGCCGTCTCCTGGCCGCCGAACGCGTCCTGGCCGCGCATGACGGCCGCCGCGTCCTCGGGCTTCTCGATCCGCCATTCCACGGGACGGCCGGAGGAGTGCAGGTAGAAACCGGGGAACTCGTCGGTCCGGTAGCCCGCCACGGTCACGCCGCGCGTCTCCAGGCGCTGCAGCGTCGCCGGCACGTCCAGGATCGACTTGACGCCCGCGCAGACCACCGTGATGCGGGTCCTGGCCAGCGTGTCCAGGTCGGCGGACTCGTCCTGGTCCACCGTCCAGCCGCGGTGCACCCCGCCCAGGCCGCCGGTCGCGAACACCCGCACGCCCGCCCGGGCCGCCAGGAACGACGTCGCCGCCACCGTGGTCGCGCCGCTGGCCTTCAGCGCCGACGCCAGCGGCAGGTCGCGCTGGCTCAGCTTCCGCAGGCCCGGCTCCGTCGCGATCCGCTCCAGCTCCGCCTCGCTCAGGCCCACCCTGGCCACGCCGTCGAGTACCGCGATCGTCGCGGGTACCGCGCCCGCGCTCCGTACGATCTCCTCCAGCTCACGCGCGACCTGGAGGTTGCGGGGCTGGGGCAGCCCGTGCGAGATGATCGTGGACTCCAGCGCGACGACCGGCGCGCCCGAGTCGAGGGCCTCGGCTACCTCGTCGGACGGCCGGATAAGGGAGTCGGCGGTGGGGCGCATGTGTCTTTCGTGCTCCTTTGAGAGGCTTGTGGCGCATAGCCGGAACGGCGCGGTTCGCGGATTTTGTTCCGAACAGAGCAGCGTACGGCCGGACCGCCCCGACGTCCACTCGGACCGGACGGCCCCACCCCCTGCCCGAGTACCCCCGTCCCCACAGGACTCACCGGCCACACCACCCCCGTCAGATGACAGGGGTGTCGTCGAAGACACCGCTCCGAGATAGTGCGAGGTCTGCCTCCCCTCCGCACAACCGAAGCGCCACCTCGAAAATCGGGCTCGCGTGGTCGGGCATCGACGGTGCCGACAGAGAGAACTCACGCGCCGCGCCGTGCTCGCGTGGTCGGGTGTCGTGGCGGCGATAGGAGAGGACTCACCCGACGCGCCGCGCTCGGCTGGTGGCGCGTGCGGCGCCGATCGATGGCGCGATCCCCTCAGGCTGGCGTGGCGGAGTCGGCCGGTCACGGGGCAGATGAGGGCGCGTCAGACGTGCCGCTGCGCGTTCGACACCGAGCTGTCGAAGTCGGGGAGGCCGCCGATGTCTTACGGGGCGGCGTGTGCGGCGTGGAGGTGGCGGGAGGCGCGGATGAAGGTGATGGCGGGAGAGGCGGCGATGGCGGGTCTGCCTCCCCTCAGTTCAACCGAAGCGTTACCTCAGAGGGGCGGTGATGGCGGGATCGGGAGGGGAGGTCTTAAAGTGCCTGGAATGGGGACTTATGACGTGGTCGTCGCCGGAGGCGGGCATAACGGGCTGGTAGCGGCGGCGTATCTGGCGCGGGCCGGGCGGCGGGTGCTGGTGCTGGAGAAGCAGGACCACACGGGCGGGCTGGCGATCTCGGCCCAGCCGTTTCCCGGGGTGGACGTCCGGTTGTCGCGGTACTCCTATCTGGTCAGCCTGCTGCCGACGAAGATCGTCAAGGATCTGGGCCTGAAGCTGGAGCTGCGCCGCCGCCGTTACGCCTCGTACACGCCCGTGGGCACGACCGGGCTGCTCGTCGACGGCGAGGACGCGGACCGCACCAGGGCGTCGTTCCGGGCCGTCACCGGCGGCGAGGCCGACCACGCGGCCTGGGAGGCGTTCTACGGCATGACGGCGCAGGCCGCGCAGGCGCTGGCGCCGACGCTGCTGGCGCCGCTGCGACCGGCGGCCGAGGTGGAGAAGCTGGTCGGCGCGGAGGCCTGGCGCGACCTGTTCGCCCGCCCCATCGGCGAGGTGGTGGAGGAGCGGTTCGCCGACGACGTGGTGCGCGGCGTGGTGCTCACCGACGCGCTGATCGGCACGTTCGCCGACCCGGCCACCGACCTGCTGGCCAACCGCTGCTTCCTCTACCACGTGATCGGCGACGGCACCGGCGAGTGGAACGTCCCGGTGGGCGGCATGGGCGCCGTCTCGGGCGCGCTGGAGAGCGCCGCCCGCGCGGCCGGTGCGGAGATCAGGACCGGCGCCGAGATCATCGGCATCGCCCCGTCCGGCGAGGTGACCTTCCGTACGGACGACCGCGAGCACACGGTCACCGGCGGCCACGTCCTGGTCAACCTGCCGCCCGCGACCCTCGACCGGCTGCTGGGCGGGGAGCCGGGCGGCACCCCGGAGGGCGCCCAGCTCAAGGTCAACATGGTGCTCAGCAGGCTCCCCAGGCTGAAGGACCAGGACGTGGACCCGGCGGCGGCGTTCAGCGGGACGTTCCACATCAACGAGAGCCGCGACCAGCTCGCCCGCGCCCACGCCCAGGCGGCCCGCGGCGAGATCCCCGACCTGCCGCCCGCCGAGGTCTACTGCCACTCGCTCACCGACCCGTCCATCCTCGGTCCCGGGCTGCGCGGCAAGGCCGAGACGATGACGCTGTTCGGCCTGCACATGCCCGCCCGGCTGTTCCGCGAGGACCCGGACGGGGCGCGGGAGCGCGCACTGAGCGCCACCCTGGCGTCGATCAACGAGGTGCTCGCCGAGCCGATCGAGGACTGCCTGCTGCGCGCCCCCGACGGCACCCTGTGCGTCGAGGCCAAGTCCCCCGTCGACCTGGAGAACGAGGCGGGCCTGCCCGGCGGGCACATCTTCCACCGCGACCTGAGCTGGCCGTACGGGGAGGAGGGCGGCTGGGGCGTGGAGACCGGGCACGAGCGCATCCTGCTGTGCGGGGCGGGCGCCCGGCGCGGCGGCGGCGTGAGCGGCATCCCCGGGCACAACGCGGCGATGGCGGTGCTGGGGCGCTGACCTGCCTTCATCAGGCTCTCAGATTGTTGTTCTAGCGTAGGGCGCATGAACGAGGGCGCCCGGTTACTGGTGGTGGACGACGAGCCCGCGCTGCGCGAGGCGCTGCAGTCGAGCCTGGAGTTCGAGGGCTACCGGGTCACCACCGCCGACGACGGGATGGCCGCCCTGGGCGAGGTGGCCCGGCAGGCCTACGACGCCGTGCTGCTCGACGTCATGATGCCCCGCCTCGACGGGCTGACCGCGTGCCGCCGGCTGCGGGCGGCCGGCAACCACGTGCCCGTGCTCATGCTCACCGCCCGCGACGCCGTCGGCGACCGCGTGTCCGGCCTGGACGCGGGCGCCGACGACTACCTGGTCAAGCCGTTCGAGCTGGACGAGCTGCTGGCCCGGGTGCGCGCCCTGCTGCGGCGCGGCGCGCTCAACGGCCCGAACGCGCCCGGCGACACGCTGACCTACGGCGACCTGCGGATGGACCAGGTGACCCGCGAGGTCACCAGGGGCAGCCGGCGGCTGGACCTGACCAGGACCGAGTACCTGCTGCTGGAGCTGTTCATGACCCACCCCCGCCAGGTGCTGACCCGCGACCAGATCCTGTCGGAGGTGTGGGGCTTCGACTTCGAGCCCAGCTCCAACTCGCTCGACGTGTACGTCATGTACCTGCGGCGCAAGACCGAGGCCGGCGGCGAGCCGCGCGTCATACAGACCGTGCGCGGCGTCGGCTACGTGCTCAGAGGCTCCCCATGAGAAAGCGCAGCCTGCGTTCCCGCCTGACGCTCCTGGTCGCCGCCGCCGTGGCGATAGCGGTGGCGGTCTCCGCCGTGGGCTGCTGGTACTTCGTCCGCCGCGAGCTGTCCTGGCAGCTCAACAAGTCGCTGCGGGACATCGCGGTGCCCATCAAGGCCATGCAGGGGGCGGTGCGCAACTGCTCGCCCGAGCCGGCGGCCAGCCTGGACGGGCATCCCGCGTTCGCCGAGCCGATGCAGATCGTCTTCCCCGGCGGCGACCGCTGCGTCATGGGCAACACCGCGATCAAGGTCACCTGGCGCGAGCGGCGCATCGCCGCCGGCATCTACGGCCAGTGGGAGTTCTACAACGGCCACGCCGACGACGGCACCCCGCTGCGCGTCTACATCAGGAACGTCGACACCGACGCCGCGTTCGTCGTCGGCCGGCCGGTGGAGGAGATCCACGACACGCTGCGCCGCGTGACGGTCCTGCTGGCCGGAGTCGCCGCGCTCGGCGTGCTGGTCGCCGCCTCGGTCGGGCTGCTCGTCTCCCGTGCCGCGCTGCGCCCGGTGGGCCGCCTGACCAGCGCGGTCGAGCACATAGCGCAGACCGAGGACCTCGACACCCGGATCCCGGTCGAGGGCGGCGACGAGATCGCCCGCCTGAGCGCCTCCTTCAACGCGATGACGGCCGCGCTGGCGGGCTCCCGCGACCGGCAGCGGCAGCTCGTCGCCGACGCAGGGCACGAGCTGCGCACCCCGCTCACCACCCTGCGCACCAACATCGACCTGCTGCTGCGCAGCGAGCAGACCGGCCGCAGCCTCGACCCGGCGGCGAAGGAGCGGCTGCTGGTCAACCTCAAGGCGCAGTTCGCCGAGCTGTCCACGCTCGTCGGCGACCTGCTGCAGCTCGCCCGCGGCGACACCGACCACGAGCCGCACGCCGAGCTCGCCTTCCAGGACGTGGTCACCGCCGCCGTCGAGCGGGCGCGGCTGCGCGGCGCGGAGGTCACCGCCGACCTGGAGCCCTGGTACGTGGTCGGCGGCGCCGCGTCGCTGGAGCGGGCGGTGCTCAACCTCATCGACAACGCGGCCAAGTTCAGCCCGGACAGCCAGGTGGAGGTCACCCTCAGGGAGGGCGTGCTGACAGTGCGGGACCACGGGCCAGGCATTCCGGAGGAGGACCTGCCGCACGTGTTCGAGAGGTTCTGGCGCTCGCCCGCGGCCCGGTCGCTGCCCGGCTCCGGGCTGGGGCTGGCCATCGTCGCCCAGGCGGTCGCGGAGGCGGGCGGGCGGGTGGACGTGCGCAACGCCGACGGCGGGGGAGTGATCGCGATCATGACGCTGCCGGGCCGGGTCGCCCGCGACGCGTGAGGTCAGGCGGGCAGCGCGGCCAGCAGGAAGGCGAGACGGGCGGCGGCGGCCTCCACGTCGTCGGCGGTGCCGAGCCGGTAGCCCCACGAGGTGACGAAGATGCCGTCATCGGAGCAGGTGACGGTCTCGGCGAGCGTGTCGGAGAAGCGGTTGCGTACGGAGACGTACGCGGGATCGCTGGACAGCGAGACGTCCTGAACCGACAGGTCAGCATGGCGGCGCGCATGCCGGGCGAATTGCTCGAGGCAGAGCGCGACATCTCGCATCATGCATCACCTCCGCGGCGTCTCGGGCAAAGAATTGCACGATCTTGGTCGGAGGGCAAGCAATTGCGAGGGTTAAAGTGCTGAATCTTTTCTGTACTGGTCAAGAACTCTGATGATGATGTCACGCCCCTGGTCGTCGAAGCGGGCCGCCGCGGCGAAGTCGTCGAAGGCCCCGGTGTAGAAGGCGATGTCGTCCGGGTCCCGCAGGAGCAGGTCCTTCGTCAGGGTGCCGACCGTGACCAGGGCCTCGTTGAAGATCCAGAAGCCGTGCACCGGGTTGGCGGGCAGTTCCTGGTTGAAGGGGATGACGCCGAACTGGACGTTCGGCAGCGTGCTGACGGCCAGCAGCCGGTCGAGCTGGCCCCGCATGACGTCGGCCGGGGCCAGCCGGGTGTGCAGCGCGCCCTCCAGGACCACGAACCGGAACGTGCGCGTGCGGTCGTAGAGGATCTCCTGGCGCTGCATGCGCACCCGCACCGCCGCGTCGATCTGGTCGGGGGCGCTGTAGAGGCGCTTGACCTTGCTGAACACGTGCCGCGCGTACTCGGCCGTCTGCAGCAGGCCGACCAGGATGCCCGGCTCGAAGGCGCGGAACAGCTTGGTGCGGGACTCCAGGTCGCGCATGTCCTCCTGGATGGCGGCCAGGCCGCTGCGGTGGCGCTGCTTCCAGCCGTCGTGCCGCTCCACCAGCGCGATGGCCTGCTGGATCAGCAGGTCGGTGGTCCGCGGCGGCACCGAGGCGGCCTGGGCCCAGCGCACCACGTCGTCCTCCGTGGCCGTCTGGCGCGCGTTCTCCAGGCGGGAGACCTTCGACGGCTGCCAGTGGAGGCGCTGGGCGAGCTCCTTGCCGGACAGGCCGGCGGCCTCGCGTAACTGGCGGAGCTGGCGGCCGAGGTCGATGCGGGCCTGCTGAAACGAGCTCACGCCGTCAGAGGCTAGACCTCTGTTCCCGGATCATGCCAGACCCTATCCCGCAATTGTGATCAACCGGTTGCGGGTTGTGCGCCGCCGCTGGTCGGGAAAGCGGTTGCCGTGATTTCGGGCAGAACCCGGGCGGCGATCTCGGTGATGAGCTCGCGGGGCACCTCGACCGCCGTCTCGCCGTCGAGCACGTCCCGCAGATCGGCGAGGGCCTGCGCGTCCGTGACCTGGAGCCCCTGGACGACGATCGTGCCGCGGTCCGTCTCGTACAGGGTCGGGCAGGCGCCGGCCTCCGACGTGGACCCCAGGAACCGCATCCGCATGACGATCCTTCCCCGAACTACGTCAGCAATTGCGCGCAATTGTACGGGTCGAGGCGGTGTCTGTGATCGTTATCCGGAAAATCAGGACATCGGATGCTATGGGCATCAATCGAGGGAGTTGCGGATGATGTGCGCCGCACGGGCGAAAAGGTCGAGTGTGGCGGCGTGCAGCAGGTCGCCGATGTCTTTGGGCGCTTTTCCGGAGAATGCCCTGGCATGTGTGCCTTCGAGCACGATGCCCAGCTTGAAGCAGGCCATGACCGCGTACCAGTCGACGGCGGACAGATCGCGGTCGGACAGCGCCGCGTAACAGGCGACGATCTCGCGCGGCGAGGCGAGACCGGGCACGTGCCCGGCGGCCATCGGCCACATCGCCACCAGCCAGCCCAGGTCGAGCAGTGGATCGCCGATCGTGCACATCTCCCAGTCGACGATCGCCGCCACCCGGGGCCCGTCGTGGGCGAACATCAGGTTCGCGAAGTGGAAGTCGCCGTGCATGATCCCCGGCCGGAACGTCACGGGCAGGTTGCTCTCCAGCCAGCGCGCCGTCTCCTCCAGCCCGGGGATGTCCGGCCCGGGATAGCCGTCCAGCTCGCCGTAGGAGTCGAGCTCGCGCAGCCACCGCGGCACCTGGCGCTCCAGGAACCCCTCCGGCCTGCCGAACCCGGGCAGCAGATCCGGATCCACCCGCCCCAGCTCGGCCAGCGCCGAGGCTGCCTCCAGCCCCATCCGGTGGCGGATCGCCGGGTCGCCCGCGTGCCGCTCCGGCAGCCCCACCGAGGGGTTGAACCCGTCGACCGGCTCCATCAGGTAGAACACCGGCTCCCGCGCCGTCTGCGCCGCCACCAGCCGGGGCGCCGCGACCGGCGTGTCCCGCAGCGCGGCCAGCACCCGGGCCTCCCGCCGCAGCACCTCGTTGCTCTTGGCGCGGGCGTGCCGCGGCGGTCTGCGCAGGATGTACGGGACGCCGCCGCGTTCGAAGCGGACCATCACGTTCTGGGTGCCGCCGGCGACCGGCTCGGCCTCCGTGATCGGTCCCCCGGGCAGGCCCTGCTCGTCCATCCAGGCGCCGAGCTCATCGAGGTCGACGGCGCTGACGTCGATGTGGGCAGAGGTCATGGCCGCCGCCTTCCCGAATCATATTCTGGAAACGCTCATCCTAACGGGCCTCAGCCGAGCGCCTGCATGAACGGCAGGAACTGCCGTGACCGGTCGCCGGGCAGCTCCCCGCCCCACACCATCAGAGAGGTCTCCCACGGGTCGCCGAGGCCGTGCTCGCCCGCCCACCGCACCAGGCCGTCGTGAGTCAGGTCCACGTCCACCCGCACCTCGCCGCCCACGTCCGAGGCCAGGTCGCCGATGAGCGCGCGGGCGGTCTCCTCGTCCCGGGCGACGACCGGCCCGATCACCACGTTGTCGTCGTTGCGCCAGCAGTGGCCGAACCCGCCCTCGGCCACCCGCACCGCCTCGCCGAACCCGGGCATGCGCCGCAGCAGCGCCGACCGGTCCGTGCCGAACACCTCCGCGTCCAGCGCCAGGATCCCGCCGAGGTCCGCCTCCGCGGCCGGGCGGGTGCGCCCCGAGGGCTCGCCGCGGAAGACGCCGGTGAGCTTGGCGACCCGGCCCACGGTGCGGAAGCCCAGGCTCTCGTAGAGCGGCCTGCCCTGCTCGGTGGCGTGCAGCGACACGACCCGGTCACCGGCCTGGGCGAGCACGTGCTCCATCAGGTGCCGGGCCAGGCCCCGGCGGGTGTACCGGGAGGCGGTCAGCACCATGCTGACGACCGCGTGGTCGCCGCCGTAGCGGGTCAGGACGTTCGTCGCGGCCAGGCCGTCGCCGTCGGGCGCGTCGATCCCGTACACCTCGCCGACCTCGAACAGCAGCGTCCACTTGGGGCGCTCCGGCAGCCAGCCGCGGTCCTTGGCCAGCCGCCCGCAGGCGTCCAGGTCGTCGAGGGTCAACCGGCGGATAGACATGCGGGTCATCTTCGCGTACGGGACGTAAAGGGTTCAAACCGTTTGCACGAGCCGCGCCGGCACCTCCACCGGCCGGGCGCGCAGCTCCTCGCCGAGGGCCTTGGCCTGAGGGTCCATCCGGGGGCTGGCGGCGACGCCGCGGCCGAGCAGGCCGTGGACCACGAAGTTCACCGCGTTGAGGTTGGGCAGCGGGTGCCGGTCGACCCGGTACGGGGCCAGTTCGGGGAGGAGGGACTTCAGGCGCTCGGTGGTGAGATAGGCGTCGAGCCAGGCGTACCGCTCCGGGCTCGTGGTCCACACGCCCAGGTTGGCGTTGCCGCCCTTGTCGCCGGAGCGGGCCCCGGCGATCCGGCCCAGCGGCATCCGCACCGCGGGTTCCCCCTGCGGCCCGGTCTCCGGCTCGGCCGGGACGTCCGCCACGGGCTGCCCGCGCGGGGCGTCCAGGTCCAGCGGGATGCGCTCGCCGTCCACGTACACCTCCGGCCGGACCTCGGACGCGGGCACCAGGACCGGCCAGTACACCCCGTACGGCGAGGCGGGGCCGGGCGGGGTGAGCCCGTAGAAGCCCGGATAGTTCGCCAGCCCCGTCTCCACCACGGCGGAGGAGAACGCCCGGCCCGCCCGCTCCCGGTCGGCGTCCATGACCGTGATCCGGAGCAGGCCGTGCTCGGTGAGCGTGACGTCCACCTCGTCGAAGGAGTCCTTGGGGACCCGCGCCCAGATGGCCTCCTCCGCGACGCGGGCCTTCTCCTCGATGTCCAGCCCGGTGAGCACCAGGGTCATCGTGTTGCGGTACCCGGCCAGGTAGTTGACCGCGACCTTGAGCGTGTCAGGAGGCGGCTCGCCGCGGACGCCCGAGATCCGGACCCGGTCGGGGCCGTCGGGCGCCAGGGAGATGGTGTCGAACCTGGCCACCACGTCCGGGCCGGGGTAGCACGGGCCCGCGATCTCGTACAGCAGCTGCGCCGTGACCGTGCCGACCGAGACCAGCCCGCCCGTGCCGGGATGCTTGGTGATCACGGACGAGCCGTCGGCGTGCAGCTCGGCGATCGGGAAGCCGCAGTGCGCCAGGTCGGGGACGTCCTGGAAGAACGCGTAGTTGCCGCCCGTCGCCTGGCAGCCGCACTCGATGACGTGGCCGGCGACCACCGAGCCCGCCAGCGGGTCCAGATCGTCCGGTGTCCACCCGTACCGCCAGATGCCGGGGCCCGTCACCAGGGCGGCGTCCGTGACGCGGCCGGTCACCACGACGTCCGCGCCCGCCGCCAGCGCGGCGGCGATCGGACGGCCGCCCAGGTAGGCGTTGGCCGTGAGCGGCGCGGCCGTCAGCCGCTCGCCCGTGTCGGCGTTGACCAGGTCCAGGTCGCGGCCGGTGAGGTCGTCGCCGGACACGTGCGCGACCCTGGGGGAGAGGCCGAGCCGGCCGGCCAGCTCGCGCACCGCGCCGGCGCAGCCCGCCGGGTCGAGGCCGCCCGCGTTGGACACGATCCTGATGCCGCGCTCCAGGCAGGTGCCGAGGACGTCCTCAAGCTGGCGCAGGAACGTCGGCGCGTAACCGGGGCGGCCCTTGAGCCGGTTCCCGGCCAGGATGAGCATGGTCAGCTCGGCCAGCCAGTCGCCGGTGAGCACGTCGATCGGGCCGCCCTCGACCATCTCGCGGGCCGCCGACAGCCGGTCGCCGTAGAAGCCCGAGCAGTTCGCGATCCTCAGCACGGCACCCAGCGCGGCGGGCGCTTCTCCATGAAGGCGGCGATGCCCTCCTGGCCCTCGGCGGAGGTGAACCGCTCGGCCGACAGGTCGGCCATCCGGCGCAGGCCCTCCGCGAACTCCACCCCGGGTAGCTCGCGCAGCAGGTTCTTGGTGATCGCCAGTGCCTCGGGGCCGCCCTTGACGAGCATGCCGGTGTAGTGGCGTACGGCCGAGTCCAGCTCGTCCTCGGGCACCGCGCGGTTGAGCAGGCCGATCTCCACCGCCTTCGCCGCGTCGAACACTTCGCCGGTCATGAAGTACTCCGCCGCCGCCCGCGGGTTCACCCGGCGCAGCACCGGCACCGCGATCATGGCGGGCACCACGCCGAGCCGCACCTCCGAGAACGCGAACGTCGCCGTGTCGGGAGCGATCGCGAAGTCGCACGCCGTCACCAGGCCGATCCCGCCCGCGCGGGCGGTGCCGTTGAGGCGGCACACCACCGGCTTCGGGCTCTCCCAGATCATGGTCAGGACGTCCGGCAT
This sequence comes from Nonomuraea sp. NPDC049649, assembly GCF_040675175.1. Taxonomy (NCBI): domain Bacteria; kingdom Bacillati; phylum Actinomycetota; class Actinomycetes; order Streptosporangiales; family Streptosporangiaceae; genus Nonomuraea; species Nonomuraea sp. NPDC049649. Next base: position 332,726 of record NZ_JBFAOH010000003.1, read on the forward strand.
CGACGCGGTCACCGGCGCGGAGTCCGGGTCGCGCTGCTCCTTGAGGTCGGCGCCGGAACAGAACACCGGGCCCGTCCCCGTCAGCACGATCACCCGCACCGCGTCGTCGGCCAGCGCCGCCCTCAAATGAGCGTCCAGGTCGGCCAGGAGCCTGGCGGACAGCGCGTTGCGGTTCCGCGGTGAGTCCAGGGTCACGGTCGCGACCCCGTCCTCGACGTTCCTGTGCACCAGCTCCGTCATGTTTCCTCTTTCCTGATCACCGCCAGCACCGCGCCCGCGTCGACCTGACGGCCCTTCTCCACGTTCACGGCCTCGACGACACCTGCCGCCGGGGCGGTGACCGCGTGCTCCATCTTCATCGCTTCGAGTATCAGGATCGGGGTGCCCGCGTCCACCCGGTCGCCCGGGGCCACCTCCACCCGCAGCACGCTGCCCGGCATGGGGGCCAGCAGCGACCCGGGGGCGACGTGCTCCACCGGCTCGGGCAGGCGCGGCAGGGGAGTCAGCACGGCGGCCCCGTCCGGGCCGTCGACGTACACCTTGCCGTCGCCGTACCAGCACACCTCGAACGCCCGCCGCACCCGATCCTCTTCGAGCACCACCCGATACGCCCCGCCGCTGGATGCGGCCGGCGCCCGGGTGTCCGACGGGAGCCGCACTCCCTGACCGGAGTCGAGCGGAGCTACGGAGAGCGCGCGAGTGGACTGAGGGAGCCGCCCCACGCGGTTTTCTCCCGACACCCCCCGACTGGAGTCGAGCGGGGTTACGGCGAGCGCGCGAGTGGACGGGGGGAGGGGGTCGTAGGTGGCTGAGGTCTCTTCGAAGCGGAGCGTACGGGGTTGCGAGCGGACGTTGCGCCACCCGGAGGGCAGGCTGCGCAGGACAAGGGCGCGGTCGCGGTTGGCGGCGGCCAGGGCGAGGGCGGCCGCGAGCGCTTCCCGGGGGCCGGGCGGCGGGGGAGCGACGGGCGGGTGTTCGTCGAGGAAGCCGGTGTGGGTCTCTCCTCGCACGAAAGCGGGATTTGTCAGGATCTGGAGGAGCTGGGCCCGGTTGGTGGTGACACCGTGGAGGCGGGCACCCCGCAGCGCGGACTCCAGCCGGCGCAGCGCCTCGGACCGCGTCGCACCGTACCCGACGATCTTGGCCAGCATGGCGTCGTAGTGCGGCGATACCACCGAACCGCTCTCGACCCCCGCGTCCACCCGCACCGCGCCGCCCACCTCGAACCGGTGCAGCACCCCCGTCTGCGGCAGATAAGCCGCATCCTCGGCGTACAGCCGGGCCTCCACCGCGTGCCCGCGCGGGACCGGCGGCGCGTCCGGCAGGCGGGCCCCCTCGGCCACCTCCACCTGCAGCCGCACCAGATCCACCCCGTACACCAGCTCGGTCACCGGATGCTCGACCTGCAGCCGGGTGTTCATCTCCAGGAACGCCACCCGCTCGCCCGCGACCAGGAACTCGACCGTCCCCGCCCCCACGTAGCCGATCGCGCGGGCCGCCCGGACCGCCGCCTCCTCCAGCCGGGCCCGCAGCGACGGCGTGACCGCGGGCGAGGGGCACTCCTCGACGACCTTCTGGTGGCGGCGCTGGATGCTGCACTCCCGTTCGCCCAGCGCCCACACCGTGCCGTGCCGGTCGGCGAGCACCTGCACCTCGATGTGCCTGGCCCCCTCCAGCAGCGGCTCGACGAACACCGCGCCGTCGCCGAACGCCGCCTCCGCCTCCCGCCGCGCCGATTCCACCTCGCGCGCCAGCGAGCCCGGGTCGCGCACCACCCGCATGCCGCGCCCGCCGCCCCCCGCCGCCGCCTTCACCAGCACCGGGAACTCACCGGGAGAGGCCGGGTCGAGCGTCGGCAGCACCGGCACCCCGGCCTCGGCCATCAGCCGCTTGGCCGTCGTCTTCGACCCCATCGCCGAGATGGCCTCCGGCGGCGGCCCCACCCAGGTCAGCCCGGCGTCCAGGACGGCCCGGGCGAACTCCGCGTTCTCGGACAGGAACCCGTACCCCGGATGGACCGCGTCCGCCCCCGACAGCCGGCACGCCTCGATCACCTTGCCGATCGCCAAATACGTCCCGGCGGGCCTCACCCCGTCCAGCCGCACCGCGCGGTCGGCCTCGGCCACGTGCGGCGCGTCCGCGTCCGCGTCGGAGTAGACGGCCACGGTCTCGACGCCCAGCTCACGGCAGGTACGGAAGACGCGGCGGGCGATCTCGCCCCGGTTCGCCACCAGCAGACGCCTGATCACGGCCGGAACACCCCGAACGCGGCCCGCTCCGGCACCGCCGCGCTGTTGACCGCCGACAGGCACAGCCCCAGCACCGTCCGGGTGTCGCGCGGGTCGATCACCCCGTCGTCGTAGAGCCGGCCGGACAGGAAGAACGGCAGCGACTCCGCCTCCACCTGCTCCTCCACCATCGCCCGCATCGCCGCGTCCGCCTCCTCGTCGTACACCTGGCCGCGCGCCTGCGCGGCGGCGCGGCCGACGATCGACAGCACCCCGGCGAGCTGCGCCGGCCCCATCACCGCCGACTTCGCGCTCGGCCAGCTGAACAGGAACCTCGGCTCGTACGCGCGACCGCACATCCCGTAGTTGCCCGCGCCGTACGAGGCGCCCATGACCACGGTCAGGTGCGGCACCGTCGAGTTGGACACCGCGTTGATCATCATCGAGCCGTGCTTGATGATGCCGCCCTGCTCGTACTTCTTGCCGACCATGTAGCCGGTGGTGTTCTGCAGGAAGATCAGCGGGGTGCGGGTCTGGTTGGCCAACTGGATGAACTGGGTGGCCTTCTGCGACTCCTCGCTGAACAGCACCCCGCGCGCGTTGGCCAGGACGCCCACCGGGTAGCCGTGCAGCCGCGCCCACCCCGTCACCAGCGACGCCCCGTACAGCGGCTTGAACTCCTCGAACTCGCTGCCGTCGACCACCCGGGCGATCACCTCGCGCGGGTCGAACGGCACCCTCAGGTCCTCCGGCACGATCCCCAGCAGCTCTTCCGCCGGGTAGGCGGGCTCGCGCACCGGGATCGGCTCGGCGCCGAGCTTGCGCCAGTGGAGCGAGCGGACGATGCGGCGGCCGATGCGCAGCGCGTCGTGTTCGTCGGCGGCGAGGTAGTCGGCCAGGCCGCTCACCCGGGCGTGCATCTCGGCCCCGCCCAGCGACTCGTCGTCGGACTCCTCGCCGGTCGCCATCTTCACCAGCGGCGGCCCGCCCAGGAACACCTTGGCGCGTTCCCGCACCATCACCGTGTAGTCGCTCATCCCGGGCACGTACGCGCCGCCCGCCGTAGAGTTGCCGAACACCAGCGCGATCGTCGGGATCCCGGCGGCTGACAGCCGCGTCAGGTCGCGGAAGACCCGGCCACCCGGGATGAAGATCTCCTTCTGGGTCGGCAGGTCGGCGCCGCCGCTCTCCACGAGGTTCACGAACGGCAGCCGGTTCTCGAAGGCGATGTCGGCGGCGCGCAGGGTTTTGCGCAGCGTCCACGGGTTCGACGCGCCGCCCCGCACCGTCGGGTCGTTCGCGCTGATCACGCACTCGACGCCCTCGATCACCCCGATGCCGGTCACCACGCTCGCGCCGACCTGGAAGTCGCTGCCCCACGCGGCCAGCGGCGACAGCTCCAGGAACGGCGAGTCCGGGTCGACCAGCAGCTCGATCCGCTCCCGGGCGAGCAGCTTGCCGCGCCCGCGGTGACGCTCGACGTACTTGGGGCCGCCGCCCGCCACCGCCTTGGCGTGCTCGGCGTCCAGCTCCGCCAGCTTGGCGAGCATCGCCTCCCGCCGGCGCCGGTAGTCGCCGGAGCCCGTGTCGAGCCTGCTGACGATCACGATCCCGCCTCCGAACCTGACGGCGGCGTCAACCCGATGGCCCGCGCCCACAGCCGCGTGAGATGGTCCACGGCGGTCTCCTCGTCGGCCCGCTCGCCCAGATCCAGCCAGACGTGCGCGAAGTTCTCCACCATGCCGCCCAGCATGATCGCCGTCAGCCTCGGGTCCAGCGACCGGTCGGCCAGGCCCTCCTCCTGCAGCCGCCGCAGCCCCTCCTCGCCGCGCCGCACGAACACCTCGCGCAGCTCCAGCAGCAGGCCGCCGAACCGCTCGTCGACCGTCGCCGCGTGCTCCAGCGTCCGCGCCAGCCGCGAGTTCGCCGTCCAGGCCCGCAGGTAGAGCCGGTTCGCGGCGGCTATCCGGGCGTACGGGTCGCGCGGCGCCGACGGGCCGACCACGCTCGCCGCGAACAGCTCGCCCACCGCCGCCTCCGCCACCTCGGCGAACAGCGCCTCCTTGGAGCGGAAGTACGTGTAGAACGTGCCGTGCGACACCCCGGCCCGCGCGCACACGTCGTCGACCCGTACCGCGTCGTAGCCGGACTCCTCGAACGCGTCGCGGCCCGCGCGCAGCAGGGCGGCGCGCGTCCGCTTGCCACGCTCGGTCAGCGATTTGACGATCACGTCAGGAACGGTAGCGCGAACCCCGTCCGGAGAGAAGGGCGCCCCTCGTCAGGAGCAGTGGCTCCAGCCCGACTTCCACGTCACGCCCGCGAACGAGCCGCCCCAGATGACGCACTTCTTCTTCGCGGCCAGGCGGACCGGGCCCGCGTACTTGGTGTAACGGCCCGGGTCTTCGGCCTTCGAGCCGCCCTTCACCTGGAGGAGGGCGTTCATCACCGGCTTGTCGCTGTTGACGTACAGCGACTTGGTCACCACGCAGTTCTTGCCCTGGCCGCTGTGGTACAGCAGGTAGACCACGGCGGTGTCCTTACCGGACTTGTCGGCGAGCTTCCGCTGGTTGATGACCTTGTACCCGGTGCCGCAGACGGCGACCACGTTCGTGGTGTTCTTGATCAGCGGCTTGGGACGCGGCTTGAGCGGCAGGTGCGTCTGCTCGCCGCTGCCCGTCGGGTGAGTCGTCGGCTCGAGCTCCGGGTCGACCAGGTTGTCCTGCTTCTTCTTCCGCTTCTTCGTCTTCGTCGGGGACGGCGACGGCGTGCTGCTCGACGGGCGGTAGCTGGGGACGGTGACCGTGTCCGGCCGGGCGGAGCTCTCGTCGGGCCGCTTCTTCCTGGTCCTGGTCGGGGTGGGCTCCGCCAGATCCGGCGTCGGGATCGGCGAGAAGGCGTCGTCGGGGGTCGGCTGGACCTCTGCCACCGGCGTGGAGGTGCTGGCGTTGTCCACCGTCCTCACCGGCGTCTTGGCGTTGGCCTGCACCACCACGGCACCGGCCACTACCAGCAGCGCCGCCGCCGCGGCCCCGGACAGCGCGAACGTGAGCGTCCGCCGCTGCTTGGCACCCGGCTCGGCACCCTCTTGTGCTCCGTACGGGGGAGTGCCGCCCTGACCAGGCGCGGCGTCCTCCTGCGGTCCGTACGGGGGGCCACCCTGAGCGGCGGCCGCCGCGTACCCGGAATCCTGCGCGCCGTACGGGACACCCTGTCCTTGCGCCGGGTAACCGGCACCGTCCTGCGCGCCGTACGAGGGACCGCCCTGGCCTGCGGCTCCCGGATAACCGGGACCGCCCTGCGGGCCGTACGCACCCGGACCTGCGTCCGGTGCGCCGTACTGAGGAGCGTTCTGGCCTGCGGTCCCGGGTGTCGTGTCCGGCGCGCCGTGCGGGAGAGTTCCCTGGCCCGGCGCGGTCGCTCCCGGCCCGTGTTGGCCCTGACCGGGCGCGGTGGGGCCCGTGTATCCCGGGGTGGGCTGGCCCGGGTGCTGTGCGCCGGGGAACGGGGGTTGCGCGCCCATGCCGGGGTGGCCGGGCGTCGCCGGATGTCCGCCTGGGGCTGCGGCGCCGCCGGTGGTCTCGGGGGCGCCGGGGCCTGTCGGACCGTACGCGCCCGTATGCGGCATGGCGTCACCCGCGGCCGCAGGCGTCCAGGGAACTCCGGGCTGTGCTCCGGGGTGTGCCGCGCTTGGGTGACCGGCCGCAGGTTGGCCCGTGGTGCCGGGGTGTGCCGCGCCTGAGTGACCTGTCCCAGGCTGGCCCGGGGCGCCGGGGTGGGCGGCACTCGGGTGGCCGGCCGCAGGCTGGGCCGGAGAGCCGGGGCGGGCCGCGTCCGGGTGCGCCGTGCCTGGCTGGCCCGGGGTGCCGGGGTGGGCCGGGCCGGGGTGGCTGGTTTCGGGGTGGTTCGGGGCGAAGGCGCCGGTGGCGGGGACCTGATGCGTTCCAGGGGCCGGGCCGTACGGGGCAGGCTCGTAGGGAGTCTGAACCCCGGGGCCGGGGGTCTGAACTCCGGGACCGGGGACCGGTTCGACGGCGGCGTGCGGGGCCGGCTGGCCCGTCAGCTCGACGATCAGCCGGTCGGCCGTAGGCCGCTGGGCCGGGTCCTTGGACAGGCAGAGCGAGACCAGTTCGGCCAGCCGCCCCTCCATCCCGCCCAGCTCGGGCTCCTGGTGGAGGATGCGGTTCATCACCACGGGGATGGAGTCGGCGCCGAAGGCCGGTTTGCCGGTGGCGGCGTACACCACGGTGACGCCCCACGCGAAGACGTCCGCCGCCTCCGACACCGGCGCGCTGCCGGTGAGCTGCTCGGGCGCCAGGTAGGAGGGGGTGCCCATGGCCATGCCGGTGGCGGTCGCGCCGGGCGCGTCGAGGGCGCGGGCGATGCCGAAGTCGATCACGACCGGCCCTTCCGGGCCCATGAGGACGTTGGCGGGCTTGAAGTCGCGGTGCAGGATGCCCGCCCGGTGGATGGCCGCCAGCGCGGTCGCGGTGCTGATGGCGAGCCGTTCGAGCGCCGCCCCCCGGCGCGGGCCCTCGTTGATCACCAGTTCGCGCAGGGACGGGCCGGGCACGTACTCGCTGACGATGTACGGCCGGCTGCCCTCCAGGTCGGCGTGGAGCACCGGCGCGGTGCAGAACCGGGCGACCCGCTGGGCCACGGCCACCTCGCGCAGGAAGCGGTTCCTGGCGTCCTGGTCGGCCGTCAGCGCGTTGTGCAGCAGCTTGATGGCGACCTGCTCGCCTGACGCGGTCCTGCCCAGGTAGACCACACCCTGGCCGCCCTCCCCGAGCCGGGCGACGATCTCGAACGCGCCCAGCCGTTGCGGGTCGTCCGCCATCAACGGCTGGAACTGACTCACCCCGGACCCCCATACAGACTCAACCCTGGGGCAAAACGCTACCAGTGTGAATTTTGGTATGTGCCCCTACCAGGAATATCTTTCAGGTCTGACGGGTACATGTCAGTGTTTTTGCGCAGGTCGTTGTCTTGATCGTGACAGAGGTCACGTCTTGGTGAACCGTCAGATCGCCTTGCCCGGATTCAGGATGTTGAGCGGGTCGAACACGGCCTTGATGCCGTGCTGCACCTCCCGCGCCACCGGCCCGGTCTCCAGCTCCAGCCAGCGCTGCTTGAGCACCCCGACGCCGTGCTCGCCGGTCAGCGTGCCGCCCAGCTCCAGCGCCCGGGTGAACACCTCGTCCGCCGCGGCCCACACCTCGGGCGGCGGCTCGCTCGTACCGTGCTCGAAGATGAACGTCGGGTGCAGGTTGCCGTCGCCGGCGTGCGCGACCGTGCAGATGCGCACGCCGTGCCGGGCGGCGGCGGCCTCGATCGCGCCGATCATGTCGGGCAGCACCGAGCGCGGCACGCACACGTCCTCGACCAGGCACGCGCCGAGCCGCTCCTTGGCCTCGTAGGCCATCCGGCGCAGCCCGATCAGCTCCGCGGTCTCCTGCGGGCTGGACGAGACCGCCACGAACGTGGCGCCGTTGGCCAGGCAGAGCTCCTCCATGCGGGCGGCGACGGCCTGCGCGTCGGAGGCGTCGGACTGGCCGATGAGCATGGCGTTCGTGCCCGCTTCCAGGCCGATGTTGCGCCAGTCGTCGATGGCCTCCAGCGTGGCCCGGTCGAGCAGCTCCATCAGCGACGGCTGGCACCCCGCCGCCATGATCGCCGACACCGCCGCGCCCGCGTCGCGCAGCGAGCCGAACTCGGCCGCGAACGTGGCCGGCTCCGACGCCGGAACCGGGCGCAGCCGCAGGGTGGCGGCGGTGATCACGCCGAGCGTGCCCTCCGAGCCGACGAACAGCCCGGTCAGGTCGTAGCCGGTGACGCCCTTCATGGTGCGCCGCCCGGTGTTCAGGATCCGCCCGTCGGCCAGCACCACCTCCAGCCCGAGCGCCGAGTCGCGGGTGACGCCGTACTTCACGCAGCGCAGCCCGCCGGCGTTCGTCGCCAGGTTCCCGCCGATCGTGGAGATCTCGTACGAGGAAGGGTCCGGCGCGTACATCAGCCCGTGCTCCCGGGCGGCCCTGTCGAGATCGGCGGTGATCACGCCGGGCTCGGCCACGGCGATCTGGTCGGCGGGGGAGAGCTCCCTGATCGCGTCCATCCTGGCCAGCGAGAGGACGAGCGCGCCGTCGCCCGCGGTGGCCCCGCCCGCCAGCCCGGTGCCGGCGCCGCGCGGCACCACCGGGACCCGGTGCTCGCTCGCCCAGCGCAGCGTGGTCACCACGTCGTCGCGGGAGCGGGCCAGCACCGCGCCGAGAGGCTTGCCGGGCTGCACGAACGTGCGGTCGCGGGCGTAGGAGTCGATGACGTCCGGGTCGGTCACGACCCGGCCTTCGGGCAGGGATCTCACCAGCGTGTCGATGGGTCTCACATGAAGAACCTTACGGTTTGCATGGAGTGTCGTTTTACGGAGAGACTGCGGCGGGTGGAAGTGAAGTGTCCGGCGTGCGGGCTGACAGACCAGGTCAGGGCCGTTCCGGGGGTCGTGGCCGCGGGGACGACCTACCGGATCGGCAGGGTCAGGCTGCCGGGCGAACGGGAGGTCGCCGACCTGCCCGCCCGCGCCGCGCTGGGCGCGTCGAAACACCTCATGAGCCGTACGCAGCTCGCGGTCTGGCTGTCGTTCCCCAGCCGCCACTACACGCCCTGGACCAGGAACCAGGGCTACCTCCTGCTCGGCCTGGCCGCCCTGCTCCACCTGGTCGCGTCACTGGTGATCGCGATGGGCAAGTTCACCGGCTGGACCGAGGTGCTGCTCGCCCCGTTCTGCCTGACCGGCGTGTTCTGGGGGGTCGGGCTGCTGCTCGTGCTCGGCGCGTACGGGGCGCGCAAGCGCGACGTCGCCGAGGCGCCCGCCCGGGAGAAGGCGTACGCCGTCTGGGAGAGCCTCTGCTACTGCTCCCGCGACAACGTCGCCTTCGAGCCCGGGGTCGACGTCACCTTCCACCCGCACGAGACGCGCGAGTACATCTTCGGCTTCCGGCGCTCCCGCGCGACCCGCTGATCAGGAGCGTTCCCCGGCCACCAGCCGCACGCAGACGGTGAGGCCGAGGATGGCCTGCTCCAGCTCCTCCAGCTCGGGGTAGGTCGGCGCGATCCGGATCACCCGGTCCTCCGGGTCCTTGCCGTACGGGTGGGTGGCCCCGGCGGGCGTGAGCGCGATGCCGGCCGCCTTGGCCTTGGCCACCACCTCGGCGGCGTGCGGCACCTCCAGGCTGATGAAGTAGCCGCCCTGCGGGCTGGTCCAGCTCGCCAGGCCGCCCAGCTCCTTCGACAGCACCCGCTCGACCAGCTCGAACTTGGGCGCGATCAGCTCGGCATGGCGGCGCATGTGGGCGGCCACCCCGTCGGCGTCGCGCAGGAACTCGACGTGGCGCAGCTGGTTGAGCTTGTCGGGGCCGATCGACTGCTTGCGGGTGTTGGCCAGGAACCACTCGACGTTCGCCGGGGACGAGCCGAAGAACGACACGCCCGCCCCGGCCAGCGTCACCTTGGAGGTCGAGCCGTACACGAAGACCCGGTCGGGGTTGCCGTGCTCGGCGCAGAGCGCGAGCAGGTCGGCCAGCTCGGCCGGGGTGTCGGTGAGGTGGTGGACGGCGTAGGCGTTGTCCCAGAAGATCCGGAAGTCGGGGGCGGCGGTCTGCATGGCGGCGAGCCGGCGCACGGTCTCGTCGCTGTAGACGACGCCCGACGGGTTGCTGTACTTGGGCACGCACCACATGCCCTTGACCCGCGGGTCGGCCGCGACGAGCCGCTCGACGACGTCCATGTCGGGGCCGCCGGGGCCCATCGGCACCGCCACCATCGTGATGCCGAGCCGCTCGCAGATCGTGAAGTGGCGGTCGTAGCCGGGCACCGGGCACAGGAAGGTGATCTCCGGCTCCTCCACCCACCGGCGGGCGGCGCCGGGCAGCCTGCTCAGCAGCGCGTGCACCACCGTGTCGTGCATCAGCGCCAGGCTGGCGTTGCCGCCCACCACCAGCTGCTCCGGCGGCACCTGCAGCAGCGGGCCGAACAGCTCGCGCAGCTCGGGCAGGCCCTGGAGGTCGCCGTAGTTACGGGCATCCGTGCCGTCGGCGGTGTGGTAGGACTCCGGCAGGCGGAGCATGCCGTTGGAGAGGTCGAGCTGACGCGGCGACGGCTTCCCCCTGGTGAGATCGAGCTTGAGCCCGCGCTCGGCGAGGGCGGCGTATTCACGGGAAGCGGTCACAGGTCTTCTCCTCCGATCGGGTCGCTACCGAAGGATAGAAGATCCGCGGGCCGCGCCGGCACGGAGTCCGCCATCCGAGAAAACGGCGCTCACCGGCAATCTTTCGCAAACGGCTTCACGTGACGCGATCGCTGGCGTGGAATGGGTAGAGATGCACTCCTCTGATGGAGGGAGCAGCCGTGACCACCGTTCGCGAACCGTCGATCGAGCAGGTCAGGCGCCGGCGTACCGGGACGAGGCTCGCGTCCTGGCTGTCGTCCACCGACCACAAGGTGATCGGCTATCTGTATCTGATCACCTCGTTCGGGTTCTTCCTCGTCGGCGGGGTCATGGCGCTGGTCATCAGGGCCGAGCTGCTGGCGCCCGGGCTGCAGGTCACCGACGCGCACCTGTACAACCAGCTGTTCACCATGCACGGCACGATCATGCTGCTGCTCTTCGCCACCCCGCTCTTCGCCGGGTTCGCGAACGTGGTGATGCCGCTGCAGATCGGCGCGCCGGACGTGGCCTTCCCCCGGCTCAACATGGTCAGCTACTGGCTGTTCCTGTTCGGCGGCCTGATCGCGGTGAGCGGGTTCTTCACCCCGGGCGGCGCGGCCGAATTCGGCTGGTTCGGGTACACACCGCTCTCCTCGGCGGCCTACTCGCCCGGCGTGGGCGGCGATCTGTGGGTCATGGGGCTGGCCCTGGCCGGTCTCGGCACGATCCTCGGCTCGGTCAACTTCATCTCCACCATCATCGGCATGCGGGCGCCCGGCATGACGATGTTCCGGATGCCCATCTTCACCTGGAACGTGCTGCTGACCAGCATGATGGTGCTGATGGCCTTCCCGGTGCTGGCCGCCGCACTGCTCGCGCTGGAGTCGGACCGGCGGTTCGGCACGCACGTGTTCGACCCGGTCACGGGCGGGCCGATCCTCTGGCAGCACCTGTTCTGGTTCTTCGGCCATCCCGAGGTGTACATCATCGCGCTGCCGTTCTTCGGGATCATCACCGAGGTCATCCCGGTCTTCAGCCGCAAGCCGATCTTCGGCTACATCAGCCTGATCGGGGCGACCATCGCCATCGCCGGGCTGTCGATGACGGTCTGGGCGCACCACATGTTCCCCACCGGCCAGGTGCTGCTGCCGTTCTTCTCGTTCATGACGTTCCTGATCGCGGTGCCGACCGGGGTGAAGTTCTTCAACTGGATCGGCACCATGTGGCGCGGGCACGTGAGCTTCGAGTCGCCCATGCTGTTCGCGATCGGCTTTCTGGTCACGTTCCTGCTCGGCGGGCTGACCGGCGTCATCCTGGGCTCGCCGCCGCTCGACTTCCACGTCACCGACTCCTACTTCGTGGTGGCGCACTTCCACTACGTGGTCTTCGGCACCGTGGTGTTCGCCATGTTCGCGGGCTTCTACTTCTGGTGGCCCAAGATGACCGGCCGGATGCTCGACGAACGGCTCGGCAAGCTCCACTTCTGGACGCTGTTCATCGGCTTCCACCTGACGTTCCTGGTGCAGCACTGGCTGGGCGCGCTCGGCATGCCGCGCCGCTACGCCGACTACTCCGCCGGTGACGGCTTCACGACGCTCAACGAGATCTCCTCGGCGGGCGCGTTCCTGCTCGGCGCCTCCACGCTGCCGTTCCTCTACAACGTCTGGATCACCTCGCGCAAACCGCGCTGGGTGAAGGTCGACGACCCGTGGGGCTTCGGCAACTCCCTCGAATGGGCGACGAGCTGCCCGCCGCCCCGCCACAACTTCTCCTACATTCCGCCCATCCGCTCGGAGCGGCCCGCCTTCGACCTGCACTACCCGCCGGAGGGCAAGCCGGAGCTGAAAGAAGCGCACGAGGCGCGCAGGCGCCTGGAGGGCTGATCTTCGGCTGTTCGACGACGGCTTAGTTGAGCGTGCCGTAACTCTTGTGGTGAATGTCTTGATTTTGTCACATATCGACGCGCGTCTTTACTCGTAGTTTATTTCGGGTCTACCGTCCGGCTTGCCCAATCCACCGGCCATGGCCCGGCGACCCCGGGCGGAAGGGGTACTCGGTGTATGGAAAGTCGCGTCTCTTAGTCACGATCCCGGCAGTGGCCCTGCTGGGCGCCACCCTGACGGCGCCCAGCGCGCAAGCGTCCTCCGTGGCGCGCTACGACCCGGGGCCGTCCGACTACTACATCAACTACGCCCCGCCCCGGGACGAGGCCACGCCCGAGGAGCCGGGAGCCCCCGGCGCCAACCGGCGCTCGCGGTCCCGGGCACGGGAGATCGACCAGAAACACAGCCTGGGCAACCCAGCGGCCGCGCGGGTGCTCGCCGCCCGCGAGGCGGAGGCCCTCAGGACCGGCCGCAACCCCATCGACTTCATCTTCAAGAAGTCCAAGCAGACCAGAACAGCCAAGCTCCTGACGCTGCTCGTCGAGTTCGACGAGAACGCCGGGGACGACTTCTCCGGCTACAACCGGTTACGCACCGTCGACAGCGCCCCCGACGACTGCGTGGTCGAACCGCCCGGCACCCTCAAGAACGGCCCCCTGCACAACAACATCCCCGACCCGGCCACCCTGCCCCACAAGGACAACAACTCCTTCTGGGTCCAGGACTTCAGCCCCGAGCACTTCAACAAGATGCTCTACACCGACCGGGGCATCACCGAACGCGTCCGCAAGGACCTGAAGGACCCCCGCGACGGCAGGCCCGGCATCGACGTCTCCGGCTTCACGCTCAAGAAGATGTACGAGGAGATGTCCAAGGGCGCCTACTCCGTCACCGGCTCCGCCGTCGGCTGGCTCAAGGTCCCGCACTCCGAGGCCTGGTACGGTGCGGCGGCCTGCGGAGGCGCACCCCAGGACATGTCCGGCCACCCCGACAACCCGCTCGGCCCCGGACAGCTCGCCATCGACGCCGTCAACGCGCTCGCCCAGGCCCAGCCCGACTTCCCGTGGGCCGACTACGACCTCGAAGACGTCTCCGACGCCGACGGCGACGGCGACTTCGCCGAGCCGGACGGCGTGATCGACCACCTGGTGCTGGTCCACGCCGGCAAGGACAAGTCCGCCGACGGCGGCGCCGAGGGCACCTACGCCATCTGGGCGCACTCCAGCGCCGTCGCGGGCGGCTACCAGGTGCCCGGCACCGACCTGAAGATCTCCAACTACATCGTGCAGCCCGAGGACGCCGGCGTCGGCGTCTTCGCCCACGAGTACGGCCACGACCTCGGCCTGCCCGACCTGTACGACACCTCCGGCGCGGGCAGCTCCGCCGTCGACTTCTGGGACCTGATGTCCAGCGGCTCCCACTCCGGCCCGATCTTCCAGTCCATGCCCACCCACATGGGCCTGTGGGGCAAGTGGGTGCTCGGCTGGGCCGACCCCAAGGTGTTCGACCCCGGCGACCGCCGCGGCCTCGTCACCGTCGGCCAGGCCTCGCGCACGCCCAAGCTCACCCAGGACGGCGTCCGGGTGAACCTGGCCTCCGAACCGCTCAAGATGATCGACCCGCACAGCGGGAGCAACGCCTGGTGGTCCGGCATGGACCAGGAGTGGGCCGACATCTCGGTGGCCCGCGACGTCGAGGTGCCCGCCGGGTCCGAGGTGCGGTTCTGGATGTGGAACAACTACGAGATCGAGTCCGACTGGGACTTCGGCTTCGTCGAGGTGTCCACCGACGGCGGCGGGACCTGGGCCCAGCAGAAGGTCTTCGACGAGGCCGGCAACGAGATCACCACCCCCGACGACTACCCCGACCCGAACAAGAACCTCGCCACCTACGGCGACAAGAAGTACGGCATCACCGGCGACACCCCCGGCTGGCGGCACGACTACGTCGACCTCACCCCGTACGCAGGCCAGACGATCAAGCTGCGGCTGGTGTACAACACCGACGCCGCCTTCACCCCGCGCGGCTGGCACGCCGACGACTTCGAACTCGTCAGCGACGGCACGGTGGTGTGGAGCGACGACGTCGAGGGCGGCGAGAACGGCTGGCGGGCCTCCGGCGGCACCTTCACCAACACCAGCGGCCAGGGCTGGACGATCAACAACGGCGATCGCGAGATCCAGCGCTTCTACCTCGCCGAGTGGCGCAACTTCGACGGCTTCGACAAGGGCCTGCAGTACGCCTACGACACCACGTACTCCCGCGACGGGGCCTGGAAGGTGGAGAAGGTCAAGTACAACGCGCCCGGCCTGCTCGTCTGGTACCGCGACTCCACGTACACCAACAACGTGCTCGTCACCAACCTGGAGTCGGCGCCGAGCATCGGCGCCAAGGGCACCCTGCTGCTCGTCGACGCCCACTTCGACCCGCTCCGCCGCACCGGCGCCGCGGCGGAGAAGGACCCGACCCGGCACAAGAACATGGAAGGCCGTACCCAGACCTCCAACGCGGCGTTCTCGTTCCGGAACACCTACCCGTTCAAGGAGTGCCTGGAGGGGCCGGGCGAGCCGTTCAGCGAGTACTGCACGCAGGTCAAGGCGCTCAAGGGCGTCAAGGAGTTCACCGACGCCAAGACCTGGTACCCCGGCCTGGAGGTGCAGGACGGCGGCCTGTACTACCGGGACTTCGACGCCTCCACCGTCATCCCGGCCAAGGACGACCAGCCGTACAGCACCCGCGTGGTGAACGTCGACGGCACCCCCGCCACCGAGCTCTACGGCCTCGACATCGGCGGCGGCCACGTCCTCGGCTCCGGCGACCCCGGCGACGAGGGCAAGGCCCTGGGCGTGCGGATCAAGCTGGTCGCCCCGCTTCCCGGCAACCTGGGCGCCATCGTCCAGGTCACCCCGCCGAAGAAGTGACCAGCCCCCCATCCTGATCTCCGGACGGCCGTAACCCGCGGCCGTCCGGAGCCGGCGCCCGCTGCGCCTACGATTGTCGACCATGAGCGAACTGCGCACCAAAGCCGAGCACACAGCGGCGATCCTGAAGGATCGGCGCGTGGCAGTGGTGATCAACACTCGCTCACGGCGCGGCCGCCGCCACTACTTCGAGGTGATCGACCAGCTCCACGAGCTGGGCTTCGAACCGCTGGCCGAGATCGGCGTCTACAACCCGAAACGGCTGCGCGAACTGCTCGACACCGCCCTGGCGACCGGCCCGGACCTGCTGATCGTCGGCGGCGGCGACGGCACGCTCTCCTCCGCCGTCCGCCACGTCGCCCACCGCGACGTGGCGCTCGGCGTGCTGCCGCTCGGCACCACCAACAACTTCGCCCGCAGCCTCGGCCTGCCGCTCGACCTCTCCAGCGCGATCCGGGTCTTCGCCACCGGCAAGGTCGCCGACATCGACCTGGGCCTGGCCGACGAGCGGCCGTTCGCCAACCTGGCCAGCTTCGGGGTGTCGGTGGAGGTGGCCGGGAAGGTCCGGCCGTGGCTGAAGCGCTGGGTGGGCCGGCCCGCCTACCCGCTGACGGCGCTCACGATCCTGCCCGGCCACCGCCCGTTCCGCGCCTACATCACCGTCGACGGGCAGCGCCACGAGCTGCTCACCCACCAGCTCAACATCGCCAACGGCCGCTTCCACGGCGGCTGGCAGGTGGCCCGCGACATCAGCATCGACGACGGCATGCTCGTCGCCTACCAGCTCGGCTCCGGCAAGAAGCTGCGGCTGCTGGTCGAGACGCTGGCCCGCGCCACCACCGGGCGGTGGCGCAGCCTGGCGGGCGGCCCGTTCGTGATCGGCCGGGAGATGCTGCTGGAGACCGACCCGCCGATGGCCGCCGACGTCGACGGCGAGGTGCGGCTGCGCACCCCGATACGGCTCCGCGTGGTCCCGAACGGCGTCCGCGTCATGGTGCCCCCCGACTTCGAAGACCGCTGACCTCTACAACCTTTCGCGGCGGGGGAGGGGGCGATCGGCGCCGACCTCAGCGTTCCCCGCCCAGCCGGCGGTAGGCGGCGGTGAGCGCATCCGCCAGGTCCGCGGGCGGAGGAAAGAGCCGCGGCAGCAGCCCGGCCGCCGCCGGGCGGCGTTCCGGCGGGCGCGCGCTGCCGCCCGGCTCGTAGAAGTCGGCCAGCCGCTCCGCGAACGGCACGTCGGCCACGCCCGGGGGCCCTGCCGCGGGCCGGGCGGCGAGAGAGCCCAGCAGCTCGTCGCGCCCCCGCCCGCGCCACGCCAGCACGAGGAACGGGTCCTCGTCGAACGCCTCCGCCAGCAGGTAGAGCACCGCCGACACGTGCTTGCACGGGAACCCCCAGTCGGGGCACGAGCAGTCCATGTCCAGATCGCGCGGGAACAGATCCACGCCCAGCGCGGCGAACAGCTCCTCGATCTCCTCCGGCATCTCCCCGGCCAGCAGCTTGGCCCGGTAGACGGCCTGCTCCGCGATCGCCCGCTCCAGGACCTCCCAGCGCTCCTCGCCGTAGGCCTCGATCCCGACCGTCACCTCGTACGGTTCGCGCCGCGAGCCCTGCACCGACGCGGAGACCAGGCCCGGCGACAGGTCGATCGACAGCACCTGCCCGGCCCGTGCGTAACCGCGCCCGCGCGACAGCCGCCCCCGGTCGCAGATCCGCTCCAGGATGTCGATGAACCGCCGCGACCACCACGCCGACCCGATCGAGCCGCGCCTCGACCGCGCCCGGATGCCGCCCTCGACCCTGATCGGGCTGCCGTACCGCATCACGCCACCGCCTCCGGCGCCAGCCGGAACACCTCGCGCAGCTCCCGCGTCGACAGGTCCGCCAGCCAGTCCTCGCCGGCGCCCACCACCCGCTCGGCCAGCTCCTTCTTCCGCTCGATCAGCTCGTCCACCCGCTCCTCCAGCGTCCCGGCGCAGATCAGCTTGCGGACCTGCACGTTCTTGCGCTGCCCGATCCGGAAGGCGCGGTCGGTCGCCTGCTCCTCCACGGCCGGGTTCCACCAGCGGTCGATGTGCACGACATGGCTGGCGGCGGTCAGGTTGAGCCCGACGCCGGCCGCCTTGAGCGACAGCAGGAACAGCATCGGCTCGCCGTCCTCCTGGAAGCGGTCCACGAGCCGGTCGCGGGCCTTCTTCGGCAGCCCGCCGTGCAGCCACAGCACCGGCCGGTCCAGCCGCCGCGCCAGGTAGGGCTGGAGCATGCCGCCGAACTCGGCGTACTGGGTGAACAGCAGCGCCTTCTCGCCCTCGGCCAGGATCTCCTCGGCCAGCTGCTCCAGCCGCTGCAGCTTGCCCGACCGGCCCGCCAGCCGGGAGCCGTCCTTGAGCAGGTGGGCGGGATGGTTGCAGACCTGCTTGAGCTTGGCCATGGTCGCGAGCACCAGGCCGCGCCGCTCGATCCCCTCGCTGCCGTCGATCCTGCCCAGCATGTCGTCCACGACCGCCTGGTAAAGCGAGGCCTGCTCGGTGGTGAGCGGGCACCACTCCTTGATCTCCAGCTTCTCCGGCAGGTCGCTGATCACCGACTTGTCGGTCTTGACCCGCCGCAGGATGAACGGCCCCGTCGCCCGCCTCAGCGCCCGCGCCGCCTGCTCGTCCTGCCGAGCCTCGATCGGCTCCTGGAACCGCTCCCGGAACCCGGCCCGCGTCCCCAGCAGCCCCGGATTGGCGAACTCCATGATCGACCAGAGCTCGGCCAGGTGGTTCTCCACGGGGGTGCCGGTCAGCGCCAGCCGGTGCGCCGCCGGGATCGCCCGCACCGCCCGAGCCTGGAGCGTCCCGCTGTTCTTGATCGCCTGCGCCTCGTCGCACACCACCCGCCGCCAGGAGACCTCCCGCAGCGCCGCCAGGTCCCGCTGTGCGGTGCCGTACGTGGTCAGCACCAGATCGGCCTCGCCCAGCCGCGCCGGGTCCCGCCCCGGGCCGTGATGCGTGTACACGCTCAGGCCCGGGGCGAACCGGGCCGCCTCCCGCTGCCAGTTGCCCAGCAGCGACATCGGGCACACCAGCAGCGTCGGCCCCCGCCCCTCGTGGACCAGCAGCGCCAGCGTCGTGATCGTCTTGCCCAGCCCCATGTCGTCGGCGAGCACCCCGCCCAGCCCCAGCTCCGACAGGAAACTCAGCCAGGCCAGCCCGCGCTCCTGGTACGGGCGGAGCACCGCCTCGATGCCTCCGGGCGGCGGGACCGGCCGCAGCCGCCGCTCCGCCTCGCCCGACAGCAGGTCGCCGAGCACCCCGTCGGCGTCCACCTCCAGCAGCGGCAGCTCCCCGTCGTCCCTGATCACCCGCCGCAGCAGCTCCGCCGCCGGCGCCTCCCCGGCCCGCTCCCCGCCCACCACCCGGAGCGCGGCGGCCAGCTGCCGCTCGTCCAGCTCCACCCACCGGCCGCGCACCCGCACCAGCGGCACCTTCAGCCGGGCCAGCTCGGCCAGCTCCGCCTCGCCGATCGTCTCCCCGGCCACCGCCAGATCCACCCGGAAGCCGACCAGCTCCCGCAGCCCCAGCCCCTGACCGGCCACCGCCCCCGGCCCCCTGCTCCGGGCCGTCACCTTCAGCCCCAGCCGGTTCCGCCCCGCCCAGCGGGGGAGCAGCACCCCGAACCCGGCGGCCTGCAACAGCGGCGCCGCCTCCTTCAGGAACCCGAACGCGCCCGCGGTGTCCAGCACCAGCTCACCCGGCTCGGCCACCCGCAACGCCCGCTCCAGCCCCGGATACAGCCGCACCGCCCGCCCCAGCCCGGCCAGCAGCTCCCCCTCCGGCCCCGCCACCCCGGCCACCGGCTCCCCGCCCCACACCTTCGCGGCGGGCACGTACAGGCTCGGGTCCTCCACCCCCTGCAACGCCAGCTCCACCCGCCACTCACCGCCGCCCCTCTCCACCTCCTGCGCCGCCGGGTCTATCCGCCACTCACCGTCGGCCCCCGCGGCCCGGATGTCGTCCTCCTCCACCCGCCACGCGCCGTCGTGTTCCTCCACCGGCTCGACCAGCCGGAAGCACACCCGTACCGCCCCTTCGGCGCCGATCACCGCCTCGCGCCAGCGCTCCAGCTCCTCCCGCAGCCCCGGCACCTCCGGGCACGAGCCGTCGGGACCGGTCAGCGCGGCCAGCCACCGCTCACGAGCCGTCCCCGCCCGCTCCGCGAGCGGCTCATCCAGCGCCTCACGCACCAGCGCGTCGGCGAACACCCCCAGCGCCTGCCACAGCACCTCCCCGGAAGCCCGCTCCACCTCCGAGGTACGGCACGCGGGCGGCATCGCCGACGCCAGCTCCCGGAAGTACGCCGCGTCTCCGCGTGTCACCATCGGCTCCCACACCGCCCGCCACAACCCAGCGCCGCCCGGCTCCCCAGCCCGCTGTGCCGGGTCACCGTGCGCAGGGTCTCGGGTCGCCTTTTCCGGCACGATCTGCGGAATCACCCGGCCGCGTCGTACGAGATCGCGGGCGAAATCGGCGATGGCGGCCCAGTAACGGACGGTGGCGCTGCCGTCATAGGCGCCCACCACCTCCAGCGCGGTGATGACGGCGGGCACCACGGCAGGCACACGCCAGGCCCGCAGCCTAGGCCGGGAAGTGGTCGGCGCCCGGCCCGTCTCGGGGGAGGGCAGCGGTTCCTTGGCGGTCCCCGGCAGCAGCAGCGTCAGCTCCCGCTGAGCCCCGTCCACCCCCAGCGCCTCGCACAGCGAGGGAGCCGTCGCCGCGTACGGATGAAGACCGGAACCGCCTGCACGGACGGATCGTTCCGCCCAGAAGGCCAGCCCGTCCCCCGCCCACACGCCGTGTACCACCAGCACCCAGGCAGGTTACCTGCCGCCGGTGACCCAGCTCACCATCGCGCCCCGGAAACGTAGACTGGAGGTATGAAGCCTCCCGGATCGTGGTGCGAGCGACCGAAGCCGCCGGGACCCTCGTGCGAGCTCCCCTCTCCGTGGAGCAAGCCGAAGCAGCCCGGCAACTGGTGCGACACCCCCAAGCCGCCCATCGTGCGGGTCGTCGACCTGCTGCTGCGCGGCCCCAAGCGCTGAAACCCCAGGCCAGACGCGCCTTCTGACGGCTGCGGGCGCGTGATAGAAGCGGGGATCGGTGGGTAGGCGCACTCCTCGACGGAGGAGGCGACCTCGTGAACGACACCCAGAAACTAGTCAGCGACCTGTCCGAGCAGGTCTCCCGGCTGGTCAGGGACGAGCTCCGGCTGGCCAGGCTGGAAATCACGCGTAAGGGCAAGCGCGCCGGCATCGGCGCGGGAGCCGTCGGCGCCGCGGGCGTCATCGCATTCCTCGGCGGTGCCCTGCTCGTGACGGCCGTCGTGCTGCTCCTCGCGCTGGTGATGCCCGCGTGGCTGGCGGCCGCGATCGTGGCCGTGGTGCTGCTCGCCGCGGCGGCGGTGCTGGGTCTGGCGGGCAAGAAGCAGGTTCAGCGGTCCGTCCCGCCCGTCCCCGAGGAGACGATCGCGAGCGTCAAGGCCGACATCGGCGCGGTGAAGGAGGGGGCACACCGATGAGCGAGACGAACCCCGGGTACTCCGACGACCAGCACGCGGGCGAGGTGGGCTCGCGCCGTGCCACCATCGGCACCGCGACCGACCCCGAGTCCGTCAACGTGCCGCCCACCCGTCCCGGCGCGGCCGAGAACGCGTACGAGGCGGAGGCCCGGCGGACGCCGCACGAGACGTTCGTCCCCGACACGCTGGAGCCCGACGACCGCACGGACGCGATCCGGGCGCGGGCCGCCGAGGAGGAGGCGCTGAGCGGCGGCGGCGGCACCCGCGGACGGCTCCCCGAGTCGACCACGCCCTACCAGACCGGCGACGGCGGCACCGCGACCGGCCACCGGGCCCGTCACCCGCGCCGCCACGGCGGGGAGGACCTGGACGAGGAGGAACGGGTCCGCGAGAGCATCAGGGAGACCCGCCGCGAGCTCGGCGACACGGTGAGCGCGCTGGCCCGCAAGGCGGACGTCAAGAGCCGCGCGGCCGACGCGGCCGGATCGGCCAGGCAGCGGGCCGGGGAGATGGCGGCCACCGCCAAGGCGAAGGCGGCCGGGATCACCGGCACCGCGAAGTCCAAGGCGGGCACGGCCAAGTCCAGGGCCGGTGAGGTGCCCGGTGCGACGAAGGGCGCGGCGGCCGAGGTGTCCGGCAGGGCGCTGCAGCTCAAGGACCGGGCCGGGCCCGCGCAGAAGCGCACGCTGCTGCTGATGGCGCTGACCGCCGCCGTCGCGGCCGTGCTCGTGACCCGAGCCAGGAGAGACCGCTCGATCAGCCGGACCCGGACAGGCCGCTCAGCCGGCCGGACCTGGGCAGGCCGCCCGATCGGCCGGGCTTGGACACATCGCCCGGCAAGCAGGGGCTGGACACGCCGCTCGGCCGGCCGGGCATGGACACCCCGCTCGATCAGCCGGGCTTTGACCGGTCGCCCGATCAGCCCGGACTGGACAGACCGCGTGGTCAGCTGGGTCTGGACCGGCTCGGTCACCCCGGACTGGACAGGCCGCCCGGTCAGGCGGCGGAGCACGCACCGCGCCAGGTGGTACTTCCAGGGCTTCTGACGTGGCGAGACCGGAGAGCCCCGCCGATCTGTCACGCCGGTCCTGGTGGCACGTCGCCAAGAGAACCGTCCTGGAGTTCCGCAACGACCGCGTCCAGGACCTGGCCGCGGGGCTCACCTACTACGCGGTGCTGTCCGTCTTCCCGGCGCTGATCGTGCTCGTGTCGCTGCTCGGCCTGTTCGGCCAGGAGAACGCGGGCGCGCTCGTCGGCAACGTGGTCACCCTCGCCCCCGCCGAGGTGCGCGACCTGCTCACCCAGGGCCTCCAGGGTGTGCGGCAGTTCGACCGGCCGGGCCTGGTGGCGGTCATCGGCCTGGCGGTGGCGCTCTGGTCGTCGTCCGGCTACATCGCCGCCTTCATCCGGGCCTGCAACGAGATCTACGACATCGAGGAAGGCCGCCCCTTCTACAAGCTCACCCCGCTCCGGCTCGGCCTCACGATCATGCTGATGGTGCTGCTGGCCGCCGCCGCCGTCGCGGTCACCCTCACCGGCGAGCTCTCCCGGGTCGCCGGTGACGCGCTCGGCCTGACGGGCACCACGGTCGCCGTCTGGAACGTGGTCAAATGGCCGGTGCTGGCGCTCATCGCGGTCGGCCTGATCATGGTGCTGTACTGGGCGGCGCCGAACGTGCGCCAGCCCGGCGTGCGCTGGCTGACGCCCGGAGGGCTGCTGGCGGTCGTGCTGTGGGTGCTCGTCTCGACCGGCTTCGCCCTGTACGTGGCGAACTTCGGCTCCTACAACAAGACGTACGGGACGCTGGCGGCGGTCGTGGTCTTCCTGATCTGGCTCTGGCTGTCCAACATGGCGCTGCTGTTCGGCGCCGAGCTGGACGCCGAGCTGATCCGGGAGCGCCGGGTGGCCGAGGGCAGGCCCGTCGGGCAGGAGCCGTACGCCGTCCCCCGGGACCCGCCGAAGCCCGGGGAGCTGCCCGGCTGAGGAGCGGGCGGCCCGTGCAGTAAGGTGCGCCGGTGAGCACCGACCTGTTCTGCGAGATCATCGCCGGGGAACGGCCCGCCACCCTGGTGCACGAGGACGAGGTGGCCGTCTCGTTCCTCGACGCGCGCCCGCTCTTCAAAGGGCATGTGCTCGTCGTGCCGAGGACGCACGTCGAGACGCTGACCGACCTCGCCGACGTCGGCCCGTTCTTCGGCCGGGTCCGCGCCGTGGCCCGCGCCGTGGAGGCGGGCCTGGGGGCCGCGGGCACCTTCGTGGCGATGAACAACCGCGTCAGCCAGAGCGTCCCCCACCTGCACGTGCACGTCGTGCCGCGCAACTTCAAGGACGGCCTGCGCGGCTTCTTCTGGCCGCGCACCAAGTACGCCTCCCCCGAGGAGGCACGCGACTACGCCGGCCGGGTCGCCGGCGCGCTCGACGCGGGGTGAGCCGTGGGGTTCGTGATCGGCATCGCGGTCGTGGCGGCGATCGTGACGGTGCCCGCTCTCGTGCTCTGGCAGGTCATGCGCGGCCGGCGCGACCTCGGCACCAGCCCGGCCGAGCGCGCCACGTTCGAGACTCTGCACACCGCCTCGCTCGCCGGGCCGCCGCTGCGGGCCGGGCTCACCGCCGACGGCGCCGAGCGCGCCTCGCGCCATCTGCGCCGGCTGCTCGGCTCGCCCGCGCTGGCCATCACCGACGGCGAGCGGCTGCTGGTGTACGACGGCGAGGGCGAGCACCACGCGGGGGAGGCGTTCGGGCACGCCCGCGCCACCTTGGAGGACGGCCGTACGCAGGTGCTCAGCATCTCCTGCGACCTGCTCGATTGCCCGGTCCGGCAGGCCGTGGTGGTGCCGCTGACGACCGACGACCGGGTGGTCGGCACGCTCGCCGCCTACGGCCAGCACGCCTCAGCCGGGCTGGTCCGGGCCGCCCAGGAGGTGGCGGGCTGGGTGGACTCCCAGCTGGAGCTGGCCGAGCTCGACCAGTCCCGCACGCTGCTGATGGAGGCGGAGGTGCGGGCGCTGCGCGCGCAGATCTCCCCGCACTTCATCTACAACTCGCTCACCACGATCGCCTCGTTCGTCCGCACCGACCCGGAGCGGGCCAGGGAGCTGCTGCTGGAGTTCGCCGACTTCACCCGCTACTCCTTCCGGCGGCACGGCGAGTTCACCACGCTCGCCGAGGAGCTGCGCTCCATCGACCGCTACCTGATCCTGGAGCGCGCCCGCTTCGGCGACCAGCTTCAGGTGACGCTCCGCATCGCGCCGGAGGTGCTGCCGGTCGCGGTGCCGTTCCTGTGCCTGCAGCCGCTGGTCGAGAACGCGGTCCGGCACGGGCTGGAGAGCAAGGACGGCGTCGGCCGGATCTCGATCACGGCCGAGGACGCCGGCGCCGAGTGCCGCATCAGCGTCGAGGACGACGGGCTCGGCATGGACCCCGACAGGCTGCGGCGGATCCTCGCGGGTGAGATCGTCCCGGCGGGCGGCGTCGGGCTGGCCAACGTGGATCTCCGGCTGCGCCAGGTGTACGGGGACGAGTATGGTCTGGTGGTCGAGACGGGCCGCGGCGCGGGCACGAAGGTCAACGTCAGGTTGCCGAAGTATCACCCAGGCGTCTCAGCCCGTTGACCTGGATCTTTGTTGTCGGTTTTATCACTGTACATGGCGCAACTTCGGGTTCTCGCGGTCGATGATGAGCTTCCGGCCCTGGAGGACCTCTCGTACTTGCTCCGCGCCGACCCGCGGATCGGCGAGGTGGCCACCGCGCGCGACGGCGCCGCGGCGCTTCGCCTGCTCGACCGCGCCATCGCCGAGGGCAGGCCGATCGACGCGGTCTTCCTCGACATCAGGATGCGCGGCCTCGACGGGGTGGTGCTGGGCAGGCTGCTGTCGCAGTTCGCCAACCCGCCCCGGGTGGTGTTCGTGACCGCGTACGAGGAGCACGCCGTCGACGCCTTCGAGATCAAGGCCGAGGACTACCTGCTCAAGCCCGTACGCCCGGAACGGCTGGCAGAGGCGATCAGGCGGGTGGCGGTCTCGGCCGACGTGACCGTCGACGGCACCGAGACCGACACGATCCCGGTCGAGCTGGGCGGCGTGACGCGCTTCGTCTCCAGCGCGGACGTCCTGTACGTGGAGGCGCACGGCGACTACGCCCGCCTGCACACCGCCACCGGCAGCCACCTGGTGCGCATCCCGCTGGCCACGCTGGAGGAGCGGTGGGCGGCGTCCGGCTTCGTCCGGGTGCACCGCAGCCACCTGGTCGCGGTCAAGCACATCGTCGAGCTGCACATCGACTCCGGCAAGTGCACGGTCCGGGTCGGTGACACCGAGATCCCCGTCAGCCGCCGCCACACCCGCGAGCTGCGTGACCTGCTGGTCCGCCGAGCCAGGCGGAACAGGCCTGAATGAGCCGCGCCCCGGATGGGGAGATCCCAGTGAGCCACTGCCCCAGGAGACCTCAGTGAGCCCAGAGTCCCGTCACCACCGCCGCGTGGTGGTCACCAGCCCGCGCACCTCCGCCACGCGCCGCCCCCGCTACCCGGCCACCCGGGAGATCGACGAGCAGACGCATCTCGGCGAGGTCTACATGCGCTCGCTGCTGCGCACCCAGTTCAGGCTCGCCATGTTCGTCTGCACCGTGCTCTTCTGCGTGGTGTGCGGGCTGCCGCTGCTGTTCTTGCTCATCCCCGACCTGGCCGAGGTGCATCTGCTCGGGGTGCCGCTGCCCTGGGCCGTGCTGGCGGGGCTGATCTATCCGGCGTTCGTGCTGGGGGCCTGGCTGTACGTGCGCCAGGCCGAACGGAACGAGCGCCACTTCGCCGACCTGGTCGACCGTACATGAGCCTGGCCGCCGTCGTCATCGTCGTGGTGGCGACCGTGCTCATCGGCGCGTTCGGCATCCGCGTCTCCCGCACCACCTCCGACTTCTACGTCGCCTCCCGCACCGTCAGCCCGCTCTGGAACGCCTCCGCGATCGGCGGCGAGTACCTGTCGGCGGCCTCGTTCCTGGGCGTGGCCGGGCTCATCCTGTCGTACGGGGTCGACATGCTCTGGCTGCCGGTCGGCTGGACCGGCGGCTACCTGGTGCTGCTCGTGCTGGTGTCGGCGCCGCTGCGCCGCTCCGGCGCCTACACGCTGCCCGACTTCGCCGAGGCGCGGCTGGAGTCGATGGTGGTGCGGCGCAGCGCCAGCGTGCTCGTGGTGCTCATCGGCTGGCTCTACCTCATGCCGCAGTTCCAGAGCGCCGGCCTGGTGCTGCGGACGATCACCGGCGCGCCGGTGTGGGCGGGCGGGCTGCTGGTCGCCGGGGTGGTGGTGCTCAACGTGCTGTCGGGCGGCATGCGGTCCATCACGTTCGTGCAGGCGTTCCAGTACTGGCTGAAGCTGACCGCGCTGGGCGTGCCGCTGGTGTTCCTGCTGCTCGCCTGGAACGCCGACGGGGCGCCCCCGCTCTCCGCCGCGGACACCGGTCACTGGCTCACCCCGCTGGGCGGGCCGAGGGAGTACGGGGTCTACTCGACGTACTCGCTGATCCTGGCCACGTTCCTGGGCACGATGGGGCTGCCGCACGTGCTCGTCCGCTTCTACACCAACCCCGACGGGCGGGCCGCCCGCCGGACCACGCTCGTCGTGCTGTCGCTGCTCGGCGCGTTCTACCTGCTGCCCGCCGTGTACGGCTGGCTCGGCCGGCTGTACACGCCCGACCTGATCCGCACGGACACGGTGGTGCTGACGCTGCCCGCCCGGATGATCGGCGGCACGCTCGGCGACCTGCTGACGGCCCTGGTGACGGCCGGGGCGTTCGCCGCGTTCCTGTCCACCTCCTCGGGGCTCACCGTCTCCGTGGCCGGGGTGATCGCCCAGGACCTGCTCAAGGGCGGGGTGCGCTCGTTCCGGATCGCCACGCTGATGGCGGTCGCGGTGCCGCTGGCGCTGGCGCTGTGGGCGCGGGCGCTGCCGGTGGCCGACGTGGTCGGGCTGGCCTTCGCGGTGGCCGCCTCGTCGTTCTGCCCGCTGCTGGTGCTCGGCATCTGGTGGCGGCGGCTCTCCACGACCGGCGCGCTCGCCGGGCTCTACTGCGGGGGCGGGCTGGCCTGCCTCGCCGTGCTCGTCACGATCACCGGCGGTCCGTACGAGGGCGTGCTCGGCGCCCTGCTGGCCCAGCCGGCGGCCTGGACGGTGCCCATCGCGTTCCTGGTGATGGTGGTGGTGTCGCTCAGCACCCCGCACCGCGTGCCCAGGAGCGTCGCCACGATCATGGTGCGGCTGCACACCCCGGAGAACCTCGACCTCGACCGCGGCGACTGGCGGCCCCGCTCCTCCTAGCAGGGCGGGCGGCCGTCGGGGACCTAGCAGGGCGGCTGCCCGTCGGGGACGCGGCCGTCCAGCGCCGACCTCAGCAGGTCCGCCGCCGACAGGAAGGTCTCCTCCTTCACCTTCTCCTCCCACACCCCGCGCGCGCACCGGCGGAAGGCCGCGCTGAACTGCGCGTAGTAGGGCGACTTCGGCCGCGGCAGGGCGAGCCCCACCGACTTCTCCACCTGCTCGGCCAGGTCCTCGAGCTCGGCCAGGGTCACCGCGACGAGCTCCGAGCTCCGCCCGGCCCCGCAGACCGTGCCCCGGCCCTGCCGGTAGTCGTCGTAGACCTCGGTCAGCACGGGCCCGTAGCCGCCGCAGGCGAACAGCCGGTGCTGCTCGTCCTTGCTGACCAGGAACTCGATCAACCGCATGGCGGGCTCCACCTTGTCGGGCGGGAGGTGCGCGGAGAGCGACAGCACCGAGCCGCCGAGCACGCCGCCGGACGTCTCCGGCGCCCGCACCTCGAACAGGAGCTCACCCTCCGAATCGCGCATGCGCGGGTCGGCGGCCAGCTGGTGGAAGACGATCGGCCAGTTGCGCATGTAGGACACCCGGTGGTTGCCGATCCGCCCGTCCTTGAACGCCGCCACGCTGGAGTCCTCGTCCAGGTCGAACGACTCTTGGAGCACGCGGACGTCCTCGCCGGTCGTGAACGTGCGGCGGCGGGGCGAGGCCAGCGACCGCCAGGTGTCGTCGCCGAGCCGCAGGCTTGTCCGGTCGTCGCCGTCGAGCAGCTGCCCGCCGCCGTACTCGATCATCTCCAGGAAGTTGATCGTGCCCGCCTCCCGGTCGCTCAGCTGCAGCAGGTAGCCGCCCGCCGGGACGTCCGTGCGCCGGAACTCCAGCGGCGCGTCCGAGGCGAACGGCACGCCGTACTGTTCGCCGTCGATCTCCGCCGCCCGCAGCGGCCCCGGCAGGAACCTGTCCGGTTCGCTCAGCGGGATGGGCCGGATGTAGCCGTGCCGGGCGTACTCGGCGACCCAGGCCACGTCGAGCACCAGCACGTCGTACTGGCAGCTGCCGGCCTGCGCCAGCGCCGCCATCTGGGCGCGCCGCACGTCGGTGCTGCCCGACAGCTCCAGGAGCTTGGCCGGTGGGTCGCCCGGCAGTTTCTTCCCCTGGTTCCAGCGGTCGAACACCTCGCGCCGCACGCTGCCGGTGCTGATGTCGTCGCCGGTGGCCACCACGAGGTCGTCCTCGCCGCCGCAGTCGGCCGCGGGCGCCGTGGGCACCGGGACCGGCGTGACGGGCGCCAGGGACTCCGCCTGCTGCCGCGGGGCGCCGTCCGGGCCGCGCACCACCTGCCATCCGGCGGCCAGCGCGGCGGCCGCGGCGAAGGCCACCGCGTACAGGATCAGCGCCGCCCGCCAGGACACCTGCCGGTTCTGGAGCGCCTGCCGCAGTCTTGCCCTCATCGCCAGCCCCGCATCGTGATGACGGCCCGGGTGACTGTCCCCGCCGCGTCGCCGTCCGCCGGGACGCACGCGTACGGTGTGGCGGCTTCTTCGAGTTTCGGCACGGCGCAGCGGTTCTGCCCGAAGACGATCACGTACAGGCCGGAGACGGAGGGCGTCTCCCGCAGCGCGGCCTCGATCGCCGCCGCGGGGTCGCCGTCCTCGTTGTCGAACAGGCGGCCGTCGGTGAGCAGCAGCGCGGGGGCGGGCACCACCTCGTCCCCGGCGCCGAGCAGGCGGACGCCCCAGGAGGCGGGCGCGTCCCACCGGTCGAAGAGGGCGTCCTCGATCTTGGCGGCGGCGACGCCGAGCTGGTTGCGGGTGCTCTGCGACGCGAGCGGGGCGAGCTCCGCGGGCCCGCCCTCGCGCGGGCTGCTCAGCCCGAACACCTCCACCCGGTCGCGCGGCCCGAGAATCCTGCTCTGGCCGCGCAGCGCCTCGGCGGCGCGGACGCGCACCGGCCGGTCGGCCGAGCCCGACAGGTCGACCATCAGCCGCAGGTCGAGCTGCGGGCGCAGGTCGTCGAGCAGCAGCTTCTTCAGCGCGCTGAGCTCCTTCACGTCGGGCTGCGCGCGGCCCGCCACCGGCACGTTCGGGAACAGGGGGTGCTGCCGCAGCCAGGCGCCGAAGCCCTCGACCAGCGCCCGTCTCTCCTGCGACGGCTGGCCGGGCCAGGTGACGGTGACGTAGCGGTAGTCGAGCGTGCTGAACTCGTGGTGGCGCACCGCGATGAGCCGTTCGCCCCGGCCGGTGCCCGGGCAGCCGTCGACGCGGCCGGCGTTGAAGTCGGCCACGCTGTGGCCCGGCACGAGCAGGACGGTCCGCGCCGCGCCGGCCGCGTCGTCCCCGGAGAGCCGGTGGAACGCGCACAGCAGCGAGCTCACCGTGTCGGCGCCCAGCCCGTCGGTGACCAGCTCCTGCTCCAGCCTGCCGTACCCGGCGGGGGAGAGCCCGAGCCCCCGGTAGAGGTCGCCGGTGCCCAGCAGCGCGCTCATCGAGGTCTCGGGGAACGGCCGGGCGATCGTCATGCCCATCCTGGTGCGCAGGGTGTCCCACACCTCGCTCAGCGGGTAGACGTCCGGGTTCTTCATGAGCCGGTCCAGTTCCTCGCGCCGGCGCTCGGTCATCGCCAGCACGAGCTGGTCCTGCCCGACGAGCGGGTCCTCGCCGCCGCGGCCGAGCGTCCTGAGCCCGCCCTCCCGCAGCTCGGCGGGGGCCGCCGACGAGGTGGCCACCCAGGCGTCGGGCTGCAGGTCGTACAGGCGGGCGTACGGCTGGCCGCGCCGGTCCTCCAGCCGCTCCCAGCTGTTGGCGAAGGCGTCCTGGAGGTGGACGGGGGGCGGGGCGGCGGCCACCGTCATCCGCAGGGAGGGGCAGCCGTCGATGCGATTGGCCGCGGCGTACTGCGCGGCGCGTGCCCTGAGCTCGGGCACGTTCTCCGGGGCGGTGACCAGGCGCAGCTCGGTAGGGGCCGGGCACGGCGGCCGCCCGCGCAGCGCGGGCGCGACCGCGAGGCTCGTGGAGAATCCGGCCAGCGTCACCAGAATGCCCAGGAGCAGTTTCTGATGGTTGCTGATAAATGCTCGGATTGCCGCTATATGGGATAAAAGGATGGCCAGAATGGCGCCGCCCCCGATGATCGCCCAACTCAACTGCGGCGGGAGCGCGTCGTAAAGCCCCGTGATCACCAGTTGCGTGATGGTGGCGGCGACGGCGCCGATCGCCGCGGGAATTCCGTATTCCCTGAGGTACTGCCACATGTTCATCTGACGTGCGTTTCCCTGGTCATTCATACGGGGGGTCGCCTTCGTGTGATCTTGACCACTTGCGAGCTTAGCCCGTGAAAGGTGAATCATGGAGCGTTGCGGCTGACCCGAAAAGCCTGCGATCCCATAGAAAACCGGAATATCACCAGATAACGATCGGGTGGTCTTTCTACGCTCGGCATGTCCACCGACAGGCGGGGGTTCGCCGATGCCCACCCCGGACGAGGCCGCACGGGCGCTGCGCACCGTCGCGCGCCTGGCCGAGGAGCAGGGCGACGCGCTCGACCGGGCGTTCCGGCTCTTCGGCGACGGCGCGCTGCTCGGCCCCCGGGCCGCCCGGCTGCACGCCGGCCTGGTGGACCGGTGCGCCGAGGTCGGCCAGGCCTTCAACCGGGCCTTCCGCCAGGTCGAACACCTCGTCACCGCCCACGGCGAGCCGGCCCGCGTGCCCGCCCCGCGACCGCGCCGCCCGCCCGTGCCGCTGCGCGAGCCGCCCGGCGGCTTCGTCGGCGGCGACCCCGACCTCATGCAGGTCATCGACGCCGAGCTGGCCGAGGTCGCCGGCTCCTGGCAGCGGGCCGGCGAGGCCCTGAGCACCACCCTGGCCCGGCTCGGGCTGGACGCCGCGCCCGGCCACAACGTCGCCCGCGCCGGCGGCTGGCTCGCCGACCAGCGCCCCGACCTGCGCCGCCGCCGCGCCGAGTTGCTCAAGACCCCGCCCCCGCCGCGGCCGGAGCCGCCCCCGTCCTCGCCCTTCGACACCGTCGCCGAGGCGGTCGCCGACGCCGCGGCCGGCATCGGCGCCACCTGGGCCGGGCACGTCGCCGGCGTCGCCTCGTTCGCCGGGCTGCCCGCCGCCGGGGAACTGGCCCGCGACTACGCCGAGCACGTGGCCGTACCCCTCGTCCAGGGCGTGGCCGAGGCCGTCGCCGGCGCGGCCCGCTTCGGCTGGGAACACTCGATCGGCGGGCTGCTCACCGACCCCTCCGGCATGACGGACCGGCTGCACGGGGCCTACGCGGCGGGGGAGTTCGCCGCCGAGCACCCGGTGGAGTTCGCCAAGGAGGTCGCCGGCTGGGAGACGCTGACGGAGGACCCGGCCCGCTGGTTCGGCCGCCTCCTGCCCGACCTGCTCGTCGGCGGCGGCGTCGCGACCCGTACCGGACGGATCGCCGACGCGGCGGCCACCGGCCCCCGGCTGCCCGGCGGCTCCCCGATCCCGCCGCCCAGGACGGCCGCCGACGGCCCGCCGCTGAACACGATCCGGATGGACCGCAGGTTCGAGGGCGAGACCATCTGGGGCGTCCAGTACCTGGACCCCGGCTCGCTGGAGGCCACCCGCCTCGTCGTCCATGAGGGCAGGCTGTACGACGTGCGCGGCCGCCCGTACTCCACGGACGGCGGCACCTCGCACTGGGCCCCGGACGACGAACGGGCGATCTTCGTGATGGACCGGTACGGCAACCTGTACGCCAGCACCCACCACGAGGTCGGCGTCTTCCACCACTCCAGCTTCCTGCGCGGGAGGCAGGTCGCGGGCGCCGGCGACCTGCGGGTCAGGGACGGGGTGCTGGAGCTCATCTCCCGCCACAGCGGCCACTACCGGCCGGACGCCGGGGACCTGGACCGGGTCATCGACGTGCTGCGCCGGGCGGGCATCGACTTCCGGGACGTGCGGAGAGAGGATTACCGGGATGACTAGCGCGCCGGAATCGTGGCAGCGGGTGCTCTGGGCGCTGCTCTACAGCGTCCAGTACGAGCAGCGGCTCACCGACGCCCTCGCCCGCTCCCGCGCGCTCGCCCTGATCCTGGAGCCCGTGCACGGCTTCTCGCCCGAGGAGGAGCACGCCGCGCTCGGCGCGGCGCTGGAGTCCGCCGCCCCGCTGTCGGAGATCCTGCCCCCGCCGCCGGAGACGCCCCGCGCCGAGGAGGAGCTGCGCGACTTCGCGGAGCGGGTACGACGCCACATGGACGAGCTGCGGCCCTGGCCCGACCTGCCCTTCGTCACCCGGCTCGGCCCGCTCTGGGAGGACTCCGCCGTGATCGGGCGGGTGCGGATGGGCCACATGGAGGTCACCGAGCGCATCCGCCGGCACTTCCAGCGCCCCGAGACCGGCGACGACGCGCCTGCCCGGCTGCTGCTGCGGCTGAGCTCCGGCGACGAGGTCGCCCTGGTCGAGCGGGGCGGCCGGGTCGACGTCCTGACGCGGCCCGAGCCCGGCCGCGCCCCGGAGGACGTGCTCGCGGCCTTCCTGTTCACCACCGGCCTCACCCCCGGCGAGGTGCAGGACCTCACCGGCGGCGCGAACCCGGCCTCCACCGGCGGCGCGCGCACCGGCTGGCTCGCCTACATGCTGCGCCGCGAGGTCTCGCTGGACGGCCCCGGCACCGTGCCGTTCCGGGTGTTCCTGCGCACCCGGCTCTACTGCCAGGCCACCGGGAGCCCCGGCGTCGTCGCCGTCGGGCGGCTGGTGCCGGCGTTCACCATGCCCGAGGCGCTGGCCGGATACGCGGCGGGCAAGGGCGAGACCGAGCCGCCGCGCTACTTCTCGGCCACCGGCCGCGACCTGCTCGACCTCGTCCCCGAGGGCTACGGCGTGCTCGTCGACCCCGGCACCGGCTACGCCACCGCCTTCGACCGCGACGGCCCGCGCTAGGGCGGCGGGACCTCGCCGGAGCCGCGGGCGACCAGCTCCACCGGCACCTTGACCCGGCGGCCCGCGTCCGAGCGGTCCAGCAGCAGGTCCACCGCGCTGCGCGCCAGCCGGGCGACGTCGTAGCGGACCACGGTGACGCCCGGGCTGAACACCTCGGCCAGCGCGAAGTCGTCGAAGCCCACGTACGCGGGACGCTCCGGGCGCTCGCGGAGCGCCTGGAGGATGCCGATCGCGGCCCGGTTGTTGGTGGCGAAGAAGGCCGTCGGCGGCGCGGGCAGGTCCAGCAGCCGGGTCACCTCGCCGGAGACCCGCCACGGGTCGAAGACGCCCCGCACCACCAGCGACTCGTCCACCGGCACGCCCGCCGCCGCCAGCGCCGCACGGTAGCCCCGCGCGCGGTCGTGCACCGAGCTGAGCCCGTCGTCGTCGGAGATGAGCGCGATGCGGCGGTGGCCGCGGGCGAGCAGGTGCTCGGTGGCCATCCGCCCGCCCCGGGCGTCGTCGAGCGCCACCACGTCGGCCCGCTCCAGCCCGGCCGGCACCCGGTCCACGAACACCGTGCGCAGCCCCGGGTGCTCGGCCAGCCAGGAGTGGTCGGCGGGGGAGGGGACGATGATGAGCTCGTCCACGCCCCGCGCGTACATGGACTCCACCAGCATCCGCTCGCGCTCGGGCCGCTCCTCGTAGGAGCCGAACACCACCAGCGCCTCGTGGTAGGCCGCCGCCGCCTCGACCGCCTTGGCCAGCCGCGAGTAGAACTCGTTGGAGATGTTCTCCATGATCAGCCCGAGGGTCAGCATGGTGGCGCCGCGGGCCAGCCGGCTGGCCGCCTCGTTGCGGCGGAAGCCGAGCGCGCTGATCGACGCCTGCACCCGCTGCCGCAGCGCGGCGCTCACGTGCGGCTCGTGGTTGACCACCCGCGAGACGGTCTTCAGGCTGACGCCGGCGTGGCGTGCGACGTCCACCATGGTCGGGTTCCGGCCGTTTCCTGGCCCTGTCATAGTGTGCCCCCATGGACGATGAGTGGATCTGCGGCCGCCTCGGCGAGGACGAGCCCTGGATGCTGGGTGCGGTCAACCCCCCGATCTTCGAGAACTCCCTGTTCACCTTCGCGACCGCGGGCGAGCTGGGCGAGGCGATCAAGGACGAGGACGAGCGGTACGTCTACTGGCGCGGCACCAACCCCACCGTCGACCTCGCGCAGCGCAAGCTGGCCGCGCTGGAGCGGGCCGAGCGGGCCAAGTGCTTCGGCTCCGGCATGGGCGCGATCTCGGCGACGATCTCCTCGCTGGTGTCGGCGGGCGACCACGTGCTGGTGCTGGGCGCGGTGTACGGGCCGACCACCCAGTTCCTGCGCTACCTGGAGAAGTTCGGTGTGGCGCATACGCATGCGGCCGATCTCGACGCGTGTGACAGCGCTATCAGGAAGAGCACCCGCCTACTCTACTTCGAGTCTCCCTCGTACATGCGCTACGAGATCTTCGACATCGCCGCCGTCACCCGCTGGGCGGCCGGGCACGGCCTGGTCACCGTGATGGACAACACCTGGTCCACCCCGATCTTCCAGAAGCCGCTCACCCTGGGCGTGGACCTGGTCGTGCACTCGCTGTCGAAGTACGCCGGCGGCCACAGCGACCTGGTCGGCGGGGTGGTCGCGGGCCCGTCCCGGCTGGTCAGGCCGCTCGCCAGGACCGAGTACCAGCTCTACGGGGCCGCCATGTCGCCGCACGACGCGGCCAAGGTCATCCGGGGCCTGCGCACCCTGCCGGTGCGGATGGCCGCCCACCAGGAGCGCGGGCTGGCGGTGGCGGCCTTCCTGGAGGACCACCCGGCGGTGCGCAGGGTCAACCACCCCGGGCTGCCGTCGCATCCCGGCCACGCGCTGGCGCGGCGCCAGATGTCCGGCTTCTCCAGCCTGTTCAGCATCGAGCTGGCCACCGGCGCCCGGGACGAGGTCGCGGCCTTCCTGGACGCGCTGCGCCACTTCCGCGTCGGCGTCTCGTGGGGCGGCTTCGAGAGCCTGGTCAACGCGCCGGCGCTGACCACCGAGGAGAGCGTGCGGGCCACGATGGGCATCCCGGTGGGGCTGGTGCGGCTGGCGGTCGGCCTCGAACCGGCCGAGGCGCTGATCAAGGATCTCGGAGGAGCGCTGGAGCGGATCGGCTGAAACACCCCTGACGCTTGACAGCGTTGTCTCTTCGGACACTGTCTTATGTCACCGTCGAGCTGGTCTCGCCCCCGTTCGACGGCGCCGACCAGAAGACCTGATCTACGCGATGACCGGGGGCGGCCCGGCGGGGAGCACCGACATCATCCAGCAGGTCATGGGCGGCGACTACGGCCGGGCGGGCTCGCTGATCCCCACGTCGGTGCTGTTCGCGGCGGTGCGCCGGTTCATCGTCGAAGGATCGACGGCCGGCCCAGTCAAGGGCTGAGTTACCGTTCGTCGTGCGAGATTGACCATTCACCGCAGCCGCTTCCCAGTTGACCGCCGCTCGTCGGCGGCTCGGCGATAGGCGTCGCACGGGACCTCCTCGGAGGGTAGCCCGCGCTCTTAACGTGAGCGTGATCCTCATCACTGTGGAGGTCTCGTGACGACCAGAGAACACGACGCGTCTGTCTATGAACAGGTACAGGAGAGTAGTGAATTCCAAGAGCTGAAGCGGCGGTTCCGGCGGTGGACGTTCCCGATGACGGTGGCGTTCCTGGTTTGGTACCTGCTGTACGTGGTGTTGTCCGGCTGGGCGCGCGGCTTCATGGGGATCAAACTGCTCGGTGACATCAACGTGGGGCTGATCCTGGGACTGCTCCAGTTCGTGTCCACCTTCTGGATCGCCTACGCGTACTCGCGCCACGCGGAGAAGAAGCTGGACCCGATCGCCGACAAGCTGCGCAACCAGGTGGAGGAGAAGGCCCAGTGAGCTCAACCACGCTGTCGACGATCCTCTTCCTGGCGTTCGTCGCGGCCACCCTCGGCATCACGGTCTGGGCCAGCCGCCAGACCAAGACCGCCGCCGACTACTACGCGGGCGGCCGGTCCTTCAGCGGGGCGCAGAACGGCCTGGCCATCGGCGGCGACTACATGTCGGCCGCCTCGTTCCTGGGCATCGCGGGCATCATCGCCCTCAACGGCTACGACGGGTTCCTGTACTCGATCGGCTTCCTGGTGGCGTGGCTGGTCGCGCTGCTGCTGGTGGCCGAGCTGATGCGGAACTCCGGCAAGTTCACCATGGCCGACGTGCTCGCCTTCCGGATGAGCCCGCGCCCGGTCCGCACCGCCGCCGGCGCCTCGACGATCGTGGTGAGCATCTTCTACCTGCTGGCCCAGATGGTCGGCGCCGGCGCGCTGGTCGGCCTGCTGCTCGGCGTCACCTCCGAAGCGGGCAAGGTGTGGACGATCGTCGCCGTCGGCGCCCTCATGATCATCTACGTGGTCTTCGGCGGCATGAAGGGCACGACCTGGGTCCAGATCGTCAAGGCCGTCCTCCTCATGAGCGGCGCGGCCCTGGTGACCCTGCTGGTGCTCATCGACTTCGGCTTCAACCTGTCGGGCCTGCTCGGCCAGGCCGCCGCGACCAGCGGACCCGCGGGCAACCCCGACCAGTTCCTGATTCCCGGCATGCGGTACGGCACCGAGGCGCAGGGCATCGCCGGCAAGATCGACCTGATCAGCCTCGGCCTCGCGCTCGTGCTCGGCACCGCCGGCCTGCCGCACATCCTCATCCGCTTCTACACGGTCCCGACCGCCAAGGACGCGCGCAAGTCCGTGCTCTGGGGCATCGGCATCATCGGCATCTTCTACCTGCTGACGCTCGTGCTCGGCTTCGGCGCCGCCGCCATCGTCGGCAGGGAGGAGATCACCGCCCAGGATCCGGGAGGCAACACGGCCGCGCCGCTGCTCGCGCTCCGGGTCGGTGAGGAGATCTTCGGCACGGTGGGCGGCACGATCCTGCTGGCCTTCATCGGCGCCGTCGCCTTCGCCACGATCCTCGCGGTGGTGGCCGGGCTCACGCTCGCCTCCTCCTCCAGCTTCGCCCACGACCTGTACGCGCACGTCTTCCGGCGCGGCCAGGCGAGCGAGCGGCAGGAGGTCGTGGTGGCGCGGATCTCCGCCCTGGTCATCGGCGCCGTGGCGATCGGCCTGAGCATCCTCGCGCAGGACCAGAACGTCGCCTTCCTGGTGGCCCTGGCCTTCGCGGTGGCGGCCTCGGGCAACCTGCCGGCGATCCTCTACAGCCTGTTCTGGAAGAGGTTCAACACGGCGGGCGCGGTCAGCGCCATATACGGCGGTCTGGTGTCCGCCCTGCTGCTGGTCATCTTCTCGCCGGTCGTCTCCGGCACGGAGCGGGCCCTGCTCCCCGACGTGGACTTCGCGTGGTTCCCGCTGAGCAACCCGGGCATCATCTCGATCCCCGTCGGTTTCCTCTGCGGCTACCTCGGCACGGTCCTGAGCAAGGAGTACAACGCCGCCAAGTTCGCCGAGATCGAGGTCCGGTCCCTCACCGGCGTCGGCGCGGAGAAGGCCGCCAAGGACTGATCACCTGGAAGACCACGGGGGCGGGCCGCTTCGGCCCGCCCCCGCTCGTCGTCAGCCCACCGGTTCCGCGCGCAGCCGCGCCGAGTGCTTCACCAGCGTGATCAGCACCTCGCGGCTGGAGTCGCGCTTGCGCGCGTCGCACAGCAGGATCGGGATCGAGGGGGCGAGCTGCAGCGCCAGCCGCACCTCGTCGACCTCGTACGAGGGAGCGCCGTCGAAGCAGTTGACCGCCACCACGAACGGCGTGCCGCGCCGCTCGAAGTAGTCGACCGAGGGAAAGCAGTCGGACAGCCGCCGGGTGTCGGCCAGGATGACCGCGCCCAGCGCCCCCTCGGCCAGCTCGTCCCAGACGAACCAGAACCGCTCCTGGCCCGGCGTCCCGAACAGGTAGAGCACGTACTCGTCGTTGAGCGTGATGCGGCCGAAGTCCATCGCCACGGTCGTGGTCCGCTTGCCCTCGACGCTGGTCAGGTCGTCGATGCCGACGCTGCGGTCGGTGAGGATCTCCTCGGTGCGCAGCGGCCGGGTCTCGGAGACCGCGCCGACCATGGTGGTCTTGCCCGCCCCGAAGCCGCCGGCGATGAGGATCTTGATGGCCCGCGGCACGCGGGGCCGCTCAGAGCGATCGAAGGCCATCGAGCACCGCCCTGTACATCTTCATGTCATGCATGTCAACCTCGGGTTGCGGTTCCTGGGCCGAGACGAGTTCCCTGTCGAACAGGTCGCCGAGCAGCACGCGGATGGTCCCCGCGGGCAGGTTCAGGTGGGCGGCGATCTCCGCCACGGACTTGGGCTCACGGCAGAGCCGCAGGACCGAATGGTGCTCGGGGTCCAGCCCGGCCTCCGGCCCCGGCGGCGGGCCGATCGCCAGCGCCATCGAGATGAGATCGAACTTGCCGCTGGTGGGCGCCGTCCGCCCGCGCGTCACCACGTACGGGCGGATGATCTCCGGGTCTATCCAGTGCTCGTCGGTGGGACCGTCCGTGGCGCTCACCGCTCGGTCCCCGTCTTGATCCGCGCCCCGGAGGTCAGGTACTGGCCGACGCGGGCCACCATCATCGCCATCTCGTAGGCGACCAGCCCGATGTCGGCCCGGGGGCCGCAGAGCACGGCCAGGCAGGCGCGCTCGCCCGCCGTGGTCACGATGAGGAACTGCGATTTCCACTCCACCACGGTCTGC
Organism: Nonomuraea sp. NPDC049649; assembly: GCF_040675175.1. Lineage (NCBI taxonomy): Bacteria > Bacillati > Actinomycetota > Actinomycetes > Streptosporangiales > Streptosporangiaceae > Nonomuraea > Nonomuraea sp. NPDC049649. Next base: position 371,455 of record NZ_JBFAOH010000003.1, read on the forward strand.
TTGACCGGGCCGCCGCCCACGTGGTCGGAGACCCCTCTGGCCAGGCTCTGCAACCCGGAGGCCACGGCCGACAGGTGCTCCCCGTCGGTCCGTACCAGACCGGCGGACGAGGCCATCAGCAGCCCGTCAGAGGAGAGCACGATCGCGTGCTCGACGTCGCCGATCCGTTTCACCAGGTCGTCGAGGAGCCAGTTGAGGTCGGTGCCGGCGCCGGGGGTCATGTGTCACCTCCCTGATCGTCCATCAGTTTGGCCGCCTCGGACCTGCCCAGGCGTGTCCCCGACTGCAGCGATCCCATCATCGCGCGGATCTCCTCAGGCGAACGCTCATCGTCCTCCTCGGTGTCGTCTGACGTGTTCGGCCCCTCCTCCCGCAGGGCGGGGGCCAGGTTGGCCTGCGGCACCCGCATCGGCAGGCCGCCGGGCGTGAAACCCGGCTGCTCGGGCGCGGCCTCCTCCGGCTCGGCGCTCTCCCGGGGCTCCGCGGCCGGCCGCGTGTCCTGCGGAGGCTCGCTCGGCGCGGGCCGCGGCCCGGGTACGCCGGGCGTGCGCGCGGGCTCGGCCGCGACCTTGAGCCGGCGCACGTTGTGTGCCGTGGCCGGCCGCTCCGCCACCGCGACCGTCCTGCGCGGCAGGGCCGGCGGCGGCTCCTCCTCGGACGGCGGCGGCCCGGCGTCGACCTCGACCAGGTCCTGCGGCAGCAGCACCACGACCGTCGTGCCGCCGTACGGGGAGGCCTTCAGCCTGACCTGGATGTCGTGCCGCCTGGCCAGCTGGCTCACCACGTACAGGCCCAGCCGGGCGGTGCCGGTGATGCGGAACTCCGGCGGGTCGGCGATCCGCTCGTTGGCGGCGGCCAGGTCCTCCGGCTTCATGCCCAGGCCGCGGTCCTCGATCTCGATCACGTACCCGTTGGCCACGAGCTGCCCGCTGACCTGCACCGAGGTGTACGGCGGGGAGAACGAGACCGCGTTCTCGATCAGCTCGGCCAGCAGGTGGATGACGTCGCCGACCGCGCGGCCGACCAGCACCACGTCGCCCATCGGGGCGATCGTCACCCGGGTGTAGTCCTCCACCTCGGTCAGCGCGCCGCGCACCACGTCCAGCATCGGCACCGAGCGCCGCCAGGTGCGGGCCGGGGTGGAGCCGGACAGCACGATGAGGTTCTCGGCGTTGCGGCGCATCCGGATGGCCAGGTGGTCCAGCCGGAACAGCTCCTTCAGCTCCTCCGGGTCGGTCTCGCGCCGCTCCATCACGTCCAGCACGGTGAGCTGCCGGTGCACCAGGCCCTGCGTCCGGCGGGCCAGGCTGAGCAGGATGTCGCGGATGCTCCGGCGCAGCTCGGCCTGCTCGGCGGCGACGCGGACCGCGGTGTGCTGCACGGTGTTGAACGCCTGCCCCACCTGGCCGATCTCGTCGTCGCCGAAGTCGAGGTCGGGCACCTCCTTGGAGACGTCCACCACCTCGCCGTGGCCGATCCGCTCCACCACGTCCGGCAGCCGCCGGTCCGACAGCTCGTGCGCGGCGTCGCGCAGCTTCCTGAGCTGGGCGAGCAGCTGACGGGTCGTGGTGATCGACAGCACGATCGAGGCGATGACCGCCACCAGGCCCAGGCCGCCGGCCAGGACGAGGCGGACGACCACGCCGACCGCGCCCGGGATCGACCGGTCGACCAGCCGGTCGCCGCCCGCCTCGATGATCTCCTCGAGGCCGGCCCTGGCCGACTCGGCGGCCGAGCGCCACTCGTCCGCCGAGACCGGCGGCGGCGCGGCGCTGCCGAGCTGCCCGATCAGGCGCCGCTCCAGCTCGCGCAGCTGCGTGACGGTGCGGCTCCGCTCCCAGGCGTCGTAGGCCGCCTTCTCCTCCGGGGGCAGCTGGGCGGCGGTGGTCTCCAGCGTGAAGCGCGCGACGGCGTTCTCCTGCACGAAGGCGAGGTGCTCGGCGGGCGTGAGCTCGCCCCCGGCCAGCACGCTCGCCATCAGCGCGTCCTCGCGGGCGAAGTTCTCGCTGGCCCGGCTGAGCGCCAGGAGCGTGCGGGCGTCCCTGGCGATCTCCTTGTCGTCCAGCGCGGCCACCGACTCGAACATCAGGTAGAGGGAGTCGATGGCGTCGTTGTAGGCGGCGGCCAGCCGGGTGCGGCCGAGCCGCCCGGCGTCGACCGCCTCGCGGGTCGCGGCCAGGCCCTCGGCGGCTGTCAACGCCTCGTCCAGGCGGTCCAGCAGGGCCTTGTCGGCCATGAACCGCAGCGCACCTCCCTCGGCGGCCTCCCTGGAGGCCGCCAGGGTCGCGTCGGTCCTGGCCCGCTGCTCGCGTACGGACCGCTCGGGCATTTCGGCCCCGGAGCCGAGCGCGGCCATGGTGAGCCGGCGCTCGCGCTGCAGGTCGGCCAGGAGCCGCTCGCTCGGCTCCACCGCTCCGCTGTCGACCGTGGTGGTGCCGAGCAGGTTCACACCTTCGCGCAGCGTGACCCACGCGGCGAAAGCCCAGAGCGCGACCAGGGACACCAGCAGGGCTGTCACCTTCGTCCGCACGCGCGAGTTGCGCACACGCATATATGCCGTCCAGTTGAGGGGATTGTGTCAAGCTCGATGTCAGAATTGATGCCGAAGATCCATTTCGAGCCCGCAACAGGCTAGCAACGCTGGAAGCCCTGCTCAAGGAAGAAAAACACCGATTGGTGCGCTATGTCCGGCTTTGTCCTATCTTCATTCGCGACTGTGCAAGATGGAGGGCGGCCAGAATTGCGGCGCGCACCACTGCTATGGGAGCGTAAAGGTCCTTGTCATGCCACAGGGCCGGGTAGTCATACATATCAGCGACTTGTCGCAGAAATGCGTACCCTTGCCTGACGGCTTCCATGTCCCCGCCACCGTCAAGATCCACCGGCAGGAGCAGCGTCTGCAGGGCGTAGGCCGTCTCCTCCGCGGTGCCCGCCCAGCGGCCCCACGAGCCGTCGGGACGCTGCGTGGACAGCACCCACTCGCGCGCCCGCCGGACCGGCTCGGTGTGGCCGGGCCCGCCGAACTCGCCCAGGGCCAGCGCGCAGCTCAGCGTCGCGTAGTACGGGGAGGCGTGCCAGCGGTCGTCCCAGCACCCGTCCGGACGCTGGCGCTCGGCCAGCAGCGCCGCCTGCCGCGCCACGAGCGGCGCGTACGCCTCGGCCCGGTCGGGCCGCGCGGCCGCGTACGCGCCGAGGGCGTCCAGCGCGTGCGCGTTCACGCTGACGGAGAAGCCGTCCTCCCCCTGCCAGGTGCAGAAGTGCGTGCCCGTGTCGAACGCCAGCAGGCTGTCCGGCTCGCACGGCAGGCCGAGCAGCGCCAGCGCGTACAGGGCCACCGACGTGGTGTCCGCGTCGGCGGGCAGCCCGGACCCCGCGGGCGTCCCGGCGGGACCGATGGCGGCCCGCAGATCGGCGGTCATCTCCGGCGGCACCTGCGCCGGCACCCCGGCCCGCGCCAGCCAGCTCAGCACCCAGCCGCGCTCGAACACGGTGATCGGCAACCCCACCGGCACGGGCCCGCCGTACCGCGCCACCACGGCCTCCAGATGACCCCGCGCCAGTTCCGCCTCCGCGACCCGCACGGCACCGGAAGGGCCGCCATCCCGGGCGCTGCCGGGAGAGCCGTCGTCCCGGGCGCCGCCGGAAGGGCCGCCATCCCGGGCGCCGCCGGGAGAGCCGCCATTCCCAGCGCTGCCGGGAGAGCCGCCGTCCCAAGCGCCGACGGGCGGGACGGCGGTCGTCTGCGCGGTGGTCATCCAGGCGGCGGTGGCGGCGGGGGAGGCGCCGACGGTGCCGATGGGGGTCGGCCGCACCGTGCCGATTACGGTCGCCCCGGCCACTTCCAGGGCGTGCAGGAGCTTCTGGGGCAGGGGCGCGCCCGACGCGACCACCTGTCTGACCCGGCCGAGGCGGCCCGCGTCCATCCCGGCGGGCAGCGGCAGCGGATCGGCGGCGCCGTGCGCGTTCACCCGCTCGATGAGGGCGGGCACGATCAGGTCGGCCGCGGGCATGTCGGGCAGCGTGACCGGGCGCGAAAGGAGCGTGCGCAGCGCGGCCAGCCCCGCGCGCGCCGCCGCGGCCACGCCGCGCGGCCCGTCCGCCGGGTCCAGGCCGAGCAGGGCGTCGGTGGCGCTCAGCGTGGGCACCAGACCGTAACCGTCGGGCGCGCCCCAGGAGCCGTCGGGCCGCTGGTGGGCCAGCAGGTAGGCGACACGCTCGCGATGACCGGTGAGCCGCGGGGCCAGCGCGACCAGGCGCCCGGTCTCGTAGATCGAGACGGTGACTTGGCCCCACGGCTGCGCCATCAGGCCGGTCAGCAGGTCGGAGGCTTGGCCGGTGACGTTCACAACGCTCCCCAGTAGTCGGACAGGCCGTAGAAGCCGGTGTTGAAGGTGAGTTGCCGTTCGAGGTAGAGGGCGGTGCGCGGGCTGCCCGCGCGGAGTGGTTCGATGAGCCGCACGGCCGCGTCCGAGAGTTCGCCCAGCCGGGCGGTGACCTCGTCGCGGCCGGCGCCGAGGGAGAGCGCGTTCACGTCGCCGTGGCCGCGTTCCCGTCCGGCGGTGGCCAGGTCGTTCAGCAGCCGCAGATATCGCTGCGCCGCCTGGCTCGCCGCCCGTACCAGGTCCAGGTGGTCCAGCGTCCAGGCGTCGCCGGTGGCCAGCCAGTGGGACACGTTGACGAAGGACGAGCCGGTGCTGTCGGCGTTGTCCAGGTATCCGTCCAGCGAGGGCCGCTCGCCGGAGCGCCAGTCCCACTCGCGGATCATGGCCGTCAGCATGCGCCCGAGCTGGTCCCGCCAGGCGTCCACCGAGGTCCCGGCGGCCACCTCGTCGCGCAGTTCGGCGAGGAACCGGGTGACGGGCTCCCGGGGCGTGGCCCCGTCCGCCACGGCGAGGCAGTCGGCGGCCAGCGCGGCGGCCTCGGCGCGGGAGGAGGCCACGTGGTCGATCAGCCGGTCCACCGCGAACACCCAGAGCGACGCCCGGCCGGTCACGCGCAGCTCCGCCGCCGTGGCCCACGGCGACCCGAACGCGCCGACCAGCCCCAGCGCCAGGAAGAAGCCCTGGTCGAACGTCCGGCCGGGGAACAGCTCCTCGTACCGCCGGGCGTGCCCGATCAGGTCGCGTGCGCAGGCCACGGCCAGGGCGCTGCACCTGCCCAGCTCCAAGCCGTCCTGGGAGGCGTACGGGGGAGCCGGGGGAAACGGATGAGACGTCACGCGCGGCCCACCGGCACGAGGGTCATGGACAGGCCCGCCGGCGGGCGCAGCGTCGAGGTCAGCCGCGGGGTGATCGGCCGTGGGGCGTGCAGCACGGGCCGGTAGCGGCTGAGGATTCCCGCGATCACCAGCTGCGCCTCCATCATGAACAGGTGCGGTCCCACGCACGCGTGCGGTCCGGCGGCGAACGGGAAGTAGGCGTAGCGCGGGCGCTCGGCGGCGGCCTGCGGCGCGAAGCGCTCCGGGTCGAACTCGCCCGGCCGCTCCCACACCTGGGGGAGCCGGTGGGTGAGGTACGGGCTGAGCACCACCGTCGCGCCCGCCTCGATCTCGACGCCGCCGATGACGTCGGCGGCGAGCGTCTTGCGCGGCAGGATCCAGCCCGGCGGGTAGAGCCTGAGTAATTCGTCCAGGAACATCCGCAGGTACGTGAGGTCCGGCAGGTGGCCGACCGTGACCGGCCCGCGCCCGACGACCCGCTCGACCTCCTCGAACACCTTGGCGGCGATCGCCGGATGCGCGTCCAGCACCGGCCACACCCAGGTGAGGGCGGTGGCCGAGGTCTCGGTCGCGGCTCCGTGCACGGCCACCATGTCGTCGCGGACCCGCCGGTCGCCCGGGTCGGTGTACGGGGCGCGGCACAGCTGCGACACCAGGTCGCCGTCCTCGTGCGCGTGGGCCCTGGCGTGCCGGATGCGCGGGTACACCACGTCGTCGATCGTCTTGATCGCCCGGTTGAAGGCCCGGTCGCCGGGGAGCGGGCACCGCTCGGGCACGAACGGCAGCGCGAGCCTGATCGCCCGTGCCGTGACCCCCGTGTCGTAGGCGGGGGCGAGCCGGTCGATGTCCGCCTCGGAGATCGACGAGCCGAGGAACAGCCGCACGGTCGCCGGGTGGACGATGGCGGTGACCGCCTCGGCCACGTCGAACGGCCGGCCCGGCACCAGGGTCTCGTCGATCAGCTCGTCCACGATCACCGACAGCCGGCCGGCCAGCGTGTTCAGGTGCCGGGCGGTGAACAGCGGCTGGATGATCCGGCGGCTCTCCGCCCAGTCGGGGCCGTCCGACAGGATGCCCTCGCCGATGAGCGGGACCAAGGGATCCCAGAACATTCCCTCGCGTACGTAGTTGGGCTGGTTCGTCCTGAGGACGTGCCGTACGTGGTCGGGGTGGGTCGCCAGGTAGGGTCGAAATGGTCCCATACCCAGCCGGACCAGCGCGCCGCCGGCCTGTCTGCCCACCTCTTCCAGGGCGTGCACGGGGTTCTTCCGGTGCCGGGCGAGTCGGGTGAGGAAGGGGACTGTCCTGATCACGGTGGCGTCGTTCGCCACTGCCGTGCCTCCAACCTCACAGTCCCCTCTGGTACCTGGTGGGACATATACCGACAAAAGCCGAATCTAGTATGGAGTATCACATGATCTTGGAGGTGGATTCAAGATCGTAGGAGAAGGAGCACCTGTGGAACTCGGACAACAGGCCGCACCGGCCAGCGATGAGGTGATCGGCCGCTGCCGGCGGCTGTTCGAGCCAGCCCTGCGTGCGGCGGTGTCGCGGCTGCATCCGTGGAGCGCCAGGATGGCCGCCTTCTCCCTCGGCTGGTCGGACGTCGACGGCAGGCCGTACGAGGGCAACTCCGGCAAGAGCGTGCGCCCCGCCGTCGCGCTCCTCAGCGCCGAGGCCGCCGGTGGCACCGCCGAATCCGCGATCCCCGCAGCCGTCGCGGTCGAGCTGGTGCACGCCTTCTCACTCGTCCACGACGACATCATCGACCACGACGAGCGGCGCAGGCACCGCCCCGCCCTCTGGAAGGCTTACGGCATGGGGCCGGCCCTGCTGGCCGGGGACGCCCTGCTCGCGCTCGGCGTCGCCCAGCTCGCCGGCGACGGCGAGGCCATGCGCTACCTGTCGGACGCCCTCGTCGAGCTGGTCCAGGGCCAGACCGCCGACATGGCCTTCGAGGACCGCCCGTGGCACGGGACCGGCGCGGTGACCACCGCCGAGTACACCGAGATGGCCGCCGGCAAGACCGGCGCCCTGCTCGGCGCCGCCGCGGCCACGGGCGTCGTCCTCGGCGGCGCGCCCGAGCTGGCCCCGCGCCTGTGGGAGATGGGCCGCGAGCTGGGCGTCGCCTTCCAGCTCGCGGACGACGTCCTCGGCATCTGGGGCGACCCCCGCGTCACCGGCAAGCCCGCCGACAGCGACCTGCGGCGCGGCAAGAAGACCTACCCCGTGCTCGCCGCCCTCGCCGCCGGCGGCGCCCCCGCCCGCGAACTGGCCGCCCTCCTCGACGACGCCCCCGGAGACGAGGAGGCCGTCCGGCGCGCGGCCCGCCTCGTCGAGGAGGCCGGCGGCCGCGACGCCGCCGAAACCCTGGCCGGTCGCCACCTGTCCGCCGCCCTGGCCACCATGGACGCCTGCCTCCCGGACACCGCCGCCCTGCGCGCGGTCTGCGACTCCCTGATCGGCCGCATCCGCTGACCCCTCCCGCCGTTCCCCGCGGCTGTCACCGCCGGTCGCGTCGCCCCCTGCGGCTGTTGTCGCGGGTCGCGCCGTCCCCTGTGGCTGTCACCGCCGGTCGCGCCGTCCTACGGCTGGTCCTCCGGGGTGGGGCGCGACGCGTGGTCCAGCAGCCGCAGCTCCTCCGGCGTCAGCGTCAGGGTCGCGGCGGCCAGCAGGGGCCGCAGCTGCTCGACGCTGCGCGCGCTGGTGATGGGCGCCGCGACCGTGGGCTGGGCGATCAGCCACGCCAGGGCGACCGTGGCAGGCGCGGCCCGCCGCCCGGCCGCCACCTCGTCCAGCGCCTCCAGGGTCCGTCGCCCGTGCGATGTGTGCAGGTAGCGGGCCGCCGTCGCCGCCCGCGGGCTGTCGACCTCCGCCCCGTCCCGGTACTTGCCGGTCAGGAACCCGCGGGCCAGCCCGTAGTAGGGCGTGCTGGACAGCCCCTCCCGGGCGACCACGTCCCGCAGCTCTCCCTCGTACGTCCGCTCGACCAGGTTGTACGGCTGCTGCAGCGCCACGTACCGGGGCAGCCCGCACGAGTCGGCCACCCGCAGCGCCTCGGCCAGCCGCTCGGGACCGTAGTTGGACGCCCCGACGTGCCGCACCTTGCCCTCGCGGATCAGCTCCCCGAACGTCCCCAGCGTCTCCTCCAACGGCGTGTCCCGGTCGTCGACGTGCGCCCAGTAGAGGTCGATGCGGTCGGTGCGCAACCGGCGCAGCGACGCCTCCACCGCCGTCCGGATCGTCCGCGGCGCCAGCCCCTTGAGCCCTTCCAGCATGCCGACCTTGGTGGCCAGCACGAGCCGGTCGCGGTTGCCGCGCCGCTCCATCCACTCGCCGATCAGCGCCTCGGAGGTGGACTCGCCCGTCGCCCAGTACGGGTAGCTGTCGGCGGTGTCGACGAAGTTCCCGCCGGCGCCGGTGTAGGCGTCGAGCACCGCCCAGGACGCCTCCCGGCCCGCGGTCCAGCCGAACACGTTGGTGCCCAGCGCCACGGGGTGCACCGTCAGGTCCGTGGTGCCGATCGCTCTCATAGCGGACTCCCGGGGCACGGCCTCAGGAGGACGCCTCCTCGCGGTACTCGTCCGGCCTGTCCACCAGCTCGTCCAGCGCCCGGCGCAGGTGCCCGAGCAGGCTCCACACGTCGTCCATCCGCTCGGGGCAGGCCACCACGCCGAAGTCGAGCATGCCGTCGTAGGAGAAGCAGGTGATGGTCACCCCGCCCGTCGCGTCGCTCACCACCGACATCGGGTAGTAGGACAGCACCCGGCTCCCGCACAGGTAGAGCGGGAACTGCGGCCCCGGCACGTTGCTGATGATCAGGTTGACCGGCGGGCGGGCCGCCGCGGCGAACCGGAACAGCGCCGGGGTGACCAGCCCGGTGACCGGGGCGGGCAGCAGCGCGCACAGCTCGCCCACCCAGCTCGCCGGGGCGACGGCGAAGCGGCGCTTGGCCGCGCTCATCGTCGCGCCGACCGTCCGCAGCCGCTCCTTCGGGTCGGGCAGGTTCGTCGGCAGCGGGGCGATCATGGCCGAGATGTGGTTGCCGATGCGCTGCCGGTCGCGCGTACGCATCGCCACGGGGACGGCGGCGACCAGCGGCTCGTCCGGCAGCGCAGCCCGCTCCTCCAGCCAGGACCGCAGCGCCGTCGCGCAGATCGCCATGACCACGTCGTTGCCGCTCATGCCGTTGGCCCGGGCGACGAGCTTGACGTCCTTCCAGGACACCGAGCCGAACGCCAGGTGACGCCGCCCGCTGACCGGCCCGTTGAACGGGGTCTTCGGCGCGGCCAGGCTGGGCAGCGGCGGCCGTTCGCGCGGCTCGCGCGTCACCAGGCGGGCCGCTTTGGCGATCAGCCCGGCCCCGGGCAGGTTCGCGGCCAGCGGGATGGCGTCCAGGTCGCCGGCCGCCCGCACGGCCGACCGCAGCGCCCGGACCGGCTGGGTCACCCCGTGCACGGCGGCCCCGGCCAGCATCTCCAGCAGCCCCGGCGTCTCGTCCGCGCCCGCGATCTTGACGGGCAGCTCGCACACCACCCCCTCGCCCCGGGAGGGGGCGCGGGGCGCGTCGGGGGAGAGGTCGAGGAGGGCGGCGAGCGTCTCCGCGCCCGACACCCCGTCGATCGCCGCGTGGTGGACCTTCGTGTAGAGGCCGGCCTTCCCGCCCGCCAGCCCGTTGATCAGATGCATCTCCCAGAGCGGGCGGGTCCGGTCCAGCCGCCGGGCGTGGATCTCCGCCACCGCCTCCGCGAGCTGCCGCTCGTCCCCCGGCGCGGGGAGCGTCAGCTCGAACAGGTGGTTGCCGATGTCGAACTCCGGGTCCTCGGCCCAGTAGGGCAGGTCCAGGCCGAGCGGCACCTCGACCAGCCGGAGGCGGAGCGCGGGCGCCAGGTGCAGGCGCTCCAGCAGGAGCTCGGCGAGCGCGCTGCGGTTCAGGCGGCCGTCGGCGGCGTCCAGGATCGCCAGGCCGGCCACGTGCGCGGCGGTCGTCGCGGACTCGACGGCGAGGAACTGCGCGTCGAGCGCGGTCAGCTGGCGCATCTGCTCTCCCCTTTTCCTAGATTGTGGTCAGCGTCACATACGGGTATTTCCATGGTGTTTCTGCGCGAGTCTTTCAGATGAATTGCCGGGGGTCGCCCGCGCGGTGACCGAATACCCAGCTCAGCCGAGATGCGTGACATTTTCCTAACCCAGCACCACCTGAACGGGGTGTTGCACCACGGCGTCGAAGTGATAACCGGCCGGATGCCAGGGGGTGACGAGCGGCTGCGTGACGCCCGAGGAGTCGGTGGCCCTGGCCATGAGCACGTGCCGCCCCGGATGCTCGGGCACCCACGTCACATGCCACGGCAGCCAGGCCGCGACCAGGTGTTCGCCCCGGTGATCGGCGTCACGCCAGCTCCAGCCGCCGTCGAAGCTGACCTCGGCCCGGACGATCCGCCCCCGTCCGGACCATGATCGGCCGCGCAGCACCAGGTGCTCGCCGAGCGGCAGCCGCGCGTCCCAGGCGAGCTCGAAAGCGCTCTTCACCGGCTGCCGGGCGATGCCCCGGTAAAAGACCGTGTTCCACGCCGTGAAAACCGCGTTAGTGGATACTTCAATTTCTCCGAGCCATTTGATCGACGCGATTCCGGCCCATCCAGGAACGACCAGCCGGGCCGGAAATCCATGATCCGGCGGCAGCGGCTCGCCATTCATTTCATAGGCCACCAGCACATCGTCCATCGCTTTCCAGACGGGCAGCGGCCGGCGTACCCGCCCGTACCTCTCGAACGGCGGGTCGAGCCCGGCCGGCACCACGTCGACCGCCTCCTCGCGCACCCCCGCCTCGCGCAGCAGCTCCCGCAGCGGCACGCCGCGCCACCGGGCCACCCCGATCGCGCCGAGCCCCCACTGCGCGCCCGGCGCCCGCAGGCCCTGCTGGGTGCCGTAGAAGCGCCTGCCGTTGCCCGCGCACTCGACGGCCGCGTCCATCGTGCGGGCGGGCATGCTCAGCAGCTCGTCGTAGCCGAACGCGACCGGCCGCCGCACCCCGTCGCCGTGAACGCGCAGCCGCCACTCGGCAGCGTCGATCCGGGGGGTGAGGGTGTGGTGGCGCACGAAGAACCGGTCGGTGGGCGTGTGGTAGCCCTGCCCGGCCATGCTCTCCCAGCGCATCTCGGCGTTCCCGCTCCGGTGCGCCAGGGTGTCGTCATACGCGTTGTCGGCCTGCCCGCTGTCGGCGTCGGCGGGGCGCCGGATGAACAGCTCGGCCGGCAGCGGTTTGACGATCGCGCTCAGCGTCCCCCTCAACGCCTTCACCTCCCCCTGAGTCACCGCGGGCGTCCGGACATGGGGGAGCCGGCGAAGTGGACCGCTTCAGCCGGAGTACGGAGGGGGACATACCCGAATCAGCGGTCGCCGAACGGCCGAGGCCGGACATCCCCGGGACCGGGCCGGATCAGCGCTCCAGGAACCGCGTCAGCCGGTCCAGCGGCCAGGTGTTGATCACGTCGTCGGCCGTCAGCCACGCCCGCTGCGCGATGCCGATGCCGAACCGCTGGTGGGCCAGGTGCGGCACCGCGTGCGCGTCGCTGTCGATCGAGAACTTCACCCCGTGGTGCCGGGCCCGCCGCACCAGCTCGGCCGGCAGGTCGGACCGGTCGGGGTAGGAGTCGATCTCCATCGCGGTGCCGGTGCGGGCGGCGGCGCGGAAGACGGCGTCCCAGTCGGCGTCGATCATGCCGCGCCTGCCGATCTTGCGGGTGGTCGGGTGGCCGATGATGTCGACGTACGGGTTCTCGCAGGCGGCGATGAGGCGCCGGGTCATCTCGTCGCGGCCCATCGTGAAGTGGGAGTGGATCGAGGCCACCCGCACGTCGAAGCCGCGCAGGACCTCGCCGGGCCAGTCGACCGAGCCGTCGGGCGCGATGTTGAGCTCGGTGCCGTGCAGCAGCCGCATCCCCGGATGGCGGTCCTGCAGCTTGGCCAGCCGCTCGCGCTGCTCCAGCGCCTTGTCGAGGGTCATCCGCTGCATCGTCAGGTCGGGCGCGTGGTCGGTGACGGCGAAGTAGGAGTAGCCCCGGGCCTGGGCGGCCGCCACCATCTCCTCCAGCGAGGCGACGCCGTCGGTCAGGTCGGTGTGGGTGTGCAGGTCGCCGCGCAGGTCGGCGAGCTCCACCAGGTCGGGCAGCTCGCCGGCCAGCGCCGCCCGCACCTCGCCGCCGTCCTCGCGCAGCGGCGGCGGCACGTACTGCATGCCGAGCGCCGCGTAGATGTCCTCCTCCGTCTCGGCGGCGATCACCCGGTCGCCCTCGAACAGCCCGTACTCCGAGAGCTTCCAGCCCTTCTTGACCGCCAGCTCCCGGACGGCGACGTTGTGCTCCATGGAGCCGGTGAAGTACTGCAGCGCCGCGCCCCACGACTCGGCGGGCACCACCCGCAGGTCGACCTGGACGCCGGAGGTGGTGCGGACGGACGTCTTCTTCTCACCCGCCGCGATCACCTCGGCGACGTACGGCTGGGCGCGGAACTCCGCCATGATCGACGGCGGCGCGACGGCGAGGATGTCGATGTCGCCGATCGTGTCGCGCATCCGGCGCAGCGACCCGGCGCAGGCGACGCGCTCGGCCCGCAGCGAGGCCATCACCTGCTCGGCCAGGGCCGTCGCGACGCCGATGTGGACCCGCAGCCCCGACCGCTCCAGCTCCTCGACGCCCTTGAGCAGGTTGGCCAGCGTCTTCGGGCCGAACCCCTTGACCCCCTTGAGCCGGCCGGCCTCGATCGCCTCGCGGAGCGCGGCCGGCGAGTCGACGCCGAACTCCTCGTACAGCAGGATCGCCGTCTTCGGCCCGAGCGTGGGCACCCGCGTCAGCCGCCTGACCCCCTCGGGCACCCGGCCGCGCAGGTCGTCGAGCTGGCGGAAGCTCCCGCGCTCCAGGAACTCCGCCACCTTCTTCGCGATCGCCTGGCCCACCCCGGGCACGCTGCGCACGTCGGCCGTCGCGATGTCGTCGGGGAAGCCGGCGATGGCCTTGGCGGCCTTCTGGTAGCTGCGCACCCGGAAGGCGTCGCCGCCGGTCAGCGCGAACAGCTCCGCGTACTCCTGGAGGGCGGCGGCCGCCTCCTCGTTTGCCCGTGCCATGCGCCTCAGCTTAGGCAACGCCTCAGACAAATCGGCGCGACAAATCAGCGGCCGTTGCGGCGCAGCACGTCCATCGCCCACACGGTGATCGCGCCCCGCCATTCCAGCGCCCCGGCGGGCGAGATGCGCGCGTAGTCGACCGTCCACCCGCCGTCCTCGCGCTGCTCGGCCGCCAGCCGGTCCAGGTCCGCCTCGATCACGCCGGGCGCGAACAGCTCGCGCGCCGGCCGGTCCGGGTACGGGGCGAAGTCGAGCGGGCGCAGCGCCTCGTCCGCGGTGCCGCCCTCCACCGGGACCCTTCCGTCGGCGGGCACCAGCTCTCCCAGCCGCGCCAGCAGCTCCGCCGCCTCGGGGTACGACTCGTACACGGCGTCCAGGAAACGCACCGCGAACGCCAGCACGTACGCCCCCGGCGGCTCCCGCAGCGCGCCGATCGCCTCCAGGCAGTAGGCGGTGGCCCGGCGCGGCCACGGGTGGGCGGCCACGGCGGGGTCGTGCGCGGCCACCCGGTGCGCCGCGGCCGCCGACACGCTGGTGATCTGGAGCGACGAGACGGACGGGTCGGCGCCCGCCCACCAGGGCGCGGTCGCGGCGGGCAGGCCGAGCGGCAGCGCGAACGGCAGCCCGCCGTCGTCGCACGTCACCGACTCCAGCCAGGCGCAGAGCGCCGCCGCCCGCGGCGTCGTCGCGGGCGCGATCTCCGCCATCACCTCGAAGGCGTGCAGCGCCGCGCCCGGCTGGCTCTCCGGCGAGCGCAGGTCGGGCTCCAGCCCCCACCCGTAGCCGCCGTCGGGGTTGCGGTACGCGTCGAGCGCGGACAGCACGCCGGCCACGTCGCCGCCGCCCTCCAGCAGCTCGAACCGGCGCCGGTCCAGAATCCGGGCATGGCCCGCCATGAAGGAGGCGGCCGCGGAACGGTCGTGACTCATACCGCCATGCTCCGGTAGCCGCCCCCCGCGCGTCTTGTACCGATCGGACGTGTCAGAAACGGACCTCGCGCGGCCGGTACGGCTCGGCCAGGTAGGCCAGTTCCTTCTCCGACAGCGACACCGCCACGGCCGCCACCGCGTCGTCCACGTGGCGGTCCTTGGTCGCGCCCACGATCGGCGCGGTGACCGCCGGCTGGTGCAGCAGCCAGGCCAGCGCGATCTGCGCGGCGGGCAGGCCGCGCTCGCGCGAAAGCTCCGCCACCCGGTCCAGCACCTGCCGGTCGGCGTCCGGCTCGTACAGGGCGTCGATGCGCGCGTCGGAGCCCGTCCGGGTGGTGTCGGCGGGGGCGCCCGCCCGGGCCAGCACGCCGCGGGCCAGCGGGCTCCACGGGATCACGCCCACGCCCTGGTCGAGGCAGAGCGGCAGCATCTCCCGCTCCTCCTCGCGGTAGAGCAGGTTGTAGTGGTTCTGCATCGACACGAACCGCGTCCAGCCGTTCACCTCGGCGACGTGCTGCGCCTTGGCGAACTGCCACGCCCACATGCTGGACGCGCCGATGTAGCGGGCCTTGCCCGCCTTCACCACGTCGTGCAGCGCCTCCATCGTCTCCTCGATGGGCGTGTCGGGGTCCCACCGGTGGATCTGGTAGAGGTCCACGTGGTCGGTGCCGAGCCGCCGCAGGGAGGCGTCGATCGCGGCGTGAATGTGCTTGCGCGACAGGCCCCGGTCGTTGACGCCGCGGCCGGTCGGGAAGAACACCTTGGTCGCCAGCACGTAGTCGTCGCGGCTGCGGAAGATCTTGCGCAGCAGGCTGCCGGTGACGACCTCGCTGGCGCCGGCGGAGTAGACGTCGGCGGTGTCGAAGAACGTCACGCCCGCGTCGGCCGCCCGGCGGACGATCGGCTCGGCCGCGTCCTGGGTGAGCGCCCATTCCTGTTTCGCCGGGTCGCCGTAGCTCATCATGCCGAGGCAGACGCGCGAAACCTGCAGACCGGTCCTACCAAGCCGGATGTATTCCATGGGCACACCCTAGACCCGGCGGAAACACCGCTGGCGGGCCGCCTTCAGCAGCGCGGATTGATCATCGTGACGCCGGGAACCGAGCCGATCGAGGCGAGCGCCTTGCCGGCGTCGCCCAGCCCGATGGTCCGGGTGACGAGCTGGTCGGGGTGGAGCACGCCGGCCCTGATCAGCTCGAGCATCCGCGGGTACGTGTGAGCGGCCATGCCGTGGCTGCCCAGCACCCGCAGCTCCAGCGCGATCACCCGGCTCATCGGCACCGGCGTCGCCCCGCCCGGCAGCAGCCCGACCTGGACGTGGCGGCCCCGGCGGCGCAGGCTCTCCACCGACGCCGCGCAGGTGGCGGGGCTGCCCAGCGCGTCGATCGACACGTGCGCGCCGCCCCTGGTCAGCTCGCGCACCTGGCTCGCCGAGTCGCCCGCGGAGCCGTCGACGAAGTGCGTCGCCCCCGCCCGTTCGGCCAGGTGGAGGGCGTCGGCGCTGATGTCGACGGCCACCACCCGGGCTCCCAT
This sequence comes from Nonomuraea sp. NPDC049649, assembly GCF_040675175.1. Lineage (NCBI taxonomy): Bacteria > Bacillati > Actinomycetota > Actinomycetes > Streptosporangiales > Streptosporangiaceae > Nonomuraea > Nonomuraea sp. NPDC049649. The sequence goes on from NZ_JBFAOH010000003.1 coordinate 387,257, forward strand.
CGCGGTGGCGATCATGATGGCGGACAGGCCGACCCCGCCGCAGCCGTGCACCGCGACCCACTCGCCCGGCCGCACCCCGGCGACCTGGTCGACGGCCCGGAACGCGGTGGCGAACCGGCAGCCGAGCGAGGCCGCGGTCGCGTACGGCATCTCCTCCGGCAGCGCGATCAGGTTGACGTCGGCGTGGTCGACGGCCACCAGCTCGGCGAAGGAGCCCCAGTGGGTGAACCCCGGCTGCGTCTGCCGCTCGCACACCTGCTGCTCGCCGGCCCGGCAGGCCGCGCACGACCCGCACCCGCAGACGAACGGGACCGTCACCCGCGCCCCGGGCCGCCACTCGCGCACCTCGGCGCCGACGGCCTCCACCACTCCGGCCAGCTCGTGGCCGGGCACGTGCGGCAGGGCGCGGATGTCGGGGTCGTGGCCCTGCCAGCCGTGCCAGTCGCTGCGGCACAGCCCGGTGGACTCGACCCGGATCACCGCCCCGTGCGGGGCGGGCGCGGGGTCGGGCAGCTCGCGCAGGTCGAGCTCGCCGCCGAAGACGTCGAAGGCAACAGCACGCATCCCCTGAGCTTAGACCCGCTGAAGCCTGCGCAAAGCCTGGTCGGAGCGGGATAAGCAGGTGTCAACCCCCCGTCCCAGGACAGAGGGCAGGGCATGGGACAGGATCTGGATAAAGCACGGTTTACGGAAAACGAGTTCCAGCAGTTCGGCGAGCGGCTCCACGACCAGCTCGCCGTGCTCCGGGAGCTGCTGGACCGCCCCGGCTTCGGCGAGGGGCCGGTCACCATCGGCGCCGAGCTGGAGCTCTTCCTCATCGACGGGAAGGGCCGCCCGCTGCCCCGCAACAGCCAGGTGCGCGACCGCCTCGGCGACCCGCGGGTGGTGCTGGAGCTGGGCCGCTACAACATGGAGGTCAACCTCACCCCCATCCCGCTGGCCGGGCAGCCGTTCGAGCGGATGGGGGCGGAGATCCAGGAGACGCTCTGCAAGGTGGACGAGGCCGTCGAGGGCGGCGGCGCGCTGCCCATCGGCATCCTGCCCACGTTGGACACCGAGGACTTCACCCTCGACGCGATGAGCGAGGAGAACCGTTACGATGCGCTGAGCAGGGGCCTGCGGCGGCTGCGGCTGGAACCGTTCCTGGTCAAGATCGAGGACCTGGAGCTGCGGGTGGAGAACGTCGTCCTGGAGAGCGCCAACACCTCCTGGCAGGTGCACCTGCGGGTCCCGCCGGACCGGTTCGCCCGCCTGTTCAACGCCGCACAGCTCGCCATCGGCCCGGTCCTGGCCGCGTGCGGCAACGCCCCGATGTTCCTGGGGCGCCCGCTCTGGGAGGAGACCAGGATCGCGCTGTTCGAGGAGGCGGCCGACGACCGCGACGTGGAGCGGCTCTACCGCAGGGACGGCCGGGTGACGTTCGGCTCCGACTGGGTGCGCGAGGGCGCGTACGAGCTCTTCGAACGCTACGTCAACGACTACGACCCGGTCGTCCCGTACCTCGCCGAGGAGGGCGAGCGGACGGACGTGCCCGAGCTGCGGCTGCACCAGGGCACGATCTGGCAGTGGAACCGGCCCGTCTACGACCCCGCCGAGGGCGGCCACCTGCGCATCGAGATGCGCGCCCTGCCCGCCGGGCCGTCCTGCGCCGACATGGCCGCCAACACCGCGTTCCTGCTCGGGCTCACGCTGGCGCAGGCCGAGCGCGACCTCACCGGCTACCGGTTCGCGGAGGCGTACCAGAACTTCTACCGGGCCGCCATGCACGGGCTGGGCGCCAAGCTGTCGTGGCCCGGCCGCGACGGCGAGTTCGAGGCCGCCGACCTGGTGCTGAGCCTGCTGCCCGAGGCGCGCGCCGCGCTGCTGGCCCACGGCGTCTCCGTCACCGACGTCGACTGGGCGCTCGGCGTGATCGAGCAGCGCACCCGGCTGCGCCGCACCGGCTCGGCCTGGCAGCGGGAGAAGCTGGCCGAGTACGGCGGCGACCGGGGCCGCATGGTGCGCCGCTACCGCGAGCTGGCGCTGTCGGGACTCCCGGTGCACCTGTGGCCCTGAGTGACGCAACCATCTCGTCACCCCCTCCGTCAGACTCTTGGGACAGATGGGAAAACGGAGGACTCATGGCTGACACGGGGATGACGCCGACCGACCCGGCCCCCTTCCGGCTCTTACAAGACACCGGGACCCTCGCGGAGGGCGCGGCGAAGCTGGCCGGGGAGCTGCGCGCGACGCCCGTGAAACAGGTCCTGGCCGACGCGAACCGGACCGCGGTGCGCAGGGGCGCGCCCGCCGCGTTCGGCTCGATGCCCAAGCCGTCGGTGTGGTACGCGTTCGACCGGGGCGACCAGGAGACCGCCGACTGGTTCCCGCAGGGCCTGACCTGCGGAGCGGACTCCGGCACGCTCCCGGTCTCGGTCTTCCTCGCCACCTGGTACTACCGGCCCGAGCAGGGCGAGCGCGGCATCAGGGTGACGTTCCTCAGCCCCTCGACGCTCAAGTACCGGCACGCGCTGCTGGTCGAGGCCGCCCCCGACGGCTCGTACAGACCGATCGACATCCACGCGGGCGGCGTCGCCTGCTACGGCGACCTGCTCTACGTCGCCGACACCAGCAGGGGCCTGCGCGTCTTCGACCTCGGCAAGATCCTCGACCTGAGCAGCGCCCAGCCCGACCTCGGCGACGGACAGCGGGTCGGCCGGCACGGAGGCCGGCTGCACGCCTTCGGCTACCGCTACGTCATCCCGCAGACCGACTTCTGGCGCGTCGCGGACAAAGGCGCCCGGTTCTCCTTCGTCGGGCTGGACCGCAGCACCACCCCGCACACGCTGATCTCCGGCGAGTACGCCGCCGACCACCCGCGCGGCCGGGTCGTCCGCTGGAACCTGGACCTCGACGGCGAGCCCAGGGACGCGTACGTGATGGGGCACGAGAAGATCCAGGGCGCCGTCTCCCGCGACGGCCGCTGGTACCTGAGCCAGTCCAACGGCTCGCGCAACAACGGCACCCTGTACGTGTACGAGGACGGCAAGGTGGACCGGCGGCCGTGGCCGATCGGCCCGGAGGACCTGACCGTGCGCGGCACCAAGGTGTGGAGCCTCACCGAGTACCAGGGCAAGCGGGTGGTGTTCGGCGTCCGTCTTTGACAATGTTCGGAGGTATGGGGCGTCACAACCGTTATCTCGTGGAACCGTTCGACTCCAGCGACCGTTACGCGACCGAGCGCTACCAGGGCGCCGCCGGGCGCAACTGGTGGCGCTGCGACCCGTCGCTCCAGCTGCTCATGCGCCGCTACCTCGGCGACGGCTACGCCTGGGCCGAGCCGCACCTCGACCGGCTCGGCGCGCTCATGGGCGGCCCGGTCGCCGCCTACGCGGAGGAGACCGACCGCAACCCGCCAAGGCTGGAGAAATATGACAAGTGGGGGCGCGACATCAGCGAGGTCGTCATGCCGCCCTCGTTCCACGCCGCCCGCGAGGCGATCCTGGCCGACAACTTCACCTCTCCCGCCTTCGCCGAGCAGGCCCGCGCGCACGGCGCCGACCCGGACGCGCTCGCCGCCGCCTGGACCTACCTGCTCGACCAGGCCGACATCGGCATGGGCTGCGCGCTCGGCACCGGCGGCGAGATGGTCGTCTCGCTCGCCGAACGGTTCGCCCCCGAGGACGTCAGACAGCGGGTACGGGAGATCTTCGCGCACGGCGACTACTCCGGCGAGGCCGCCCAGATGTTCACCGAGCGGACCGGCGGATCCGACCTGGCCGCCCTGGAGACGGTCGCCGAGCCCGACGGCGACGCCTTCAAACTGACCGGCCTGAAGTGGTTCGCCTCCAACGCCAACGGGTCCGCGTTCGTGGTGCTGGCCCGCCACGACGGCTCGGTGGCGCCGTTCCTGGTGCTGTGGGAGCGCCGCGACGGCACCCGCAACGGGGTGCGGATCAGGCGGCTGAAGGACAAGCTCGGCACCCGCTCCGTCGCCTCCGCCGAGGTCGAGTTCACCGGCGCCGAGGCGTTCCTGCTGGCCGGCCCCGGCTCCGGCTCCGGGCTCGGCACGATGATGAAGCTCACCAACGCCTCCCGGCTCGGCGTCGCCATGATGGGCGCGGGCGTCGCCCGGCGCGCCCTGGTCGAGTCGCTCTGCTACGCCCGGGCCCGCGAGGCGTTCGGCCGCCCGCTCGCCGATCAGCCGCTCATGCGCCGCAAGCTGGCCGAGCTGATCGTGGAGGCCGAGGCCGTCCAGACCCTCGTCTTCGACGCCCACGTCGGCCCCCGCCTCCGCCTCGCCCCCGCCCTCGTCAAGCTGCGCGCCTCCCGGCTCGGCGTCACCGCCGCCAGCGACGCCATCGAGGTGCACGGCGGCAACGGCTACATCGAGCAGTGGCCGGTCGCCAGGCTGCTCCGCGACGCCCAGGTCAACCCCGTCTGGGAGGGCGGCGACCACATCCTCTGCCTCGACGTCCGCCGCGCCATGCACCGCGAGAACGCCCACGAGCCCTTCCTGGAGCGCCTGACCAAGGCCGTCGAGGGCGCGCCGTCCGGCGACTGGTCGCTGGTCCGGGACCGGATCGACGACCTGCGCAAGGCGATCACCGTGTGGTCCTCGCTCGGCCCGGAGGTGGCCGAGGCCCGGCTGTACCCGCTGGCCCAGTTCATGGCCGACGTGTACGCGGCCGCGCTGCTGGTCGAGCAGGCGGGCTGGGAGGAGCGCGCGGGTCACGGCACGCGCAAGGCCCTGGTCGCCCGCCTCTACGCCGAGGCGCACCTGGCCGACCACGGCCCGCTGCGCGGCCTCGACCGCCCCGCCGAGGACCTGGACCGCTTCGACGAGCTCGTCTCGGGGGCGTTCACCCCCTGATCGGCAGGGGCTCGCCGAAGATCGGGGCGGCTTGTATGCTGCGTTCCCGATCAACCTCAAGGACGCCCATGCCGCTGAACGAGCTGCCGGCCGGCCTGGCCGGCGCCGAGGACGTCAGTCGCCACTGCGACCTGGTCGAACGGGCCGCCGCCGAGGGCCGGGCCGGGGAGCTGTACGAGCTCGCCCTGGCCCTGCGCGGCGGCGAGCCCGGCTGGCAGCGCGACGCCGTCCTGGACCATGTCGAGCGGGCCCTGGCGCTGACCCCGGGCGCCGAGTTCGCGGCCCTGTCCGTACGCCTGGCCTCCCAGGAGAACCCAGAAGAAGGCGGGCCGTCCGCCGAGGAGAACCGGGAAGACGGCGGGGCGCGGATCCGGCGGGTCGCGGCGCTGCTCGCCTCGGCCCAGCCGCCCGAACACCTGCTGCCGCTCTTCGAGGAGTACGAGCGAGCGCCCGAACTGTTCGCCTGCCTGACGCAGGAGCTGGTGCTCCGTCACCCGTACATCGGCCAGGAGGGGGCCGCCCGCCGGGTGGCCGCCCACCTGGCCGACGCCAACCACCCGCTGGCCGTGCTCCCGCTCGCCCTGCTCGACTTCGAGGACGCGCTCGACCTGCCCTCCTACAGCGTGCGCGGCGCCTCCCACGCGATGCCGTTCGGCCCCGACGAGCGCTCCGGCTTCCCCCGGCGGCCGGGTCACCGGATGCCCGCCGTCGAGCTGCTGGCCCCCGCCCTGCTCGCCGCCGCCGTGGAGAACTGGGTGCGCGACTCCAACGGCCGCGTCGAGGCGCGCGCGTTCCGGCTGGCGATGCCGGCCGAGCTGGACGCGGACCTGCTGGAAGGGCTCGGGCTGGCCTGCCTCGACGGCGAGGGCGAGCTGAGCGTGCGCACCGCCACCCCGTCGGAGGTGATGCGGGTGCTGTTCGCGGCGGCCGCCCACGGCGGCGCCTACGGCGGCGGCCGGGGCGGCGCCTACGGGCGGCTGCTGGCCTGGCAGTCGATGACGGCGCTGGCCGGTGGCTCCCGCATCGAGGAGGCCGCCGACCGGTCTTGGGCGCTGTTCGACGCCTCGACCGCCTGGTTCCACCAGGTGGCCTGGGACGTGGGCGTCGCGGCCCTCGACACCGACCGCCTGCTGCTGCACGTCCTGGCCGCGACCGACACGGACTGAGGCGCCGACCAGACTGACGTGACCGCCTCCTGGCCGCCACCGGCACGGGCTGAGGTGCCTACTGGATCCCGCCCCGGACCGAGGTGATCCGCTTGGTGTTGAAGCCGAGCCAGTGCATCCGGCCCACGTAGCGGGCGTGCTCGACCTTGATGCACCGGTCCATGACCACGCTCAGGCCGCCGTCCTCGGCGATCCGGGCGCCCTCCTCGTTGATCACGCCGAACTGGCACCACAGGGAGCGGGCGCCGATCTGCACGGCCTCCCGCGCGATGCCCGGCAGCGCGTCCGGCGCCCGGAACACGTTCACCAGGTCGACCCGGTCGGGCACGTCGAGCAGGCTCGGGTAGCTGGTCTCGCCGAGCACCTCGGTCTCGCGGGGGTTGACCGGGATCACCCGGTAGCCGTGCCGCTTGAGGTAGTAGCCGACGAAGTAGCTGGCCCGCAGCTCGTTGCCGGACAGCCCCACGACGGCGATCGTCTTGCTGGAGTGCAGGACGCGCTGGATGGTCAGCGCGTCCTGGTAGCGGTCGAGCTCGATCATGCCTTGTCCGCCTTCCCGGCCGTCGCGGCGACCCGGGCGAAACCCTGCTCCAGGTCCCAGATGAGGTCGTCGGCGTCCTCCAGGCCCACCGACAGGCGCACCGTGCCCGGCCCGACGCCGGCCGCGCGCAGCTCGTCGTCGCTCAGCTGGCGGTGCGTGGTGCTGCCCGGGTGGATGACCAGGCTCTTCGCGTCGCCGACGTTCGCCAGGTGCGACCAGAGCGTCAGACCGGCGATGAAATTCTGCCCGCCGGCCCGGCCCCCGGCGCAGTCGAAGGAGAACACCGCCCCGGCGCCGCGCGGCAGGTACTTCTCGACCAGCGGCCGGTACTTGCTGTCCGGCAGGCCCGGGTAGTTGACGTTGGAGGCCAGCTCGTGCGACTCCAGGAACGCCGCCACCTTCAGCGCGTTCTGGACGTGCCGGTCCATCCGCAGCGACAGCGTCTCCAGACCCTGCAGGAACATGAAGGCGTTGAACGGGGAGAGCGCCGCGCCCAGGTCGCGCAGGGTCTCGGCGCGCAGCTTCATCAGGTAGCCGTACTCGCCGAACGTCTCGTGGAACTTCAGGCCGTGGTAGGCGGGCGACGGCTCGGCGATCACCGGGAAACGCCCGTTGGACCAGTCGAATGTGCCCGCCTCGACGACGACCCCGCCGATGCTGGTGCCGTGGCCGCCGATGAACTTGGTCGCCGAGTGGATCACGATGTCGGCGCCCCACTCGATCGGGCGGCACAGGTACGGGGTCGCGAACGTGTTGTCGACGATCAGCGGCAGCTCGTGCTCGTGCGCGATGCCCGCCAGGGTCTCGATGTCGAGCACGTTCCCGGAGGGGTTGCCGATCGTCTCGCCGAAGAACGCCTTGGTGTTCGGCCGGACCGCCTTGCGCCACGCCTCCGGGTCGTCGGGGTCGGCCCAGCTCAGCTCCACGCCCATCTTGCGCAGCAGGTGCTTGAGCTGGTTCACCGTGCCGCCGTACAGGGCCGAGGACGAGACGATGTGGTCGCCCGGCTCCAGCAGCGTGAACAGGGCGGCCGCCTGGGCGGCGATGCCGCTGGCGAACGCGACCGCGCCGCTGCCGCCTTCGAGGTTCGCCACCCGCTCCTCGAAGACGGCGACGGTCGGGTTCATGATGCGCGAGTACGTGTTCCCGTACTCCTTGAGGTTGAAATAGGCCGCGGCGGACTCGGGATCCTCGAAGACGTAGCTGGTCGTCTGGAAGATCGGCACCGCGCGGGCGCCCGTGTTGGGGTCCGGCCGCTGCCCGGCGTGGAGCTGCCGGGTCTCGAAGCCGAACTCGCGGGCTTCCTCGGTGTCGGGGAGCTGGTCGGTCAACGGATTCCTCTTCTTCGACGTCATCGGGCTTCGCCGGGGCTCAGGAACCGGCGGATGATCGGCGTCTGCCGCGCCTCCTCCAGCAGGAAGCAGTCGTGGCCGTACGGCGCGTCGATCACCTGGAGCTCGACGGGCTTGCCGAGGGAGCGTAGCGCCCGCTCGATCTCCTCCGAGGCGGAGGGCGGGTAGAGCCAGTCGGAGGTGAAGGCGATCAGCAGCGTCCGGGCGGTCACGTTCTCCAGCGCCCGGGTGAGGGATCCGCCGCCGTGCTGGCGGGCGAGGTCGAAGTAGGTCAGCGCGCGCGAGGTGTAGAGGTAGGTGTTGGCGTCGAAGCGCTTCACGAACGAGGCGGCCTGGTGGCGGAGGTAGTTCTCCACCTCGAACTCCGGCTCGGTGATCGTGTGGCGGATGTCGTCGGCGAACTGCAGCCTGCGCGCGAACTTCTGCTCCAGCGCGGGCGCGGACAGGTAGGTGATGTGGCCGACCATCCGGGCCACCCCCATGCCGCCGTCGGGCGTCCGGCCGGTGCCGTGGTAGCGGCCGCCCTGCCAGGCCGGGTCGCGCATGATCGCCTCGCGCGCGATCGCGTTCCAGGCCACCCCCTGCGGGTGGAGCGCGTGCGTGCTGGCGATCGCCACCACGGCGTCGACCTGGTCGGGGTAGAGAACGCTCCATTCCAGGGCCTGCATGCCGCCGAGCGAGCCCCCGGCCACCGCCGCGAGCCGTTCGATGCCCAGCTCGTCCAGGAACGCGCGCTGCGTACGTACCATGTCGGAGACGGTGATGACCGGGAAGTCCGGCCCGTACGGCCGGCCCGTCTCGGGGTTGATCGACGACGGGCCCGTCGTCCCGCGGCAGCCGCCGAGCAGGTTCGTGGAGACGACGAAGAAGCGGTCGGTGTCGAACGCCTTGCCGGGACCGATCATCCCGTCCCACCAGCCGAGCCCCTTGGCGCTGCCCTCGGCGCCGAACCCGTCGCGGGCGCTCTCCTCTTCCGGGGCCTTCGCCAGGCCCGCCGCGTGAGCGTCACCGCTGAGCGCGTGGCACACCAGGATCACGTTGTCGCGCTGGGGCGATAGCGTGCCATAGGTTTCATATGCGACACGAACCGGATGAAGCTCCCGGCCGCAGTCGAGTTTCACCGGCCGCGGCAGGTCGAGGTACTGCGTTTCCACGACGCCGACGGAACCGACGGCACCGGCGGGGAGCGTCGTAGCTGGCTGAGACATGGCCCCCATGCTAGCCGCCACGCTCAGGGTATGTTCAAATACCTATCTGAATTACCTGGAGCACGGGAGAGGTACCGGACATGACGACGGTCTCCAACGGAGTGAACGTACAGGCGCTGCTGGACGCCCGCGAGGTGCTGAAGTCCAAGCCAGAGGCCGGGCAGTTCGTCTGGCGCGCCACCACCAGGTGGAAGGACGGCACCCACAGCACCACCACCATCAAGGAGTACTACGGCCTCGGCGAGGAGCAGAGCCACAAGACCGAGACCGTCCTCGACGCCGACCACCCCGAGACGTTCGCCGCCCAGGACAACGCCATCACCCCGATCGAGTACCTCCTCGTCGGCCTGGCGAGCTGCCTGACGGCCGGCGTCGCCTCCGTCGCCCAGAACCGCGGCATCCAGCTGCGCTCCGTCGAGGCCAAGCTCGAAGGCTCGCACGACATCCGCGGCATCCTCGGCGCCGACAGCGACGTCCGCAACGGCTTCAACGACATCAAGGTCACCTTCACCATCGACGCGGACGCCTCCAAGCAGGAGATCGAGGCTCTGGTCGCCCAGTCCCAGAAGCGCTCGGCCGTGTTCGACGCCCTCACCAACCCGACGGACGTCACCGTCGAGGTCGCCTGAAAGGCACGATCGTCATCGAGCGCCACACCACCACCGTCGTCATAGGCGCCGGTCACGCGGGCCTCGCCGCGAGCCACTTCCTCACCGAGCGGTCCATCGACCACGTGGTGCTGGAACGCGGCGAGGTGGCGAACTCCTGGCGCAGCCAGCGCTGGGACTCCTTCCGCCTGCTCACCCCCAACTGGCAGAGCCGCCTGCCGGGCCTCGGCTACGACGGCCCGGACCCCGACGGCTACATGACCATCGGGGAGGTGACCGCGTTCATGGAACGCTTCGCCGCCCACACGCGCGCCCCCGTCCGCACCCGTACGGACGTCACGTCCGTGCGGCGCGCCGGCGACGGCTACCGCGTGACGACGAACGACGGCGAGATCGACTGCCGGACGGTGGTCATCGCGAGCGGGGCCTGCAACCTGCCCGCGGTGCCGCCGTTCAGCGCCGCCGTGCCGCCGGAGATCGAGCAGATCACCCCGTACGACTACCGCGAGCCCGGACAGCTCCCCGAAGGCGGCGTGCTCGTCGTGGGAGCCTCGGCGACCGGCGTGCAGCTCGCCGCCGAGCTGCGGCGGTCCGGCCGTCCCGTGATCATGTCGGTCGGGGAGCACGTGCGGCTGCCCCGCACCTACCGCGGGCGGGACGTGCTCTGGTGGATGGACGCCGCCGGCGTGTGGGACCAGCGCTACGACGAGGTCGACGACCTCACCCGGGCCCGGCGGCTGCCCTCACCCCAGCTCGTCGGGACCCCCGAACGCGAGACGCTGGACCTCAACGCCCTCACCGCGATGGGCGTCGAACTGGTGGGCCGCTGGGCGGCCGTGCGCGACGGCCGCGCGCTGTTCTCCGGCGGCCTGCGCAACGTGTTCTCCCTGGCCGACCTCAAGATGGAACGCCTGCTCGACGGCTTCGACGAGTGGGCCAAGGAGACGGGCGTGGACGCCGAGGTCGGCCCGCCCGAGCGGTTCGCGCCGACCACCGTGCCCGCCAAGGCGCGCCTCCAGCTCGACCTGCGCGGCGGCGAGATCCGCACCATCGTCTGGGCCACGGGCTTCCGGCCCGACTACAGCTGGCTCGACGTGCCCGTGGTCGACGAGAAGGGCCACCTGCGCCACGACGGCGGCGTGGTCGACAGCCCGGGACTGTACGCGCTGGGGCTGCCCGTGCTGCGGCGGCGCAAGTCCACCTTCATCCACGGCATCGAGCCCGACGCGCGCGAGGTGATCGGCCACCTCGCCGGCCACCTGGCCGCCCGCCGGTGACACTCCGTCACCGGCGGGCCCAGCCGTCCTAGCAGGCCGGTGCCATGAGGTGACCCGCAAGGTCGCGTCCTGCCGCGGGTGGGGAAGTCGTGCGACCGGCCGCCGACCGTGTCCGCCACAGCTGGTCTTGATGCGGGTCGAACGGGCACGGCGCGATCCGCCGATCGAGCCGTGCTCGGAGCTCGGCGGCGCCCCTGCCTGCGCTTCCGCCGGGCCCGCGGCGGCTCTTAGAGCGGGACCCGCGTCACGAGAATCCCGTCGTCGTCCGAGAACAGCTCGGCGCCGGGGGAGAAGACGGCGTTGCCGAAGGTGACCGGCACGTCCCGCTCCCCGGTGCCCTCCTTGCCGCTCTTACGTGGGTTTGAGCCGAGGGCCTTGATGCCCAGGTCCAGCCCACGCAGCGCCGCCGTGTCCCGGACGGCGCCGTTGACGACCACCCCGGCCCAGCCGTTCGCCGCGGCAGCCCCGGCGATGACGTCGCCGACGAGCGCGGTCCGCAGTGAGCCGCCGCCGTCCACCACCAGCACCCGCCCCTCGCCCGGCTCGGCCAGGACCGCCTTGACCAGGGCATTGTCCTCGTGGCAGCGCACGGTCACGATCCGGCCGGAGAAGGACCTCCGGCCGCCGTACTGGCGCAGTTGCAGGTCGCAGGAGTCGAACTCCTCGCCGCGCTCGTCGTACAGGTCGGCGGTGACGACGCTCATGAGGGCAACTCTTTCACGCCCCCTGATCGTCTCGCCGTAGAACCCCTTCGAGTCCACCCGCGGGCCGTAGTCCTTCCATCCGCACAGCCGTACCGCCGACGAAACTAGTTCTGTGTCGTATAGTTTGATGTCGAACTATCAGGGATGGAACGAGGGAGCTTTCATGCGTACTCTGATCCGCGGCGCCCGCGTGTTCGACGGCGAGCGCACCCACTCCGGCGCGGACGTCCTCATCGAGGACGACCTGATCGCCGAGCCCGACGGGCGGCCCGTGGACGTGGAGATCGACGGCGGCGGCAAGACCCTGCTGCCCGGCCTGATCGACGCGCACACCCACGTCTCCGACGGGATGCTGGCCCAGGCGCTCACCTTCGGCGTGACCACCGAGCTCGACATGTTCTGCCTGCCCGGCAACCTGGCGCGCCAGCGCGAACTGGCCGCCGGGCGCGACGACGTGGCCGACCTGCGCAGCTCGGGCGTGCTCGCCACCGCACCCGATGGGCACCCCAGCCAGATCATGGCGGCCGAGGCCGAGTCGCTGGCCTGGCTGGGCGACGCGGTCGGCCCGTTCGACACCGTCGCCGAGGCCGGGCAGGCCAAGGCGTTCGTGGAGGCGCGGCTGGCCGAGGGCATCGACTACCTGAAGATCGTGATCGACGACGGCGGCACCGCCGGCCTGAAGCTGCCCGTCATGGGCCCGGAGGTGGTGGCGGCCCTGGTCGAGGCCGGTCACGCGGCCGGGCTGAAGACCATCGCGCACGTCGCGACGGCGCATGACACGGTGGTCGCGCTGGACGCGGGCGTCGACGGCCTGGCGCACGTCTTCCACCACAGCGAGCCGGGCGACCCGTCCGTCGAGGACCTGGCCGCCCGCATCGCGGCCCACGGCGCCTTCGTCATCACCACGCTCGCCTACATCGAGGCCATCGCGCAGGACCCGGCCGCGGTGGAGCTGGTGCGCGACGAGCGGATCGCCGCCCGCCTGTCCGACCGGGACAAGGCCGTCATCGACCGCGACTACTCGGCCGTCCCCGTCCATCCGGAAGGCCCTGCCGCCGCCCGCCGCGCCGTCCAGGCGTTGCGGGAGGCCGGGGTGGCGCTGCTGGCCGGGACGGACGCCAACTTCTTCGCCCCGGTGCACGGCGCGGCCATGCACCGCGAACTGCTCCTGCTCACCGAGGCCGGCCTGACCCCCGAGGCCGCCCTGGCCGCCGCCACCAGCGTCCCGGCCACGCACTTCGGGCTGGCCGACCGGGGTCGCGTCGCCCCCGGACTCCGCGCCGACCTGCTGCTGGTCGACGGCGACCCCACCAGCGACATCACCGCCACCCGCGCCATCGCCGACGTCTGGCGGAGCGGCGTCCGCCAGGCCCGCTGAGCAGGGGCCAGGCCCCTCCCGGCTCCAGGATGGGGGCGCGGGGTCCGTCAGGCCCGCTGACTCCCCGGCCCCAGGCGGCGGTGCGGCGTCCGTCGGGCCCGTTGCCTCCCGGCCCCTGGACGGCGGCGCGGGTCCGTCAGGTCCGCTGAGCGTGGGTCACGGCCTCTCCCGGTCCCAGGACTCCAGCAGGCCGCGCAGGATGCGGTCGAGCGTGCGGGAGTCCTCGGGGCTGAGCGCCGCCCCCAGCCGGGCCAGGGTCGCCGCGTGGTCAGAGAGGGTCGCGTCGATCAGTTCGCGGCCCTTGCCGGTCAGGACGATCAGGAAACTGCGCCGGTCGGCCGGGTCGAGCCGCCGCTCGATCAGCCCCGCCTGCTCCAGGCGGTCGAGCCGGTTCGTCATGCCCGCCCGCGACGTCATCAGCACCGCCGACAGCTCCGACGGGATCATCGTGAACGGCGGGCCGGACCGGCGCAGCGCGGCCAGCACGTCGAACTCCCCGGGACGCAGGCCGTGCCGGGCGAAGGTCTCCTCGACCGCCGCCTCGACCAGGCGCGTCGCCCGCCCCATCCGGATGAAGACCCCCATCGCGGAGAGATCCAGATCAGGACGCTCGCGCCGCCACTGGCCGAGAATCGCATCGACCGCATCGTCCATGCCCGCCATGATATTCGTCATCGGATAATCCGACGACTAACTACCGGCGGGGCAACTCGGGTGCTGAAACGATTTACTCCGCAGGCGCGGCGGTGGAACCCCGGACGATCAGGCTGGGCGTCACTGAGAAGCGCACCGCCGACGAGCGGCCTTCGATGCGCTCCAGCAGCAGCTTGCCGGCGGCGGCTCCCATGACCGAGCCGCCCTGGTCGACGCTGGTCAGCGCGATGTTGGGCAGGGCGGCCAGGTGGGTGTTGTCGTACCCGGCGACCGAGACGTCCGCCGGGACGCGCAGCCCGGCCTCGTGGACGGCGGCGAGCGCGCCGAACGCCGCCTGGTCGGCGCCCGCGAAGATCGCCGTCGGGCGGGGCGTGCGGTTCAGCAGCTCCCGGGCTCCCTCGTAGCCGCCCTTCTCGTGGTAGAAGCTGGTCGCCACGGCGATCTCGCCGGCCAGCCCGTGCTCGCGCATGACCCGTTCGTACGTCGCGGAACGGATCTTGTGGAGCAGGTCGGACGGCTGCGACTGGCTGTCGTCCTGGTGGGTGATGTGCGCGATGCGTCCCCGTCTTCGTCCCGTGGATCTCCCTCCCGCCCATCCCGGACGTGGTGCCGACGGCCGCCTGGGGCGACGCCGCGGTGATCGTCCCCTGGGTGCTCCACGAGCGCACCGGCGACCTCGCGCTCCTGCGCGAGCAGTACCCGAGCATGACCGCCTGGGTCGACCAGCTCGCCGGCCTGGCGGGCGACACCTGCCTGTGGGACACCGGGCCGCGGCTCGGCGACTGGCTCGACCCCACCGCCCCGCCCGAACGGCCCTTCGAAGCGCAGACCGACCCGGCCCTGGTCGCCTCCGCCTACCTCGCCCACTCCGCCCGGCTGGTCGCCGAGACCGCCGCGCTGCTCGGCCACACCACCGACGCCGCCCGCTACCGCACCCTCGCCGACCGCGTCCGGGCCGCCTTCGACAGCGCCTGCATCACCTCGGAGGGCAAGGTGGCCGGCGACTCGCAGACCGCCTACGCCCTCGCCCTGCGCTTCGGCCTCCTCGACGGCGAAGAGCGCCGGCGCCCGCGCCGGCGAGCGCCTGGCCGAGCTGGTCCGCGCCAACGGCCACCGCAGCGGAACCGGCTTCGTCGGCACCCCCCTCATCTGCGACGCCCTCACCGACGCCGGCGCCGTCGAGGACGCCTGCCGGCTGCTGCTCCAGACCGAGTGCCCGTCCTGGCTGTACGCGGTCACCATGGGCGCCACCACCATCTGGGAACGCTGGGACAGCATGCTGCCCGACGGAACCCTCAACCCCGGCGAGATGACCTCCTTCAACCACTACGCCCTCGGCGCCGTCGCCGCCTGGATGCACCGCACCATCGCCGGCCTCGCCCCGGCCGAACCCGGCTACCGCCGCCTGCTCATCCGCCCGCGCCCCGGCGGCGGCCTCACCCACGCCCACGCCACCCTCGACACCCCCTACGGCCGCGCCGAAGCAGGCTGGGAACGCACCGGCGACCACCTCAAGCTCGTCGTGGTGGTCCCGCCCAACACCACCGCCACCGTGTACCTGCCCACCGCCCCGGACACCCCCATCGAAGTGGGCGCGGGCCGGCACGTCTTCGAGATGACGTCGGCGGAGGCAGGTCAGGGAAGGAACGCCAGATGAGGCAGTTCCCGCTGGACGACATCGAGATCCGGGACGAATTCGTGCGGTGAGAAGGGAGAGCCGGGCATCGTCGTGATCATGCCTACGAACTGCCGCTCGTCCATCTCGAGGAGACGTCCGCGGTCGCCGCCCATGGTGTGGAAGTACCAGGGAAAGACCTTCTCCCGCAACCACAGGGAATGACATACCCGCTCGTTGTTCAAGGGGAAGATGACCGGCCGGGTGAAGGTCTCCTTGACGATGCGTGCGACGTCGTAAACGGCGGGATAGTCCCGCTCCATATCGCGTATCCGGTTACGCGCGATGAACGTGTCGACGAGGTCGCGGAAAAGAGCGTCGAATCGGCGCTGGAAGTCTGTCACGTCCGGCCGCGGTGAGCCGTGGAAGTTGTGGGCCAGTTCCCGGCACGCGGAGAGCCATGGCTCCCGCTGAAGGGAGAATCCCATGAGCCCGTCTATGTCGGCCGGGACCATGCGCGGGTGGACGTTCAGTCCGGTGACGGCCATGAGGACGTCCTCCACGATCCCGGTCAACGCGTCCGCGAAAAGAACGACCGTCCCGTCAGGAGTGAGTCCGTCGAGCTTTTTATGATGTATGCCCTGCAGATCTGAAATGTCACATGGTGAGGCGTCGAGGGCTTTGAAGTAGTCGGGAACGTTCATGGCCTGATCGAACGAGCCGCGCTCGCTGTTGTGCGCGAACGGCCAGCGATTGAGGTCATGCATCCAGGCGAGCCTGCTGACGCGGGCGACGTCCACGGCGGCGTCCGCAGCCAGGCGCCGGGCTGTCCCGACCACCCGTTTCACGTGCCAGAGGCGGGCGAAAACCGCGACCCGCGGATCGAATTCATCACCGAATGCGGTGACGAATCCGGTGATGTATCGGAGTCTGTCGATACGGCTACGCAGGCGATGTCGGACCGGCGCTGAAGTGCGGCGCCCGTCCAGGCCGGCTTCTGTCATTTCTACCCCCTTCACCATGGCCCGGGCCAGGCCTTCTGGTAGCTGACCGAGCGAAAGGCAACGGAAAATCTCCCTCTGGCCGCGTGCAAGAGGGTGTTGTAGTCGAACTCTGACACATCGGCGTCCACATGAAAACTTCCCGCCGCTGGATTGTGTGAGACCTGGTCAATGGAAAGTCCTAGAAAGGCTGATATGCGTCTGCGCCAGTGTGCCAGGTCCGAATCTTCCTGTGGATTGGCGCATTTTTCGCGTTGTGTCCGTGGACATGAGCAGGGGAGACATCGGTCGCGTCCCATCTGCGCTCCCCAGGTGCCGAGGGCTTCCCGGATTCTGAGGTTGAGCGCAATGGCGCAGGACGTGTGCCGATACAGGGGATATTTCATTTTTCTTGCGATGGTCGCTAGAAGGCGCCATCCGCGACGATCGAAGGTTTCGCCGGAGTTTTCCGGGTCCTTGAAGTGAGAGGGAATGTAGGTGCCCAGCCGGGGATCGTCCTCGGGGACGCCGGGGCCGTGCTTGAGTCCCACCAGGACCGAGCAGGACATGCCCGACTCCTTCAGGCGGCTCACGACGAGCTCCTTGTCCTTGAGAGCCTCCGACAGCTCCGGCACGAAAGGACGCCAGAAGTGGACGGCGGCCTGATTCCCGGTGCTCGCCACGAGACGCGCGTTGCCCAGCGTGGTGTCGAAGTTCGCGATCGGCCCCGCCTCGAGGGGAAGCTCGGCGTCCCGTGAGAACGACTGGCTGAAGAACCAGAGGATGGGCCAGCCGAGGCAGTCAAGATCCCGGACGAACGGCTCCGGAACCTTCGCTTTGGTGATGATGACGATCGGGCGGACATTCGGCAGGACGGTGATGATCTGTTCGATCGACCTGATCGCCGCGCTCCTGTTGGCGGGCGTCATGATCATGTCGGTGTAGTTGCCGATGCAGATCGGCGTGCCGTCGCTCTCGGGGTCGATCAGTTCGGCGCGTCTGCCGTACAGATAGTCGCGCAGAGCCTGCGCCATCTGCTCGGGAGACGCCCGGGGCCGGGGTTTGGCGTTGCGTAATCGCAAAGGGCCGAGATAGCAGTACGCGCAATTGGCGGGGCAGCCCAGGATCGGGTCACAGCTGATCCAGGTGTCGTGCTCCGCGACAAGCGCGATCGGACGCTCATGAGCCATCGGACCTGCTCCGATCCCACAGGCTCAAGAACTGACGCCTGAGTGCGTCCAGGTCGGGCTCTCTCGGCCGCTGGCTCTCCAGGTCGTCCGAGTTCCTCCAGTAGAACTCGAAAGTCTCCTCCAGAAGCGTTCGCGCGTGCAGTCCGGTGGTGTCGAACTGCAGCTCGAAGGAGTCGAAGAGGACTTGCTGCCGGCGGACCCTGCGTGCCCGGAAGTAGGGTTCGTAGAAGAGCGCGCTGTCGGTCAGGAGGATGGTCGCGGCCAAGCCGAACCTGGCCAGCCTGAGCTCCACCAGCGGGCCGAACTGCTCGCGCAGCAGACGGTAACCGTCGATGCTGTCGTCGCATTTCCGCTGGAGGTCTCCGTAGATCCGGTACACGTTGCCCGGCCGTGCCTCGTAGCTTTCGGACATGCCGAAGTACTCGGGCAGCCCGGGGTTGGAGATGACCGCCTGCAGGCTTCCGCCGGCGTTGAGGACGTCGTGCACTTCCGAGCTGAAAGTGCCCCGGGGCGAGAGGTAGGAGTTCCCGGTCTCGGCGAGCAGGCGCACCGTGGAAGCCTTCGCCGCGGCCTCCTGCAACGCGTTCTTCTTCGCGATGTTGCGCTTCATGTTGACCGCCCGCTCCATCCCGCGGGTGGGGACGTAGGCCGCCCGGCAGTGCAGGGCCGCGGCCAAGGTCTGCGGAGCGGTCGACAGCCAGGTCGGGGAGAGATCGCCTCCCGTCAGGTTCTGGCGCAGGGCGTAGATCGTGTGGACGAGGGAAGCCGGGTCCACCCCGACGTCCCGCACGCCCGCGTTCGCGAGCCAGCGCGTCCGCTTGAGGCATTCGGCGAGGAGGAACCAGCGGTACATCATCAGCGCTCCCGGCCGGGTCATCGCAGGGAGTGCTTGGTAGACCGCCTGCCGCCAGAGCTTGATGCAGCGGACCTGCCGGTGATCGCCGATCTGAATCGAGCCGACGGCTATTTCGTCTCGCAGAAGATGACCCACCGCGTCCGAGAGCAGGCTTCGATCCAGATTGCCCTTCTCATCGGCCACGGGCGTCGTCCGGAACAGCAGGTCGATCTCGAAACGCGCGAAGTCCTCGAACACGTGGCCCCGGCGTCCGTTGCCGAAGTCGATGAGGTCGACCTGGGCGTGCACGGAGTCGATGAGGATGTTCGCGAACCTCGCGTCGCCATGCAGCGTGCGCCGATCCGGCACGGGGGCGACACGGATGGATTCGGTCGTGGACTCCCACCAGGCCCGGAAGCCCGCCAGGTCGGGAAGGTCGGGACAGAAGGCGGCGGCCGTGTTGAGCGTCGCCAGGATCCCCTGGTCCCAGGCAAGGGCGGGCAGCGCATCCGCCAGCGTCTGCAACGGCGGATCTCCGTCCTCCGGGCGTTTCTCGGTGAGGATCTGGGCGACCTTCCGCAGGCATTCCCTGATCGTCAGCTCGGAGGGCGCCTGGTCTCTGTTCGCGCTCCAGACGTAGGTACGCAGGAACTCCTCGAAATCGCTGTAGTGCTCGATCTCCTCGAAGGATCTCCCGCCCACGTAACGGTAGGCGATGACCGACCATTGGGCCGCGGAGGTGTTCAGCTGGACTTCGATAGGGCCGTGAATTCGATCAAGGCCGTTTTCCGGAAGCGTCCCCGTCACATGGGGGAAGCGCAGCCGGTGATCGTGTTCTGCGGCGATCTCCTCGCTCGGGCCTGCCTTCATCACCACGGGGTCCAGGCGGCCGAGCCAGATGAGTGCCACCAAGGACCCGCTGTATCCGCCGGCGAGCAGGCGGATCACGGGCTCACCGACGAGATCTCTGGGGATGTCCTCAAGCAGGAGGTTGGTGAGTTGCCTGATGTCTCCGGAGGAGATCTGCGAATGGCGCCCGATGATCCTCAACCATTTCTCCCTGCGGGGCGGTCCATTTAAGGGGCATCCGTAATGGTGAAAAAACACCAGCTCATGAGCATAATAAGCGATGAGCCGGGTTGAATCCATGCGGATTGCGGCCCCGCACGCCAGTGAGGCATATCCATGCTTTTAAGTCTTAATGCTGGAAATTGAACATTGTCGGCCGTGGTGACGGTTCCGCCGGCGGGCTGCCGGACTCTCCTAGGGCTCGCTCCGGCCGGTCGTGGGGCTGCGGCGTTCGATCAGCAGGACGTCGCGCCAGACGCCGTGGTGGCATCCGATGCGCTCGCGGGTGCCGACCACGCGGAAGCCGAGCGCGAGGTGCAGGGCCAGGCTGGCGGTGTTCTCGGGGAAGACGCCGGCCTGGATCGTCCAGATGCCGGCGGCGTCGTCCCGCATGGGCCGGATCTCCCAGCCGGGCTTCCAAGGCCGTTGCGTTCTCGGCTGGTGAGACTGCTGCACCCCTGGCGCGGGTGGCCCACTAAGGGCGCCCCAGTGCGGAGATGACAAACGCGACCCCTGATGATCGTCGGTTGTCTAAGCCAGCCGATCAAGAACAGGGGCCGCGTTCGCGTGCCATCATCCCCGATCGACGTGCTCTCCCGCCACCTGGAGCACGTCGCCCTCACCGCCCCAGCCGCTGACCTGCATACGCTGGCCGAGGTCCTCGATTCCGTGCCCGACCCGCGCAGCCGCCGGGGACGCCGCTACAGGCTCGGCCCGCTGCTGGCGTTAGCCCTGCTCGCGGTGCTCAGCGGGGCAACGTCGCTGGCGAAGATCACCCGGTTCATCGCCGGATACGACCCCGGCCTGCGCGCCCGAGCCGGCTTACCCGGCACGGTACGGCTGGCCGCCTCCACCCTGGGACGGCTGCTGGCCCGTCTGGACGGCGACGCCTTCGACGACGCCACCTGCACCTACCTCGCCACGCTGGCCACCGCTCACCCTCCACAGACCACGCCGCACCTGCGCCCACCGCTGCTCGGCCTGGCCGTGGACGGCAAGACCCTGCGCGGCAGCCGTACCAACAGCGGCACCGTCCACCTGCTGGCCGCCGTCCGTCACGACACCCAGACCGTGCTCGCCCAGCGGCAGGTGGAGGCCAAGAGCAACGAGATCACCGCGTTCACACCCCTAATGAGCAGCCTGCATCTATCCGGCCTGGTCATCACCGCCGACGCCCTGCACACCCAGGCCGACCACGCCCGGCAGATCGTCGCCGCCGACGGCCACTACCTGTTCATCGTCAAGGGAAACCAGTCCACACTCCTGCGCCGGCTCAAGGCCCTGCCCTGGCGCGAAGCCGTCTTGAACGACCGCACCGACGAACAAGGGCACGGCCGCCGCGAGATCCGACGCATGAAGATCTGCACCGTCCGCCCGGACCTGCCCTTTCCCCACGCCGCCCAGGCCATCCAGGTCAAACGCCGCCGCACCGACCACCGCACCGGCAAGACCACCATCGTCACGATCTACGCCATCACCAGCCTCCCGCCAGGCCGGATCACCCACGCCCAGCTCGCCAAGCTGATCCGCGGCCACTGGAACATCGAAGCCCTGCACCACATCCGCGACGTCACCTACCGCGAAGACGCCTGCAAGGTGAGGACGGGCGCCGCTCCCCGCATCCTGGCCGGCCTCCGCAACCTGGCCATCGGCCTGATCCGACTGATCGGCTGGACCAACATCGCCGCCGCCACCGACCACTACCGCAGCCACCCCGCCGACGGCCTTCAACTACTCGGTCTCACCACATGAGAACGCTTCGACCCTGGCCGGGCTTCGGGTCCATGGCATCGCTCCTTCACTCGGAGGCAGGGCCTGCAACGGCACTCCCATTAAAGGAGAGCGGGATCGGGAGTAAAAACATCTCCCGGGCCGGCGATTCGTGTTTAGCGGTCGAATTAAAGCGTCGCGGCTTAATTCGTGGCCCAAGAAAATATGCCGTCACTCGCCTTGGCCTTCCTCCTTTACGGCGGGGCACGATGAGGAGGAGGCAACGAGCAATGGGAGGTTCCATGCTCAAGGAAGCATTCACGATCGGCGCCCTCGTGGCGGCCGCCGTGGCACCCGCGACGGCTTCGCAGGCGCAGGACGCGCAGGCCGCACCCGCCGTCGCGACCACTACGACCAGCGCGCTCGGCAACTGCGCGACCAGGACCGCATCCACGAGCAAGCCGTGTAAGTGGATGTCCGAAGGCGACAGGAGATGCTTCTACTGCAAGCAGTCGAAGAAGAAGGGCGGCGGCTGGAAGCGCCAGTACTGCGAGTACAAGCATCACCGCGACCGCGATCGCGACAGGGACCGCCACCGCGGGCCTCAGGAACTCGAGTGCACGACGAAGGCCGAGCCGACCCAGGCCCAGCCGAAGCGCACCTGCGAGACGTGCGTGGACGCCAAGACCGGCCGGCAGGTCTCCAAGAAGTGCAACGCGGGAACATAATCCCGCGGGGTCGCACAATACGGCCGCGTCCGTGAATTGACCGGCCGTACAGGGAGCGGGACGCCTTTTCTCGGGCACCCGCTCCCGCGACAATTCAGGAATCGTGCTGAAGGGCGACGCCGCGGGCGAGCACGTCGTCCGTTTCCGTTTCGCTGAGCCCGGCTTCCAGCAGGAGCGCCCGCGAGTGCTGACCGAGCGCGGGCACGTCGCCCATCGGGGCTTCGAAGTCGCCGAAGACCGCCGGGGGCAGGAGCGCGTCGACCGTGGCGAACTCGGTCCGCACCCGCCGCCAGCGGTCGCGGGCCCGCAGCTGCGGGTGCTCGACCACGTCGGAGAGCTGCTTCACCTGCGCCGCCGGGACGCCCGCGTCCGCGAGCCGGGCGTCGAGTTCGGCGGTCGCCCACTCCCGGGTGCGCCGCGCGACCTCGGCGTCGCACTCCGCCCGATGACGGACCCGCCGGACGTTCGTGACGAAGCGTTCGTCGTACGCGAGCCCGGGCGCGCCCAGGGCGGCGACGAGGGCCCGCCACCCGGAGTCGCTCTGCACGCCGATGAGCAGTTCTCCGTCGCGGGTCGGGTAGGAGCCGTACGGTGCGATCGAGACGTGGCCGACCCCCATGCGTGGGGGCTGCCGCCCGGTGTGGAGTTGGGCGTAGAGGGCGTGGCCCATCCACTCGACGGTCGCGTCGAACATCGAGACGTCGATGGTGGCGCCCTCGCCGGTCCTGGCCCGGCGGAGTAGCGCGGCCAGCACCGACTGGGCGCAGTACATCCCGGCGGCGATGTCCGCGGTGGGGATCCCGGTCTTGGCGGGATGGTCCGGCGTCCCGGTGACGGCGACCAGCCCGGCCTCGGCCTGGATCAGCATGTCGTACGCCTTGCGCCGCGCCATCGGCCCGCCGCTCCCGTAACCGGACATGTCAGCCACGACCAGCCCCGGATCTTCGCCGCGGAGCCGCGCGGCGCCGAAGCCGAGCCGCGACGCCGCACCCGGAGCGAGGTTCTGGACGAACACGTCGGCCCGCCGGATCAGCCGCCGGACGATGCCGGCCCCGTCCGCGGACTTGAGGTCGATCGCCAGCGACTCCTTGCCGCGGTTGAGCCAGACGAAGTGCGCCCCGGTGCCTTCCACCACGTGCCCGGCGGTCGCCGCCAGGTTCTCCACGATCTGCCGCGCGCCCTCACGCGCCAGCGCCAGCATCATCGTCTCGGCCGAGCTCGCCGCCGCGGCCAGCGACAGCGAGCCCACCAGCCGCCCGGTGCCGGGGTGGCGGATGCCGGTGCCCGCGCAGGCGAGACGCTCCAGGACCTCGTTGAAATGCTCCGGACCTCGTACGAGAACAGCCCCCTCCTCCTGCATGGCGGTGCCGAGCCCGTTCGTGCCGATGCTCTGCTCGGAGAAGTCGAACCCCTCCGCCGCGCCCGCCGCGTCGAACCTCGCCCGCGCGCTGCGGCCGGGGACCCGCCGGGCGACGATCTGGCCGGTCCGGTCGGCCAGGAAGACCGCGGTGTCCAGGTCCCGCAGGGTCTCGCCGAGCCGGTCGAGGACCGGACGGGCGGCGCGGCACAGCTCGCTGTCGGCGTCGAAGGTGTTGACGTAGTGGATGGAGTCCGGCTTGCGGGTGGCCCCGGCGCTGATCGAGCGGCGCCAGCTGCGGTCGATCTCCCGTGGCAGCCACTCCGGTTGCCGCTCCCCGGCCGGCCACCTCAGGCCCTGGGTGATCAGCGTCTCCTTAGCAGACCTGATCACGTCATCTTCGACGGGGACGCGGCGCGCGTTGCTCATGGCACTGCCTCCAAGCCAAGACCGTGTGCTCAGTATGTAAGACAAGTCACAGAGGCACTGATACCAATCGCGTCCGGATCATTGCCGTTCGGGTATCGCCGGACCTTGTTCCAGAACGGAACACCTCGGGAGCCGGGGCCGCGCTTAGTGTCGCACGTCACAAGCCAGGCGCGGATCCGCCCCGACGGAAGGAGTGCAGGCCGTGCACGACCCGCTCAAGGACCTCTACGCCGACTGGTCCCAGATCATCGCGACCACCCCGGACCTCACCATGCGGCTGTTCCGCAGCATCTTCGACGAATGGCACCAGCCCACCAGAGAGCCGGAGGACGTCACGTACGCCGAGGAGGAGATCGGGGGAGTGCCGGGGATCTGGTGCCGGCCGGCCGGCGCCGACGCCTCCCGGGTCGTCCTCTACACCCACGGCGGCGGCTTCGCCGTCGGGTCGGCGGCCAGCCACCGCAAGCTCGCCGGTCACCTGGCCAAGGCGCTTGGGGTCGTCTCCTTCGTCCTCGACTACCGCCGCGCCCCGGAGCACCCGCACCCCGCCGGTCTCGACGACGCCGTCTCCGCCTTCCTCGCGCTCACCGAACGGGGCGTCGCGCCCGGCGACATCACCACGGCGGGCGACTCGGCGGGCGGCAACCTCGCCGTGGCGACCGCGCTCGCGCTCAAGGAACGCGACGAGCCGCTGCCCGGCGGTGTCATCGCGTTCTCGCCCTGGCTCGACATGGAGAACGCGGGCGACACCCTGCGGACCAACGCCGAGACGGACGCGCTGATCACCGTCCCCCTGCTCGAAGGCATGATCGCCGGCGTCCTCGGCGACAGGACGAGTCCGGCGGCGCCGCTCGCGAACCCGCTCCACGCGGACCTCACCGGCTTCCCCCGCCTCTACATCAACGCCGGCGGCGCCGAGGCCCTGCTGGACAACGCCACCCGGCTCGCCGAGCGGGCCGAGGCCGCCGGGGTGGACGTGACCCTCTCCGTCGTCGCGGACCAGCAGCACGTCTTCGTCTTCAACGCCGGCCGGACCACCGCCGCGGACGAGGAGATCGCCCGCATCGCCAAGTGGTACGGCGCCTGAGCAAGGGAGGACCCCATGACCACCGTGGACTACGACGCCGTCGTCATCGGCGCCGGATTCGGCGGCATCTACATGCTGCGCAAACTGCGCGACGAGCTCGGCCTCACCGTCAGGGGCTACGACCGGGCCCACGGCGTGGGCGGGACCTGGTACTGGAACAGGTACCCCGGGGCGCTGTCCGACACCGAGGCCTTCGTCTACCGTTACTCCTTCGACCAGGACCTCCTCCAGGAGTACGACTGGTCCACCCGCTACCTCAGGCAGCCCGACATCCTCGCCTACCTCGAACACGTCGTGGACCGCTTCGACCTGCGCAAGGACATCCAGCTCGGCACCGGCGTCACGGCGGCCGCGTTCGACGAGGACACCCACACCTGGACCATCACCACCGACCGGGGCGAGACCGTCACCGCGACCTACCTGGTGACCGCGCTCGGCCTGCTCTCCAAGGTCAACATCCCGGACATCCCCGGCCTGGACTCCTTCGAGGGCGAGATCCTGCACACCGGCGCCTGGCCGGACGAGCACGACCTGCGGGGCAAGAGGGTCGGAGTCATGGGCGTCGGCTCCTCCGGCCAGCAGGTGATCTCCGCCGTCGCCCCGGAGGCCGGGCATCTCACGGTGTTCATGCGTACGCCCCAGTACTGCGTGCCGTCGGGCGACCGGCCCCTCACACCGGACGAGGTGGAGCCGGTCAAGAGGAACTTCGGCGCCATCTGGGAGCAGGTGCGCGGCTCCGCGGTGGCGTTCGGGTTCGAGGAGAGCACCGTACCGGCGATGAGCGTGAGCGAGGAGGAGCGGCAGCGCGTGTTCCAGGAGAACTGGGACATCGGAGGCGGCTTCCGGTTCATGTTCGGCACGTTCAGCGACATCGCGACCGACCCGCGGGCCAACGAGGCCGCCGCCGCGTTCATCCGCGCCAAGATCAAAGAGATCGTCAAGGACCCCGAGACGGCGCGCATCCTCACCCCCACGGACCTGTACGCCCGCCGCCCCCTCTGCTCGAACCACTACTACGAGACGTTCAACCGCGACAACGTCTCCGTGGCCGACCTCCGCACCCACCCCGTCGTGGAGGCGACCCCCGCCGGGCTGAAGACGGGGGACGGCAAACTCCACGAGCTCGACGTGCTCATCCTGGCCACCGGGTTCGACGCCGTGGACGGCAACTACCTCGCCCTGGACCTGCGCGGGCGCGGCGGCCGGACGATCAACGAGGCCTGGCGGGACGCCCCGGCCAGCTACCTCGGGATCACCACCGCCGGCTTCCCCAACATGTTCATGATCCTCGGCCCCAACGGCCCCTTCACCAACCTGCCGCCGAGCATCGAAGCCCAGGTCGAGGGGATCGCCAGGCCGGTCGGCGAGTCGCGGGCGCGCGGCGCCGCCGTCGAGCCGTCCGCCGAGGCGCAGCGCGCGTGGACCGAGACGTGCCACGCCATCGCCGACGCGACCCTGTTCCCCAAGGTCGACTCCTGGATCTTCGGCGCCAACATCCCCGGCAAGACCCGGACCGTCATGTTCTACATGGGCGGCCTCGCCAACTACCGGGCCCAGCTCGCCGACGTGGAACGCGACGGCTACCCCGGCTTCGACTTCACCCCCGTACCCGACAGAGCCCGCACCTGACGCGCGCCCGCACCCGGCCAGGCACGGCCGCCTCCCGCGCATCCCGATCACCGAAGGCAAGCGTTCCTGGCCCGCGCCCGGGGATGGACGATCGGCGACCCCCGCGACGAGACGACCAGGCTCGGCCCGATGTCCTCCCTGGCCGCGCGCCACCCTCGCCGACCAGGTCCAGGACGCGGTCGGCAAGGGAGCCGCCGTCCACCTCGGCGGCGCCGCCCCCGACGGGCCCGGCGCCTTCTACCCGGCCACGGTCCTGTCCGGCGTGGACGCCACCATGCGCGCCTATCATGAGGAACTGTTCGGGCCCGTCGCGGTCCTCTGCCACGCGAGCTCCGCCGAGGAGGCGGTACGGATCGCCAACGACTCCCCGTACGGCCTGGGCGGGGCGGTGTTCTGCGGCGACGAGTCCCGCGCCGCGGACCGGCTCGACACCGGCATGGTGGGCGTCAACACCACCATCAGGAGCGCACCGGATCTGCCGTTCGGCGGCGTGAAGAACTCCGGCTACGGCCGCGAACTCGGCAGGTTCGGCCTCGACGAGTTCGCCAACAGGAAACCGCTGCGCAAACCGTAAAACCCGAGATGGCCACGTAAGGGCACCGATCTTCCCCGAAGGTCACCACCAGGGCCTTATCACCGCTATGGTTAGCATAGATTCTCAGTACCTTGGGTGATCACCTCCATGAAGGGGCGACATGACGAACGGTACCCGGCCACCCAAGGCCGCGATGCTCGTGGCCCAGCGGATCATGCGGGACGTCAGCCGGGACAACCTACGGCCCGGCGACATGCTCCTGCCTGAGCGTGTCATGCTCGAAAAGTACGAGATCGGCCGCGGGACGCTGCGGGAGGCTCTGCGGCTGCTGGAGTTCCAGGGCGTCATCGCCCTCAAGCCCGGACCCAAGGGCGGCCCGGTCCTGCTCGACCCCGACCCGTCCCACCTGGCCAGCACCATGCTGCTGCTCATGCAGGTCAAGCAGGCGCCGTTCCGGGCGATCATGGAGGTGCGGGCCGCGCTGGAGCCCAAGACGGGCGCCCTCGCCGCCCAGCGCATGAGCGACGAGCAGATCGCCGACCTCGGCCGGTGCCTGGCCGAGATGCGCGACAACATGGACGACGACTACGTCTTCTTCGAGACCAACCAGCGTTTCCACGACATCATCGCCTGGGGGTCGGGCAACGCTCTCTTCGGCTACATCGTCGACTCGCTGCTCGGCATCCTCGACGGCACCGTGAGCGGCGACTACAGCGCCGTGGGCAGCGACTATCCGCAGCGCCGGCGTAAGGCGATCCTGAAGGCGCACGAGGAGATCTACGCCATGATCGAGGCTCGTGACGCGGAGGGCGCCGAGGCCCGGATGCAGGAGCACATCGACGCCTACGTCCGCTATGTCGAGCGCGCGCACCCCAAGGTGCTGGAGCAGACCATCCGCTGGGGCACCCGATCCTGAAGGGGAGGGCCGTCGCCGACCCTCCCGGTCACAGGCCGGCGGGCCAGTCGGCCTTCTGCCAGGCGTCCTTGTTCGCCCGCATGCGCAGCCGGTCGCCCAGCGCCTGCGGGTACTCGCGGACGTCGACGAAGTACATGTAGGACTGCACCCGCTCAGCGAACCGCCAGCCGTCCGGCCCGCGCCGGTAGCGGTCGTGATAGCGCAGCGCCGTGATCATCGGCGCGCCGTCCCGCCACACCTCGGCGTGCGAGGAGACCAGCCCGGTGGCCTGGTCCGGGTCCTCGTCGTCGAAGTCCACCACGTGGCCGTGGGTGAAGTGGTTGGTCGGCCCGAGCACGTCGAACCGGCCGCGGAAGTAGTCCGCGATCGCCGCGACGCCCTTGCCCTTGCCGGGCCCGCTCATGGTGCGCAGTTCGGCGTCCTCGGTGAACAGCGCGCAGACGCCGTCCAGGTCGCGCTCGTCCACGGCGAAGCCGTACCGGACTGCCAGGCCCCGGATCTCCTCCAGGTCCTCCAGCCGGCGGATCCTTCTCTCCAGGTCGTTCACGGCGGTCCTCACTCCGGCAGCGGCAGGCCGTCGGCGGCCTCGTGGATCTGGACGTAGACGTTGCGGTAGAAGGTCTTCGCCTTGGCCTTCATGCGCTCCGTCGTCACCGTGCCGTTGCGGTAGTTCTGCTGGTACTCGGGGTTGTCGACGACGGAGATATCCTCCAGCTCGTAGATGCACAGGTAGTTCGGCCGCCCGTCCAGCGCCTTGTACCTGCGCGCGCTGAGGAAGCCCGGCACCTGGCCGACCTTCTCGGGGATGTGCTCCTCCTCGTACCAGGTGTTGAACTCCCTCTCTAGGGAGTCGGGGATGTCGAACATCGCGACCATCACGCCCGGACGCTTCGCCATGGGTATGCCTCCCGATAGATATTGCTAATCATGATTAGTATGGTGCCCATGTTGAACTGTCAAGAATCGGGGAGAGCGTCATGAAGGTGTCGGTGCGCTGCTTCGGGTTCCCGCTCGCGTGGTACCGGCCTATCGCCGAGGCGGCCGAGCAGGAGGGGTTCCACGGGCTCTGGATCCCGGATCACGTGATCTCGCCGACCGTGACCGACGGGAAGTACCCGTACAGCGCTCATGGCCGGCCGAGCTTCGACCCCGCCACGCCGTTCGCGGACCCGCTGGTGATGGTCGGCCACCTGGCCGCGGCCACCACCCGGATCCGGCTGGGCATCGGCGTCTACGTGCTGCCCCTGCGTCACCCGCTCATCGCCGCGCGGTCGGTGATGTCCGCCCAGGAACTGTCCGGGGGACGGCTCGTGCTCGGGGTCGGCGTGGGCTGGATGCGCACCGAGTTCGAGGCGCTGGATCAGGCGTTCTCCGGCCGTGGCGGCCGTACGGAGGAGATGCTGAGCATCATGCGCCGGCTCTGGACCGGCGAGCCGGTGAGCCACGAGGGCCGCTGGTACTCCTTCCCCGAGCTCACCGTCTCCCCGCCGACCGCCGAGCCGGTGCCGGTCCTCATCGGCGGCGCCAGCGAGCGCGCGCTCAGCCGCGCCGTCCAGCACGGTGAGGGCTGGTACGGCCCTCCGGGCACGGCCGACCAGACGGCCGGATACGTCTCCGCGCTCCAGGCGGAGCTGGAGCGTCAGGAGCGCGAGCGCTCCTCCTTCCGCATCGTGGCCCGGGCTCCCGAGGACGACCCGCTCGCGGGCGTCCAGGCGCTGGCCGAGCGGGACGTGGACGAAGTGGTGCTGAACCTGCCCCGTGCGGTGGAGGGGGTCGGCGAGGTCACGTCCTGGATCGCCCAGGCCGCCGCCCGGCTCCGCGCCGAAGGCGCCCTCGCCTGAGAGGCGCCGGGCGTTCCCCCGATTCGCCCGCCGGTTCACCGTCGCTCCCGGCGGCCCGTGCGTGTTGTTGAAGTCGTCTTCAACTGCGTGACGGCCGCCGGTGCGTCTGTCTCGGTGCCGGTGCACATCGCGCCCCGTGCTGCGCACTCGCCGACGCCTGTCTCTGGAACGTGACAAGCATCACCCTTGAGGTCGCCACCGGGGCATCGCCTACTCTTCCACCAAGCGGTGTCGCGGGGTGGCGTGCCCCCGTCGCCGCTGATGAGGCAGGTAACGGGGCCGATCGGGCGCGACAAGACCATTGACGTTTCAGGACTACTGTCACTATCGTTATCAGAGATTAGCGGCCTTCTGCATGCCCCCTCGGAGATGAGCGCTGCCATGGTTCGTTCCACGAAACTCCTTGCCTCGGCCCTGACCGTCCTGCTCGCGGTCCTGCTCGGTGGCTGTGCCTCGCCCTCCCAGGAGGGCACCGACACCGCCGCGGCCGCCGAGTCCGGGTTGACCAAGATCAGATATATCGATGCCGGTTCCGCCTGTCTGTGCAGCTACCCGAGGCTGCAGGCGGAGGCGCAGGGCTACTTCGCCGAGCAGGGCATTGAGATCGACAACCTGACCTCCATCTTCAACGCCAACCAGCTCATCCAGGCCGTCGCCCAGGGCCAGGCCGACATCGCCCTCACCGGCGGGACGGCTCCGCTGGCCTCCGCGGCCGCGGGCAAGCTGGTCAAGGTCGTCGCCGTGCTGGGCGCGCCGGCCCCCGAGCAGATCACGCTCAACAACGAGACCCTGGAGAAGCTGGCCCAGAAGGGCGTCACGCCCGAGTCGCCCTACCAGGAGAAGATCGACGCGCTCAAGGGTTTGAAGATCGCTTCAGCGGCGACCGGCTCGACCACCGACCTCCTGCTCCGGCAGATTCTGACCCTCGGCGGCCTCAACCCGGAGAGCGACGTCACGATCCAGCCGTTCAACGACGCCGCCGCCGGCACCGCCGCGGTCAGGCAGGGCGCCTCGGACGGCCTCGCCGGCTTCCCCAGCCAGACGACCGGCCCCGAGGCCGACGGGTGGGGCAAGGTCTTCATCGACATCGTCCAGGACGCCCCCGAGGCGGCGAACATCCCCTACATCGTGGTGGTCGCCAACCCCGACTTCCTGAAGAGCCAGCCCGACGCGGTGACGAAGTTCCTCAAGGCGATGGCGCAGGCCCGTGACGACGCCAAGAACCTGAGCCAGGAGCACAGCGACGCCCTGCACCAGAAGTTCTTCTCCAGCACCAGCGACGCCGCCTGGAAGGCCGGGATCGAGGCGATCCTGCCCGTCTTCGCCGGCAGCCTCGTGCCGACCGAGGAGCTCGCCGACAACCTGATCAAGGTTTACAACATCGGCAAGCCGGACCCGGTTTCGGTGCCGTTCGAGGAGCTCTACGACACCACGCTCGTCGCCGCGCTGCCGGACGCCTGAGTGAGGGAGACGTACGTGTCCAGCATCCGAACATCACAGACCGACGCGCCCGCCGGGGCCGGGACGGACGACCGGCCGGTGGCGGTGAGCTACCACCAGGTCGGGCGTACTTTCACCACCGCCAAGCGGACGTTCACCGCCGTGCAGGGGATCGATCTGGAGATCCGCAAGGGCGAGTTCATCTGCATCATCGGCCCCAGCGGCTGCGGCAAGAGCACCCTGCTCAACATGGCGGCCGGCCTGCTCACCCAGAGCACCGGCCAGGTCCTCTACGACGGCAAGCCCATCCGTGGCGTCAACAACGACGTCGGCTACGTCACCCAGAAGGACACGCTGCTGCCCTGGCGGACCGTGGAGAAGAACGTCGCGCTCCCGCTGGAGGTGCAGAAGGTGCCGCGGCGCGAGCGCCGGGAGCGGGTGGCGGAGGTGCTCGAACTGGTCGGCCTCGGCCAGTACGGCAACCGGTACCCCTCGCAGCTGTCCGGCGGCATGCTCAAGCGTGCCGCGCTCGCGCAGACCCTCGTCTACCGGCCGAACACGCTGCTGATGGACGAGCCCTTCGGCGCGCTCGACGCGCAGCTGCGGCTGAACCTGCAGAAGCAGACCCTGGAGATCTGGGAGCGCGAGCGCAAGACCGTGCTCTTCGTGACCCACGACCTGGAAGAGGCCATCCTCATGGCCGACCGCGTCGTGGTGTTCGGTGCCAACCCGGGCCGGATCATCCACGTCGAGCCCATCGGCTTCGCCCGGCCCCGCGACTTCGGTTCGCTGCGTACGGAGCCCGAGTTCGCCGAGGTCTGGTCACGACTGTGGGCGCTGCTGAGCCCGCAGATGGAGGATCACTCATGAGTAGCCCTGTGTCAAGCTGCTGCTTGTTGATCTTGCTGGATCAGAGCCTGAAGGGCTCCGTGTTTGGCGGGGTCGTAGGCGACGCCGTC